>JAEZIA010000249.1 GCA_023416315.1 Actinomycetes bacterium
GCCAGTGCGGCTTCGACCGGTAGGTCTCCCGGTAGTAGTCGGCCAGCTGCAGCCGCCGGGCCGCGCTCCCGTCGAGCAACACGGTGACGTGGGGATGGTGCTGCAGGATCGTGGCCGGCCACATCGCGCTCACCGGACCCTCCACCAGTTGATGCACCGCTTCGGCTTTGGCGCGCCCGAGTGCCACCAGGACCACGTGGCGGGCGGCCATGATGGTGCCCAGGCCCTGGGTCAGGCAGTGCGTCGGAACCTTGTCGACGTCGTCGCCGAAGAACCGGGCGTTGTCGATACGGGTTTGGCGCGTCAGCGTTTTGATGCGGGTGCGCGACGCCAGCGACGACCCGGGCTCGTTGAAACCGATGTGACCGTCGGTGCCGATGCCCAGGATCTGTAGGTCGATGCCGCCGGCCGCGTCGATCGCGGCTTCGTAGGCCGCGCAGGCCTCGGGGATGTCCTGCGCCAGGCCGTCCGGGCCGGCCACCGCCCCCGGCTCGAAGTCGACGCGGTTGACGAACACCGTGTCGATGACGGTCCGGTAGCGCTCGGGGTGGTCGGCGGGCAATCCGACGTACTCGTCGAGGGTGAATCCGCGCGCGTGCCGAAACGAGACACGCCCCGCATCGCAGCGGGCGGCCAGCTCGTCGTAGATCGCCATCGGCGACGAGCCGGTGGCCAGCCCCAGCACCGCCGCCGGCTTGCGAGTCAGCAGCGCCTCGATGGCATCGGCGGCGATGGTCCCGATCTGTGCGGCGTTCTCGGTGATCACGACTTCCATACCTCGCCGCCTTACTTGTTGGCAGTGAAAAGAACTGAGCCCGAGGCGATGTCAGCACCCGCGGCGACTTCGTCGCCGACCACGACGTTGGCGGCTTCGCGTTCGTCCATGATGACGACGGGAACGATGGGGTTCAGTCCCGCTGCCACCACTGAAGGCACGTCATAGGTGATCACCGGCTGGCCGGCGGCCACGGTATCGCCCTCGGTGAGCAGGGCGGTGAAGCCGACTCCCTTGAGTGCCACCGTGTCGAGGCCGAGATGGACCAGCACGCCGACGTTCTCGGCGGTCATCACGATGTAGGCGTGCGGCATCAGTTTCAGGATCCGGCCGTTGACCGGTGCGACGGCATCGATCACCTCGCGCGGCGGATCAACGGCGGCGCCGTAGCCCACCATGCCCTGGGAGAAAACGGGATCGGGCACATCGTCGAGCGCGACGGCACGTCCGGTCACCGGTGCGTGGACTGCTGTTGCGCTCACATCGACTCCTATCCCCTGACCGAAGACAATAGATACTCCAAACCTACGGGCGTGGCGAAACAACGTCTCGCGTGCGAGGGTTTGTCTAGGCTTCGGTCGTGCTGCGACAAAGAAAGGTCGGCCGGATATGAGCGAAACCGCCAAAGATTCGGGGGCGCAGCAAAAGTCGGGGCTGCATATACCCGGATTCGCGCAGCTGCAGCGGCTCGGCAAGAGCCTCATGCTGCCGATCGCGGTCCTTCCTGCGGCGGGCATCCTGCTGCGCCTCGGCCAAGACGACCTGCTTGGCCGGATCAAGGCACCGGTGATCGGGCCGTTCTTCCAGGCGATGAGCGCCGCGGGCGGGGCGTTGTTCAACAATCTGGCGTTGTTGTTCGCCGTCGGCGTCGCGATTGGCTTCGCCCGCAAGGCCGACGGCTCCACCGCGCTGTCGGCGGTCGTCGGCTACCTGGTGATGCAGGCGGTGTTCAAAACGATGTCGCCGTTCGTGCTTGCCGGCGAACTCGATAAGGCGGGCGAACAGGCCCAGATCAACTACAGCGTGTTCGGCGGGATCGTCATCGGCCTGCTGACGGCGTGGCTGTTCGACCGGTACCACACCATCCAGTTGCCCGCGTACCTCGGATTCTTCGGCGGCAGGCGATTCGTCCCGATCGTCGTCTCGTTGGCGAGCCTGGTGGTCGCGTTCGCGATGAGTTACTTCTATCCGATCTTCGATGCCGGGCTGACCGGGCTGGGCCACTTCATCGGCGGTGCCGGGGCGCTGGGGGCGTTCGTGTACGGCTTCGCCAACCGCATGCTGATCCCGCTGGGGCTGCACCACATCCTGAACTCGTACGTGTGGTTCATCTACGGCAGCTATCCGAGTGGTGACGGCCAGGTGGTCACCGGTGAGCTGAGCCGGTTCGCCGCGGGGGACCCGAGCGCGGGGCTGCTCACGTCGGGCTTCTATCCAATCCTGATGTTCGGCCTGCCGGGTGCCGCGCTGGCGATGATCCACGTCGCCAACAAGAAGCAACGCAAGCTCGCCTTCGGCATCCTGTCGGCCGCCGCGCTGACCGCGTTCCTCACGGGCGTGACCGAGCCGCTGGAGTTCGCGTTCATGTTCGTGGCCTTCCCGCTCTACATCGTGCACGCGCTGCTGACCGGGCTATCGCTGGCAATCGCCTACCTGCTCGACATCCATCTCGGGTTCTCGTTCTCGGCGGGGCTGATCGATCTGCTGCTCTACGGCACCGCACCGGCCGCCAAGAACATTCCGCTGCTGATCGTGATGGGCTTGGTCTTCTTCGCGGTCTATTACCTGCTGTTCCGGATCGTCATCACCCGGTGGAACATGCGCACGCCCGGTCGCGAGCCCGACGCCGAGTTCGACGCGGAGGAGCGGGCCAACGTCGGCGAGGGTGCCGACTCGACCACGTCGGTGGCCGTCGACAGCAGGGCCGAACAACTGATCGCCGCGTTCGGCGGGCGGGAGAACCTGCGCAGCGTCGACGCCTGCATCACCCGGCTGCGCATGGAGGTGGCCGACACGACCAAGGTGGACCAGGACCGGCTGAAGAGCCTGGGTGCCGCGGGTGTGATCGAGGTCGGCAACAATGTGCAGGCCGTCTTCGGTACTCAGGCCGAGGTACTGAAGAACGAGATCAACGAAGCGCGCTAAGGGCTAACGCCGGTGGCCGGGTCACCGATATGGTGATTGGGTATAAGCCTCAAGGCGGAATCGAGTGACTGTGAAACGACTTCTGATCGGCGTGAGTGCGGTGGCGTTGACGTCCGGATCGCTGGTGCTCGCCGCCCCCGCGTCCGCCGACTGCCCGAACGGGACGGTCCAGAGCCGATTCCCCGGGGTGTGCACGGCAGGCCAGTCCGGCGGTCAGATCCCGCAGGCGATCGGTCCGGACAACGTGACGACGAATATCGCGCCCAACCAGATCCCGACGATGAACGGGATCCCGTGCAACCTATGGCACTCGGTCACCTGCTGGGCGATGGCCCAGAACGGCGGCTAGCTGTCAGGCGGCACGCAGCGTGTTGATGCCCTCGTCGAGGGCGGCCTCCAGATAACTCAGGTCACCGGTGGCGAGCATGATGCCCACCCCGCCCTGAATCCCCGCCAGCAGCGCGGCCGCTGATCGCTCCGCATCAACCGACTCCGACACCTTCGACTGGTCCTGCATCGAGCGGATACCAACGGCAATCGCGCGGCGCCACTTGGTGATCAGTTCGGTTGTCACTGCCTCGGCACCGGGAGTGGTGCGCCCTATTTCCGACATCAGCACCGCGATCGGGCAGTTCTGCCCCTGGCGGCGATATCGGTCGACCACCGAGTCGCGCCAGCGCTGCCAGGCCGCCCACGACGTGAGCGCACCGAGATGCGGCTGCTGATCATCGAGCACCATCTGTGATTCGTACTCGGCGACCGCCAGTAGTAACTGCTCCTTGCCGTTCGGGAAGTAGTGGAACAGTTGGCTTTTGGATGTTCTGGTCCGGGTCATCACGTCGTCGAGCGTGGTCAGTGCGACGCCGCGGGCTCGGATCTCGGCGGCGGCGCCCTCGATGATCCGCTCCCGGGTGGCGCGCCCCTTTGCCGTCAGTTTTTGGACTTGCGGGTCCATTTTCAACGGCGAAGCATATGGACTCATGAGTCCAAAAGATACCCGGCTATCCGGGCGCAGAGCACTTGTCACCGGTTCTACCGGGGGCCTCGGGGTCGCCATCGCAAAGGCCTTGGCGGAGCAGGGAGCATTCGTCGTGATCAGCGGGCGGGACGCGGCCCGGGGTGCCGCCGTCGTCGCCGACATTCACGGCAGCGGCGGGCAGGCGGCATTCGTCGCCACCGATCTCGGGCACGGCGACGATGCCACCAGACTGCTCGCCGACGCGGCGGCCGAGACGGCGGGCGGCGACATCGACATCTTGGTGAACAATGCGGCCACCCTGCTGATGCCGACCCCGACCACGGACGTGAGCGCGAACGAATTACGCGACGTGTTCGGGATCAATGTGTTCGCGCCGTTCCTGCTCACCGGAGTACTCGCGCCGCGGATGGCGGCTCGGGGCGGTGGAGCGATCATCAACATCGGGTCGATCACCGGTCTGCGCGGATCCAGCGGGTCGGCGGTGTACAGCGCCACCAAAGCCGCGATCCATTCGTTCACGCAGTCGTGGGCCGACGAGTACGGCCCGGCGGGTGTGCGGGTCAACGCCGTGGCGCCGGGGCCGATCGGAACCGAGCGGCAGGCCGAGTTCGCCGATCACATCGCACCGACACTGAATCGGCTGCCGTCGCGACGCATGAGCACGCCCGACGAGATCGCGGCCGCAGTGGTCTTCCTGGTCGGCGACGGCGCGGCCAATATCCACGGAACGGTGCTCAGTGTCGACGGTGGCTGGGCGGCAACGTGAGCCGAACGCGTTGCCGCCAGCAAAGAATCGAGCGTCGTGGCCACGTCGGTGATCAGGAGTTCGTCCAGGTATCCCACAGCATTGCGAAACCGGACCCGCGGTCGCTGCGCTGATACGCTGCCAGGGGTTACCGGTGCCGAAGTCCCGGTGACAGCGGGGTCCGACCCGCGGAGCGTCGAAACGTAGAGCTTGAGTCGGAATGGGTGTTGTGCGAACCGGAGAAATCAAGGCTCTGACCGGTCTTCGCATCGTCGCCGCCATGTGGGTGGTGTTGTTCCACTTCCGCCCGCTGATCTGGGAAGCGTCGCCGCGTCTCAAGGACGACCTCGCGCCGTTGCTCAACGCCGGTGCACAGGGTGTGGACCTGTTCTTCATTCTCAGTGGATTCGTGCTGACCTGGAACTACCTGGACCGGATGGGCTCGCACTTCTCCGGTCGGGCGACGCTGCACTTCCTGTGGCTGCGACTGTCCCGGGTGTGGCCGGTGTACCTGGTGACCATGCACATCGCGGCGGCGTGGATCATCTTCACGCTGCACGTCGGCACCGTTCCGTCGCCGGACGTCGAGAAGCTGAACGCGATCAGCTATGTGCGCCAACTGTTCATGGTGCAACTGTGGTTCGAACCGTTCTTCGACGGCACCAGCTGGGACGGGCCCGCGTGGTCGATCAGTGCGGAGTGGCTGGCGTACCTGCTGTTCGGCGCGATCATCCTGGTGATCTTCCGGATGGCGCAGGTGACCCGCGCGCGCACCCTGATGTTGCTGGCATTCGTCGCCGCGCTGCCGCCGACGCTGCTGTTGCTGGCCAGCGGCCACTTCTACACCCCGTGGAGCTGGTTGCCGCGGATCGTGGCCCAGTTCGTCGCCGGTGCGCTGGCCTGCGCGGCGGTGCGACGGCTGCACCTGGGCAAGCGGGCCCAGCAGGTCTCCGGAGTGGCCGCCGTGCTGCTGGCCGCGGCCATGGTCGGCATCCTCTACTACTACGACGCGCACCCGGTCGCCGGCATGATCGACCCGGGTGGCCTGGTGGACGTGCTGTTCATGCCGCTGGTGGTGACGCTGGCGATCGGCGTGGGTACCCTGCCCGCCCTGCTGTCCACCCGGCTGCTGGTCTACGGCGGGCAGATCTCGTTCAGCCTCTACATGGTTCACGAGATCGTGCACACCTCGTGGAACTGGGCGGTGCAGGAGTACCAGATCGACCTCCCGAAGGCGGTGCAGAAGGTCGTCGTCGTCGGCCTGATCGTGGCCGCGGTGGCGGGCGCGATGGCGCTGTACCACGGGGTCGAGGAACCCGCCCGGCGGTGGATGCGCCGGATGGTCGACTTCCGCGACGTCAAACACGACAAGCACACCGGGCCACCGGGGGCCGAAGGCGCCCGGCTGACACCCGTCGAAGAGGCCCCGGGCACCCGCCCCGAGACGTCGGCACGCGCCGGGTAGTAACACACGCAGCATCGGTGCGCGACAACATGTTCGGGGCAGTAGGCTGCCTCCGTCGGGCGCGAAATTCAGTGGGGTGTTTTTGATTCGCAGGGAAAGACTTACGCGCGTGATCACGGCGGGCCTGTCGGCCGCCGCGGCGCTCGCCGTCGTCGTCGGCTATTCGCAGCCGGCCATCGCCTACGAATTGGCCAACCGCGGTTCGGGTTTCAGCCGCATCGCGGTGATCGGCGACTCCTACACCACCGGAACCGACGAGGGTGGCTTAGGGCCGAAGTCCTGGACGTCGCGCGCCTGGCTGCTGCTGGCGGGCCAAGGCGCCCGGGTCGACCCCGATGTGGCGGCCGAGGGCGGTGCGGGCTACGGCATCCGGGGCAACCAGGGCAGCCTGTTCGAGGACCTCACCGTGCGCGCGGTCGACCGCGACGACGCGCTGGTGGTGTTCTTCGGGTCGCGCAATGACCAGCCCGCCGATATGCAGAAGTACCCGGTGCTGGTTGGCGAGACCTTCCAGATCGCGCGGCGGGTGGCGCCGCGGGCCAAGCTGCTGGTGATCGGGCCGCCGTGGCCGACGGCCGATCCGCCGGGTGAGGTGCTCGCCCAGCGGGACATCCTGCGGGCGCAGGCCAGAGCGGTCGGCGCGGTATTCATCGACCCGCTCGCCGAAGGCTGGTTCGTCGGCCGTCCCGAGCTCATCGGCCCGGACGGCGTGCATCCCACCGACGCCGGCCACGACTATCTGGCGCAGAAGATCGCCCCGCTGATCAGGAGCCAGCTGGCGATTCCGCTGTAAGGATCAGGGGGCGATCCAGGGCTGGCTGTTGCCCAGATTGTTCGAGTCCACCTGGTAGCACTGCTGGGGCGTGTTGAACCCGAACGCGCCACCGGTCTCACACCGCTGGAAGAACCCGTTCGCGTCGATGGGGCCGTCGCAGCGCTCGCCGCCGCCCCACGGCGTCCACAATCCCTGGCAGCCCGCGCTCGCGGGCGGCGCACCAATCACGCCGATACCGATGGCGGTGATCGCGCTGACCACCACTGAACCGAGTTTCTTCACCGTCCACCTCCTCGACGACAAACCTCAAGTGAAGTTCGGATACCCAATTCATCGCGGCCGGGAACTCGATCGTTAGCGCTCGCGGGCGAGGCGGGCGCGGCGCATCAGAATGGGATCGTTTCGGACTGTGGCGTCCCGTCCGCCCGGTTGTCGTGGTAGACCGGTTAGCTGATGAGACGCACGTGGCTACGCCGTTGGCGGGGGCACCGGCTGACCCCGCTGCTTGCAACGCTGACGGTGGTCATGGTGGTGTTCGCCGCGGATCGCCCGACACCGTCGCTGCCGTACAACCTGATCGCCGGGCCGCTCGCTCGGCTGCTGGCCGAGTCCGTCGACCTCGGCCCTGCGCGCAGCGAGCGGGTGCAGCTGACCGCCGAACTGGCGGCGCCGGCCGAACCGGTGGCGTTCGCCCGCTGGGCGGGCTCGCGCGGCCTGTCGGTGCAGTGGCGCGACGGCGACGCGTGGGCCGTCCTCGAGGGTGCGCCGCGCGCGATGGCCCGCGCCCTCGACGTCACGGTCAACGACTACCGCCGCAAGAACGGGGTGGTGTTCTACGCCTCGCCGCAGCAGCCCGTCGTCCCGCAGCAACTGAGCGGGGAAGTGACCGAGCTCGGCCGCATTCTCGGATACACGCCGTGGCATGAAGGCGCTCCGCCGACCCCGCCGCTCGATGTGCCCAACGCGGGCCTCGCACCCACCGAGCTGCTGACCGCCTACAACGTCACCCCGCTGACGTCGGCCGGCTACACCGGAAAAGGCCAAACGGTCGTCGTGTTCTCTTTCGACGGCGTCGCCCAGGACGACCTGAACCGGTTCTCCGAGTGGTTCACGCTTCCGCCGGTCAACCTGGAAGTGATGGGCGGGATGCCGCCCGACCGGCGCGGCGAGGCATCGATGGATGTCCAGTTCATCCACGCGATCGCGCCGTCGGCCCGGATCGTCCTGGTCAATGCGCGGCCGACCGCCGAAGGCGACGCCACCTACGTCAAGCTGGGCAAGCTGATGGAGGACGTCGACCGCCGGTATCCGGGAGCGGTCTGGAGTTTCTCGATCGGCTGGGGATGCGATCGACTGCTCGCCAGGGCCGACCTGGCGCCGGTGCGGTCGGCGCTGGCCCGCGCGCAACGCAACGGCACGACGGCGTTCGTCGCCAGTGGTGACCTGGCCGGGCTGGAATGCAAGGGCGGCCACGACTGGTCCGACCCGCCGAGCCCCGACGACTACGGCGTCGACGTGATGGCGTCGCTGCCAGAGGTGACCGGAGTCGGCGGCACGACGTTGTCCACCGACTCGGAAGGTCAGTGGCTGGCCGAACAGGGTTGGTACGACGTCCCCCTGACCCAGGGCAGCGGCGGCGGCGCGTCGGTGCTGTTCTCCCGCCCGGCGTGGCAACAGACCGGCGAACATTCCGGTCCGCGCGACAAGCGGCTGGTGCCCGACATCGCGGCGGTGGCCGACCCGTTCACCGGGGTGAAATTCGTGTTCAACGGCCAGATACTCGTCGGTGGCGGCACCTCGCAGGCCGCGCCGATCTGGGCGGGGCTAACCGCCGTGATGAACCAATTCCTCAACGCCCGGGGGCTGTCCTCGCTTGGGGACTTCAACCCGCTGCTCTATGAGATCGCCAGCGGTGCCCAGGTGCCGGCGTTCCGTGACATCTACCTTGGCGCCAACGCCGTGACACCGGTCGTACCCGGCTACGACATGATCACCGGGCTGGGCACCCCCAACGTCGACAACCTGATCAAGGCACTGCTCGTGCTGAAGTCGGTGCGCCGATGACCGACGTCGCAGCGGGCTCCGACCCCGCGGAATCCTTCGAGGGATACGCCGTGCCGCCCGGTAACTATCGAGCCCGCAACCAGCGCGGGCCGGCGTACTTCGTGACTCTCGGCATCTGGATCATCGCCTTGGTGGCGGCGATGATGGCCGTGAGTGTCGTGGCGACCCGGATCACCCCAACCGCCACCGTTTATCAATGCCCGCCGGACTGCGGACGTCCCCCGACCGGTCTTCCGGTGTCGATCAACCCGCGTTTCTTCGCCCCCGACGGATCGTTCTCGGTGTCCTATCCCGCGCCGGGGGCCGCCTACGACGTCATCACCGAACCCAACGGTGTGCGCGCGGAGCTCAACATCGGCGACGGGGGGACGCTGCGGTTGTTCAGCGAACCCGCGCGGGGCCGCGACGCCCGGCAAGTTGCCGACGACGTGCTCGCGGACCTGTTCCCCGACGCGGTGACGGCGTACGAACTGCCCAACGCGATCCTCGGATATCAACCCGGGTACGGCGAGGTCGCCGACGACTGGCCGAAGGGCACCGCCACCGACAACCAGCACTTGCGTGTGATCATGATCGTCGCGGTCAAGAACGATCTCGCGCTGGTGGCCGGTGCGGTCGGGCCGTTCCACCAGTTCGGGCCCGACGACGGCCCCGGCCCTCCGTCACCGGCGAATCTCGACATCGCCAAAGACATGGGCAAGTACGTCAATAGTTTCATGTGGCGCGGCGATCCGCCGAGATAGCTTCTGCCCCTTGGGCGTTCAGTCCTGCACGGCCTTGGCGACCGCGATGCAGGTGGTCAGCCAGCCGGGCTCGGCCCTGGGCGAGGTGATTCCCCGAGTCGCTTGCCTCCTGCCCGCCGCATCCTGTACCGCCCACATCGCGTTGATCACCATCCGCACCACCACCCAGGCCCGCGCCCGGTCCTCGTCGAACCCGGCGGCGTCGACCAGGGTGTAAAACCGCCGCCGGACACCCTCACGGACATCACCGGCCAGCTCATCGAACCGGTTCCACAACATCGGGGCGAGCTCATACGGTGGATCGCCGTTGACCGGCTTGGGGTCGATGACCAGCCACGGCTGGTGGCCGCCGGCGAGCACGTTCGCGTAGTGCAGGTCGCAGTGGAGGACCCGCGACGTGGCGTCCCGGTCTGCCTTGAGGTCCGCGTACTGGCTCAGCGCCTGCTCGACCAGCCGGTGCGGGATAGGGGCGTTGCGCGGCAACGCGGCCAGTTCGGCGGTCCAGCGGTCGACATGGAACGTCAGCGGTCGCAGCTGCGGCAGTGCGGGAACGTGGATCTTCCGGTACAGGCCGGCGACGATCTGACACGCCTCGAGGTCGGTCACGGCGGTCAGGTCGTCGTCGCCGAGCCGCTCCAGGAGCAGCGCGCCACGGTGCGGGTCGGCGCTCAGCAGGCGCACCGCGCCCTCGCCACCCCAGCGCCGCAGCGCCAGGTGCTCGTGTTCGGACTCATCGTCGGGAAAGCTGAGCTTGAGCATCGCGGCCGCGCCGTCGCGCGTGCGGACGGGCAGCACCAGCGAGCAGTATCCGTGCGTCGCGGCGCCGTCGGGCCGAAGCCCCCAGTGGGCGACGACGTCACGGGTGAGCCGGGGCAGCGCGTCGACCCACGCCGACCACTGCGGGCCGCGATCGGCCATCGCCCGCACCCCGGCGGGCAATTCGCTCACGTCTCGGGTTCGTCGGGGTGCTCGCTCGGAGGGGGCGGCTTGTTCAACCAGTCCTTGAGCCGGAACAGCTGGCTCGCCACGGTTCCGAGACCCACCAGCAGTAGACCCAGGACGATCCAAATGGTCATCGCCGTCGAGCCTAGCTCGCCACTATTGTGGCGCCAGTGTCCGAAGCCTCCGTGCGTCAGCTGCGCGCCCGCCTCGACGGACTGACGCTGCGGGACGCCGCCCGGCTGGGTCGCCGACTGAAGTCCCTGCGTGGTGAGGTGTCGGAGGAGACTCTGCGGCGGATCACCGACCAATTCGCCGCGGCGGAGGCGCTGATCGCGACCCGGCAAGCCGCCGTGCCGGCAATCAGCTACCCGGATCTTCCGGTCAGCGAGCACCGTGCCGAGATCGCGAAGGCCATCACCGAGAACCAAGTCGTCGTCATCGCCGGGGAGACCGGCTCGGGCAAGACCACCCAGCTGCCCAAGATCTGCTTGGAACTCGGGCGCGGGATCCGCGGCACCATCGGGCACACCCAGCCGCGCCGGCTGGCGGCACGCACCGTCGCCCAACGCGTCGCCGACGAGGTGGGCACTCCGCTGGGTGAGACGGTCGGCTACACGGTGCGCTTCACCGACCAGGCCAGCGACCGCACCCTGGTCAAGCTGATGACCGACGGCATTCTGCTCGCCGAGATCCAGCGCGACCGGCGGTTGCTGCGCTACGACACCCTGATCCTCGACGAAGCCCACGAGCGCAGCCTCAATATCGACTTCCTGCTGGGTTACCTGCGCGAGCTGCTGCCGCGACGGCCGGATCTGAAGGTGATCGTCACGTCGGCGACGATCGAACCGCAGCGGTTCGCCGCGCACTTCCACGACGCACCGATCGTCGAGGTGTCCGGGCGCACCTACCCGGTGGAGATCCGCTATCGACCGCTGGAAGTCCCTGTCGTCGACGATGATTCGGACGACCCCGATGATCCCGACCACGAGATCGTCCGGACCGAGATCCGCGATCAGACCGAGGCGATCGTCGACGCGGTGCGTGAGCTGGCAACCGAGCCGCCCGGTGACGTGCTGGTGTTCCTGTCCGGAGAGCGGGAGATTCGGGACACCAGTGAGGCATTGAGCGGCGTGGTCGATTCCAACACCGAGATATTGCCGCTCTACGCACGGTTGCCGACCGCCGAGCAGCAGCGCGTGTTCGCCCCGCACACCGGCAGACGAATCGTGTTGGCCACCAACGTGGCCGAGACATCGCTGACCGTGCCGGGGGTGCGCTACGTCGTCGACCCGGGCACCGCCAGAATCTCCCGCTACAGCAGGCGGACCAAAGTGCAGCGCCTGCCGATCGAACCGATCTCGCAGGCCTCGGCCGCACAGCGGGCGGGCCGGTCCGGACGCACCGCCCCCGGGGTGTGCATCCGGCTGTACTCCGAAGAAGATTTCGCGGGTCGTCCCCGCTACACCGACCCGGAGATCCTGCGCACCAACCTCGCCGCGGTGATCCTGCAGATGGCCGCGTTGCAGCTCGGTGACATCGAGAGCTTCCCGTTCCTGGATCCGCCCGAACAGCGCAGCATCCGCGACGGCGTGCAGCTGTTGCAGGAGCTGGGTGCGTTCGACTCAGCGGGCGCCATCACCGACATCGGCCGTCGACTCGCCCAACTGCCGCTCGACCCGCGGTTGGCGCGGATGATCGTGCAGGCCGACACCGAGGGATGCGTGCGCGAAATCCTGGTACTGGCGGCGGCGCTGTCCATTCCCGACCCCCGCGAACGGCCATCCGACCGGGAGGAGGCCGCCCGCCAGAAGCACGCCCGCTTCGCCGACGAGCACTCCGACTTCGTGTCCTTCCTCAACCTATGGCGGTATCTGCGCGAGGAACGGAAAGCCCGCTCCGGCAACGCGTTCCGCCGGATGTGTCGTGAGGAGTTCCTGCACTACCTGCGCATCCGGGAGTGGCAGGACCTGACCGGCCAGCTGCGCAGTATCGCTCGCGACATCGGCATCCGGGAATCCGATGACCCCGAGCCGGCCGACCCGGCGCGGGTGCACGCCGCTCTGACGGCCGGTTTACTGTCGCATATCGGTCTGCGCGAAGGGGATTCGCGGGAGTTCTCCGGTGCCCGCAACACCCGGTTCGTGTTGGCGCCGGGCTCGGTGTTGACCAAACGGCCGCCGCGCTGGGTCGTCGTCGCCGACCTGGTGGAAACCAGCCGGTTGTACGGGCGGGTCGCTGCGCGCGTCGAACCCGAGATGGTCGAACGGGTGGCCGGACACCTGGTGCAGCGCAGCTACAGCGAGCCGCACTGGGACGGCAAACGCGGCGCGGTGATGGCGTTCGAACGGGTGACGCTCTACGGGCTTCCGCTGGTGGTGCGTCGGCGGGTGGGCTACGCCGCCGTGGACCCCGTGGTGTCCCGGGAACTGTTCATCCGCCACGCGCTGGTGCAGGGGGAGTGGCAGACCCGGCACCACTTCTTCGCCGACAACGCGCGACTACGGACCGAACTCGCCGAGTTGGAGGAGCGCGCCCGCCGCCGCGACCTGCTCGTCGGTGACGACGAGATGTTTGCGTTCTACGACAGCAGAATTCCGCCGCAGGTGGTCTCCGCACGGCATTTCGACGGGTGGTGGAAGAAGCAGCGGCACCGCACGCCCGAACTGCTGACCTTCACCCGCGACGACCTCCTACGGGCCGACGACGACGTCGCCGACCGGCCGGACAATTGGCGGGCCGGGGACTTGTCGTTGCCGCTGACCTACCGCTTCGAGCCCGGCGCCGCCGACGACGGGGTGACCGTGCATATCCCGGTGGAGGTGTTGGCGCGCCTGGGCGGTGACGAATTCGGCTGGCAGGTACCGGCATTGCGCGAAGAGCTGGTGACCGCATTGATCCGGTCGCTGCCGAAGGACCTGCGGCGCAACTTCGTTCCTGCTCCCGACACCGCGCGGGCAGTGCTTGCCGACATCCAAGCAGGAGATGAGCCGCTACTGGAAGCACTGCAGCGCGAATTGCACCGGCGCACCGGCGTTCTGGTGCCGATCAGCGCGTTCGACCTGGACAAGCTGCCCGCGCACCTGCGTGTCACGTTCGCGGTCGAAGGGCCCGACGGTACCGAGGTGGCCCGCGGTAAGGACCTCGACGCGCTGCAGCGCCAGCTCGCCGGCTCCACCCGGCGGGCGGTCGCCGAGGCCGTCGCCAGCGACCTGGAACGAACGGGCCTGCGGGCCTGGCCCGACGACCTCGACCGGCTGCCGGCCAGCGTCGAACGCACCGTCGGAGGACATCTCGTCCGCGGTTACCCGGCCTTCGTCGATGCCGGGACGTCGGCCGATGTGCGGGTGTTCGCCACCGAAGCCGAACGTGACGCCGCGATGCGGGTGGGCACCCGGCGGCTGCTGCGGTTGGCGGTGCCGTCCCCGGTGAAGTCGTTGGAGAAGGCCCTGGATCCGCGTACCCGACTGGTGTTGGGTGCCAACCCCGATGGCTCGCTGACCGCGCTGATCGACGACTGCGCCGACGCGGCCGTCGACCTTCTGGCAGCCCGGCCGGTATGGACCAAGGCCGACTTCACCGCGCTGCGGGACCGGGTGGCCGCAGCCCTGCCCTCGACGACCAAAGACATCCTTACCCGGGTGCAGAAGGTGCTGACCGCCTTGCAGGAGGTGCAGATCACACTGCCCGACAAGCCATCTGTGGCCCAGGCCGAGGCGATCGCCGACATCCGGGCGCAGCTGGCCGGCCTGGTAACGCCCCCGTTCGTCACCACCACCGGCGCGGCGCGACTTGTCGACCTGACCCGTTACCTGACCGCGATCGGCCGCCGCCTGGACCGGCTGTCGCAGGCCCCGCAGGCCGACCGCGACCGCATGCACCGAGTGCACGCCGTCCAGGACGCCTACACCGAACTGCTGCAGGCACTGTCGCCGACCCGCGCCGCCGCCGACGATGTCCGCGACATCGCCTGGCAGATCGAGGAATTGCGGGTCAGCCTGTGGGCGCAGCAGCTGGGTACGCCCCGGCCCGTCAGCGAGCAGCGGATTTACCGGGCGATCGACGCCGTACTGGCATAGCGGGCAACGAAAAGAGGGGCACCCGAATCGGGTGCCCCTCCTGAGTTCGCTGACGATCAGCGGCCGCCGTGGACCGATGTGTCTACGTGCGGCGCGGTGGCCGACGGGTGAATGTTGTTGACCCAGTCGTTGTGACCGAGGTCGGCCTGCGCGGGTCCGGCCAAGCCGAGAACGGCGGCGGTCATCGCACCTGCGATCGCTGTGGTGATTGCGTACTTCTTCATGATCTCTTTCCCTCTTCCTCTGCGTCCGGTGTGGGGTTTCCGGGCCGCTGACTGTCTCAACACCGGTTCCGGCCTTGGTAATTCCACTGGCAGCAGTTGATCGCCGGTTGGCAGAAATTGAGCGCCATCCGCCGATCGGGGGACACCGGATTCCCCCCGCCAATCCACCGGCCGCCCGACAGACACCGTCCCTGTCATGCGAGATCGTTGAATCACTGGCGAAGCACACGGGCCGACAAGTCAACGACGACGAAAGGACGACATCTCATGACCACGATGACCTGGATGAAGCGGATGGCCACCGGCAGTGCCCTGGCTGCGGGTTCGGCGTTGTTCGCGTTCGGTTTCGCCGCCGACGGTTGGGCCGACGGCGAAACCTTCGCTCCCGGCCCGCACGTCCCCGGCCACCACGAGCTGTTCCCCGGCCAGCACAACCAGCCGGTGCCCGGCTCGGCCGAGCACCATCACCACCAGTGGAATCACGCTGGCTGAGTGCTATTGACGCCCGAGGGTTCTGTCAGGTACGGCTCCTAGCATGGGGCGATGGCCGCAACCGTGACGAAACCGCTCGATTTGGTGCTGGCCGGCGGCGGAGTGAAGGGCATCGCGCTGGCGGGATCGGTGGTCAAGCTGATGGAGGCCGGTTACCGCGCCCACCGCGTCGCCGGCTCGTCGGCGGGCTCCATCGTCGGTTCGATCGTCGCCGCTGCCGCCAAGAACGACCAACTGACGCCGGACGACGTGCGCCGGCTCACCCTCAGCATCGACTACAGCAGGTTCCTCGATCCCGGACCCGTCGAACGAGTCCCGTTGCTCGGGGCCGGGTGGGCGATCCTGCAGGGCACCGGCATCTACCGGGGTGACTACGCACATCGATTCATCGCCGACCAGCTCAGCGAGCTCGGCGTCACCACCTTCGGTGATCTGCGCCTCGACGACGAAGACGACCTGCCTCCGGAGCAGCGTTACCGGCTTGTGGTCACCGCGGCCGACGTGACGACCGGTCAGCTGGTCCGGCTGCCCTGGGATTATCGCCGGCTCTACGGACTCGACCCGGACGAACAACCGGTCGCCGACGCGGTGCGCGCCTCGATGTCGATCCCCTTCTTCTTCCGGCCGGTCAAGCTCACCAGTGCGACCGGACGCGAATCCACCCTCGTCGACGGCGGGTTGTTGTCGAACTACCCGATCGACTCGCTGGACCGGTGCGACGGCAAGAAGGCCCGCTGGCCGACACTTGGGGTAACCCTGCTGCCCGACCTGCCCGCGAACAACGACAAGGTCATCCCCGCCCTGGCCCCGTTGCGGCTGTTCGGCGGCCCGAGCCTGCTCGAGGATGTCATCACCACGATCCTCGTCGGCCGCGATCAGGCCTACCTGAACCTTCCCTGGGTCAGCGCCAGGACCATCCGGGTGGACTCGAGCACGGTCGGCGTGCTGGATTTCGACATCGACCAGCCGCAGATCGATGCCCTCTACGTCGCGGGCTACGACGCCGCCACGGCGTTCCTGTCGACCTGGGACGAGCGCTCTTACCTCGAACGGTTCCGCGCCTAGGCTGACACGGGTGGCGCCCGACGACTCCGAACCGCTGTCCGCCGACGACGCGCACATCCTCGGCGTGGAATCGGCGTCGATCACCGGCCACACCCTGAAATTGGTGGTTCTGGAACCCGGAGCCGACGCGCTCGACCTTGCCGCGCTGCGCAGTTCGGTGGCTGCGCGGTTGCCGAGCCAGCCGCGTGCCACCCACCGGGTCGACACCACCGGCCCCGATCCGCGGTGGGTGCCTGCCACCGACTTCGACATCGCCGAACATGTCCGTCGCCGTACCGACGAACGCTGTGTCAGCCGGGACGACCTCTGGCGCATCGTCAGCGCACTGATGTCCGAACACCTCGACCGCAGCAGACCGCTGTGGACCTTCGACGTGATCGGCCCGCTGGCCGACGGGCGCGAAGCGATCGCGGCTCGCATCCACCACGCGATGGCCGACGGTATCGCCGGGGTGCGCTTCCTGAACTCGGTGCTCTTCGATGCCCACCAGCCGGTCCGCGCGGGAAAGCGCCCCGGACAACATGATCCGCCGACGCGCTCGCCGCTGGAGGAAGCCTGGCGGATGCCGTCGGCCCTGGTGCGCGAGCTCGGTCACCCGGGTCGCGATTCGCCGTTCGACCGGCCGATCACCGTCGCGCGGGAGTTGGCCTTCGTGGTCGCGCCGCTGGCGGATTTCATGGCGATCGGCGCGTCGCGGCCCAATCCGGCGACCGTCAACGACGTGCTGCTCGCGGTGATCGCCGGCGGCCTGCGCCGTTGGCTCGGCGACTCCGCGGCGCGAAACCTCCGCGCGCAGATCCCGGTCAGCCTGCATCACCGCGGCGAAACCGGTCTTGGCAACCGGGATTCGTTTCTCAACATCGATCTGCCGCTGGCGCAGACGGATCCGTTGGTGCGACTGGACCGGATCAGCGCCGAGACCCGGCAACGTAAACGCCTCGACGACGCCGACGAGATGTACGACCTTTTCCACGCCCTGGGCTGCCTGCCGCGCCTGGAAGCTGCGGTCCGCCGCCTGGCCGGCAGCGCACAGGAGTTCTGTCTGTCGATCTCGAACGTGCCGGGACCGCCGGACCCGGTTCAGGTGGCAGGCCGCCGGGTCCAGCACCTGTTCTCGTCGTCGGAACCGGCCGCCCATCACGCGTTGCGGATCTCGGCGATCTCGTGCGCCGGGGACATGGGCATCGGGTTGTGTACGGACCCGAATGCGTTGTCCGACATCGCCGGGCTGGCCGACTGCGTCGACGCGGCCTATCAGGAATTGCGCGTGGCGGCCGGGATCTGACGGCAGGCGCGAAGTAGCGCGTAGCGTCCCCCGATCGGTGGACACCGATTTCACCCAGGCTATGGCCTGGTCACCCGACAGACGCGGAGGCGTTTCTACGAGATCGTTAGATCACCGCCGGCAAACCGGCGAAAGACGAAACAAAGGCCAGAAGATCAATGACGATCACGAACACCACCACGACCTCGACCACCACCTGGGTCAAGCGCTTCGCCGCGGGCGCCATCCTCGCGACGGGCTCCGCCCTGGTCGCACTGGGAGGCGCACCTGCCAGCTACGCCGACACCACCGGGCCGAACATGAGCCACCCGGAGGCGCACCCGGCGTTCCCGCACCAGCACAACCAGCCGGTGCCCGGGTCCTCGATCCATCACCACCACCAGTGGAATCGCCATCGCGGCTGACTCCCTGGCGTAGTTCGGGTGCGAGAAGTTCTCAGCGCTTCTCGCATCCGAACTTTTTTGTCGGCTCAGGCCGGCAGGCCGTTGGCCACCCGGGTGGCGTCCTCGGCGCTCGCCTCATCCAGAACGAGGTCGGCGATCCGCGACCGGTGCTGTTCGGCAGTGCCCAGGAGCGCGGCATCTGTGGTGGCGCGCTTGAAGTACAAGTGCGCCTGGTGTTCCCAGGTGAAGCCGATTCCGCCGTGGACCTGGATGGTGTCTGCGGCGACCCGGCTCAGTGCGGCCGACGCCGTCGCCTGGGCGATGCTGGCCGCCAGTGCCGGATCGTCGGAGCCGTCGGTCAGCGCCCACACTGCGTGATAGGCCGCCGAGCGGGCGTGCTCGACGTCGACCAGCATCTCGGCCAGCTTGTGCTTGACCGCCTGGAACGAGCCGATCTGGCGGCCGAACTGCAGCCGGGACTTGGCGTACTCGACTGACAGGTCCAGCAGATGCTGTGCCGCACCGACCTGCTCGACGGCCAGCAGCGACGAGCCCACCTGCAGGGCATGCGTGATCACCCGTTCGGCTTCCTCCGGGCCGGCCAGCAGCCGGGCCGGGGAATCGCTGAACACGATCGTGGCCTGCGGGCGGGTCAGGTCCAGCGTGGCCAGCGGGGTGCGCCGAACATCGGTAGCGTCCACCGCGTAGAGCCCGAGACCGTCGGGTCCGGTCGCGGCGACCAGGAACACATCGGCCGCCGCACCGTCGACCACCCGCTCGACGGTGCCCGACACGGTGTCGCCGGCGGCCGTCACCGGCACCGCGGCCGGATCGAACGCACCCGCCTTGTCGACGACGGCGAAGGCCGCGGTGGCGGTGCCTTCCACCAGCTGCGTCAGCAGCTCGTCGCGGGCCGGGCCGGCCGAGCTGGCCACCAACGCAGGCACCGCCAGGTAGACCGTGCCGAACAGCGGCCCTGTGGCCAGCGTCGCGCCGAACTCCTCGACCGCGACGGCCTGGTCGACCAGCGAGCCGCCGACACCGCCGTCGTCCTCCGGCACCGAGAGCCCGAGCACGCCGAGCTCGGCGCCGAGGCGATTCCACACCTTGGCGTCGAAGGGCACCTCGGATTCCATCAACCGGCGCACCTCGGCCTCGGCGAAGTTGTCGGCGCAGAACTTGCGCACCGCGGCCCGCAGCTGCTGCTGCTCCTCGGTGAATTGGAACTCGGCGCTGTTAGCCACGCGGGATCTCCTTCCACGGCATACCGGCATCGGCGCGCAGATCACCCGGCAGGCCCAGAACGCGCTCGCCGAGGATGTTGCGCATCACCTCGGTGGTGCCGCCTTCGATGGTGTTGGCGCGGCTGCGCAGGAAGCGCTGCTGGATCGGCCCGCGCCAATCGCCGGCGTCACCGGCGCCGTCCGCCATTGCGTAGCTGTCGTACAGAATGCCTTCGGGCCCAAGCAGATCCATGCACCATTCGTAGACCTGCTGGTTGAGCAGGGCGCCGACCAGCTTGCCGACCGACGCCTCCGGGCCCGGGCCGCCAGCGGTGGCCGAGGCGCGGGACCGCTCCGAGGTCAGTCGCTGAGCCTCGGACCGTAACCACAACTGCGACAACCGGTCCCGCAGCACCGGCGTGTGCAGGTCGGGACGGGACGCCCACAGGGTGACGGCTTCCTTGATGGTGCCGCTGCCGCGGCGGTTGCCGCTGGCGCCCAGCGCGCTGCGCTCGTTCATCAGCGTCGTCATCGCCACCCGCCAGCCGTCACCGACCGCACCGAGACGGTGGGTGTCGGGGATGCGGGCGTCGGTCATGTAGACCTCGTTGAACTCCGCCTGCCCGGTCATCTGGCGCAGCGGGCGGGTCTCCACCCCGGGCGCGTGCATGTCGAGGACGAAGTAGGTTAGGCCCTTGTGCTTGGCGATGTCGGGATTGGTGCGGGCCAGCAGCAGACCCCACCGGGCACGGTGAGCGAGGCTGGTCCATACCTTCTGGCCGTTGATCACCCACTCGTCGCCATCGGGCACCGCCGAGGTGGCCAGACCGGCCAGGTCGGAGCCGGCGCCGGGCTCGGAGAACAGCTGACACCAGATGTCCTCGGTGGTGGCCAGCGGCCGCAGCAGCGCCTTCTTCAGGTCGTCGGACTGAGCGTGCTCACGCACGGTCGGTGCGGCCATGCCGTAGCCCATGGGGTTGAGGCCCAGCGGAACCGGACCACCGGCGCCCTGCAGGATGCGGTCGGCCACGGCCTGCAGGCCGCGCGATACGCCGAGCCCGCCGAGGCCTTCGGGAAAGTGCACCCAGGACAGGCCGGCGTCGTAACAGGCGCCGAGGAATTCGGGAATCGGGACTTTCTTCGGATCGTGGTCGGCCACGACCCGCCGCGCCAGGTCTTCGACCCGCTCGGCATCGGCGGCCGGGCTCATGCGCGATCCGCCGTCGCTACTCGCTGGATGGTCATTCCGACACGATAGGGAACCTGCTGCCGCCCGCTGTTGGCAGGTGTCAAGTTCTATCGGTCGGGCTCGGTCCGCGGCCCCATGCCCTCCGGTGACTCGAATGCCGTCGCGTGTTTGCCGATGTGCGCCTCCGCGCGCATCCGCTCGACCATGTGTGGGTAGTGCAGCTCGAAAGCGGGCCGCTCGGAACGGATCCGGGGCAGCTCGGTGAAGTTGTGCCGCGGCGGCGGGCAGGAGGTCGCCCACTCCAGCGAGTTGCCGTAACCCCACGGGTCATCGACGGTGACGACCTCGCCGTAGCGCCAGCTCTTGAAGACGTTCCAGGTGAACGGCAGCACCGAGACGCCGAGGATGAACGCACCGATGGTGGAGACGATGTTCAGGGTCGTGAACCCGTCGGAGGGCAGGTAGTCGGCGTAGCGGCGCGGCATGCCCTCGTCACCCAGCCAGTGCTGGACCAGGAAGGTGGTGTGGAAGCCGATGAACGTCAGCCAGAAGTGCAGTTTGCCCAGCCGCTCGTCGAGCAGTCGCCCGGTCATCTTCGGGAACCAGAAGTAGAT
>JAEZIA010000253.1 GCA_023416315.1 Actinomycetes bacterium
CCCGGCCAGGACCCGGGGACCATCGTCAACCAGGTGTGCGGCCAGCCGGGCGACTCCGGTGCGCCGGTGACGGTCAACAACAAGCTGGTCGGGATGATCCACGGCGCGTTCAGCGAAGACCTGCCGACCTGCGTCATCAAGTTCATCCCGCTGCACACTCCCGCGGTGACGATGTCGATCAACGCGATTCTGGGTGACGTCGCGGGCAAGAACCGCCCCGGCACCGGGTTCGTCCCGACCACGGACGTCGCCGGCCCGGCTTAGGTCTTGCTGGCCCGGATCGCTTCGAACACCGTCGGATCCACCAGGGTCGAGGTGTCACCGAGTTCGCGTCCCTCCGCGACATCGCGCAGCAGGCGACGCATGATCTTGCCGCTGCGAGTCTTGGGAAGCTCTGGCACGACATGGATTTCGCGTGGCTTGGCGATCGGGGAGATCTCCCGAGACACCTCGGCGCGCAATTCGTCGACCATCTGCTCGGCCGGCATTTCGGCGTGATGGGCCTTGAGGATGACGAACGCGCAGATCGCTTGTCCGGTCTGGTCGTCGGTGGCACCGACGACGGCGGCCTCGGCAACGCCGGCGTGCCCGACGAGCGCGGACTCCACTTCGGCGGTCGAAATGCGGTGCCCTGACACGTTCATGACGTCGTCGATGCGGCCGAGGACCCACACCTCGCCGTCGTTGCCGTAGCGCGCGCCGTCACCGGCGAAGTACCAGCCCTGCTCGGCGAAGCGGGCCCAGTAGGTTTCCTTGAACCGTTCCGGATCGCCCCAGATGCCGCGCAGCATCGCCGGCCACGGCTTGTCCAGCACCAGGTAGCCGGTGACGTGTTCCTCGCCATCGACGCTGGGCTGCAACTCTTTTCCGTCCTCGTCGACGATCTTGGCCGAGATGCCCGGCAGCGCGCGCATCGCCGAACCTGGCTTGCAGGCCGTCACACCGGGCAGCGGGGAGATCATGATCGCGCCGGTCTCGGTCTGCCACCAAGTGTCCACGATCGGAGTCTTGTCGGCGCCGAACACCAGCCGGTACCAGCGCCAGGCCTCCGGGTTGATCGGCTCACCGACCGAGCCGAGCAGTCGCAGGCTGGACAGGTCGTGGGAGAAGGCGATCTCGCGGCCCCACTTCATGAATGTGCGGATCAGCGTTGGCGCGGTGTAATAGATTGTCACGCCGTACTTTTCGATGACCTGGAAGTGGCGGTGTTCGTCGGGGGAGGCGGGCGTGCCCTCGTAGACCACCTGGGTGGCGCCGTTGGACAGCGGCCCGTACACGATGTAGGTGTGGCCGGTGACCCAGCCGATATCGGCTGTGCACCAATAGACGTCGGTCTCGGGCTTGATGTCGAACACGTTGAAGTGGGTGTAGGACGCCTGGGTCAGGTAGCCGCCGGAGGTGTGCACGATGCCCTTGGGCTTACCCGTGGTGCCGGAGGTGTACAGCAAAAACAGCGGGTGTTCGGAATCGAAGGCCTCCGGGGTGTGTTCGGTCGATGCCGAGTCCACGGTCTCGTGCCACCACAGGTCGCGGCCCTCGGTCCAACTGACATCGATGCCGGTGCGGCGGACCACCAGCACGTGCTCCACACAATCTTGGCCCTTGACCGCCTCGTCGACCGATTCCTTCAGCGACACCGCGTTTCCGCGCCGGTACTGCCCGTCGGTGGTGATCACGATCTTGGCCTCGGCGTCCTCGACGCGGGCGCGCAGTGCGGCGGCCGAGAAGCCCGCGAAGACCACGCTGTGCATCACGCCCAGGCGCGCGCAGGCCAGCATCGCCACGATGGCCTCGGGGACCATCGGCATGTAGATGGCGGCCCGGTCGCCGGCGGTCAGGCCCAGCTCGGTCAGGGCGTTGGCGGCCTTGCAGACCTCGTCCTTCAGCTGCGCGTAGGTCAGCGTCCGCGCATCGCCGACCGGTTCACCTTCCCAGTGGATGGCGGCCCGGTCGCCGTTGCCTGCCTCGACGTGCCGGTCGACGCAGTTGTAGGCCACGTTGAGCTTGCCGCCGACGAACCACTTCGCGAACGGCTTGTCCGACCAATCCAGCACCTCGGTGAACGGAGTGTCCCAGGACAGCCGGTCGGCCTGTTTGGCCCAGAACGCCAGCCGGTCCGCCTCGGCCTCGTCGTAGAGATCGGCGGTGGCGTTGGCGGTGGCGGCGAATTCCTCCGACGCCGGATAGGTTGACGGAACTTCGGTGTGCGCCTCGGTCATACCTGTGAGGGTAGTCACCGGCGGCCGCGTCGGAGATCGCACGTCACAATCGTCGGCGGGCGGTTACTGCCGCGCGCCGAACGGCGGGTGAGAATCAGATAGCGTGACCGACCGTGAGTGACCTCCTGGCGCCCCTGCTGACCCTGCCCGGGGTGGCCGAGGCCGCCGAAGCCGCCCGGGATGCGCTGGCCAAGGCGCACCGGCACCGCACCAACCTGCGTAACTGGCCGGTGACCGCCGCCGAGTCCGCGATCCGCGGGGCGCGGTCGTCGTCCGCGCTCGATGGCGGCGCCGTACAACTGGACGCCTCCGGTGCCGAACCCAACGATCCGATCCTCGCCGGTGCGCTTCGGGTCGGGCAGGCGCTCGAAGGCGGAACCACGAACCTCGTCGGGGTGTGGCAGCGTGCCCCGCTGCAGGCGCTGGCGCGACTGCACGCACTCGCCGCGGCCGACCTGATCGACGAGGACGCCCTCGGCCGGCCCCGGCAGGATCCGGAGGTCGCCGCGCGATTGGATCTGGTCACCCGGCTGACGACCGGGGCCAGCTCGGCGCCGGCGCCGGTACTCGCAGCCGTCGTGCATGGGGAGCTGCTCACCCTGGCGCCGTTCGGACCCGGCGACGGCGTCGTGGCGCGTGCGGTGTCGCGACTCGTCACGATGTCGACCGGTCTGGACCCGCACGGGCTCGGGGTGCCCGAGGTGTACTGGATGCGTCGCGCCGAGGAGTACCGGGCGAGCGCGCGCGGATTCGCGACGGGCGCACCCGAAGCGGTCGGGACCTGGTTGTTGATGTGCTGTCAAGCACTCGAAGACGGTGCGCGCGAGGCGATATCGATCGCGGAAGCCGCGTCGAAGTAACTGACGAACGGGCGCCGCGCAGCGAAGCGGGCGACGATCCGAAGATTTCGGCTCGCCGCCCGCTAGCACGGTTTTCCGGTTACCAAGCGTGCCTGGTGGGTTGCGTGGGTTGGCCTCGGCGGTTTTGCGCTGCGCTTCGTTTACAACCCCACCCAAAGGGTCGTTCTCTCCGCCCGCTTTGCGCAATTACGCAGGCCCGCAACACTTCTGCCATTATCGCGGCGTGCTCCGCGTGGGTGCCGGGAACCGTGCTGGGCCGCTTGGGTTGGGAGATAGTGCCTTCTCTTCCGGCGCTATCTTGGCCTCGCCA
>JAEZIA010000328.1 GCA_023416315.1 Actinomycetes bacterium
GGCATTCGACTTCACCAACGGGTTCCACGACACGGGGAACGCGATGGCGACGTCGATCGCCACCCGTGCGCTCAAGCCCAAGGCCGCAGTGCTGCTCGCCGGAGTGCTCAACCTGGTCGGCGCGTTCCTGTCGGTCGAGGTCGCCGTCACGGTCACCACGTCGGTGCTCAACATTCAGGACCGCAGCACCGGTTCGCTGCTGCCGGACATCGACGCCTCGATGGGGTTGACGATCATCTTCGCCGGCCTGATCGGCGGCATCCTGTGGAACTTGCTCACCTGGCTGTTCGGTATCCCGTCCAGTTCCTCGCACGCCCTGTTCGGTGGCCTGATCGGTGCCGGGCTGGCGGCGCTGGGCAGCAGCGGGGTGAACTGGAGCGGTGTCACCCAGAAGGTCCTGATTCCGGCGATCGCCGCACCGGTCATCGCCGGCATCGTCGCCGCCTCCGGTACCTGGCTGGTCTACCGGATCACCCGCAAGGTGGTGGCCCGCCGCCGCGAGCAAGGCTTCCGCTGGGGTCAGATCGCCACCGCCTCACTGGTCGCGCTGTCCCACGGCACCAACGATGCGCAGAAGACGATGGGTGTCATCGCGCTGGCCCTGATCACCACCGGGCACCTGACCGGGGACGTCAAGAAGGACGGTCTGCCGTTCTGGATCATCCTGAGCTGCGCGCTGGCCATCGGACTGGGCACCTACATCGGCGGCTGGCGCGTAATCCGCACGCTGGGCAAGGGCCTGGTCGAGATCCAGTCCCCGCAGGGCCTGGCCGCCGAAGCCTCTTCGGCCGCAATCATTCTCAGCTCGAGCGCCGCCGGCATGGCGCTGTCCACCACGCACGTCGCCACCGGGTCGATCCTGGGCAGCGGGGTCGGCAAGCCCGGTGCCGAGGTGCGCTGGGCGGTGGCGGGCCGGATGGCGGTGGCCTGGCTGGTCACGCTGCCCGCCGCCGCGGTCGTCGGGGCGCTGGCCTACTGGCTGTCCTATGTCGTCAAGGACGTCACCAACTCGCAGCTGGTGGGCGACGGCCTGATCTTCCTGATCCTGGTCGGCCTGTCCTTCTACATGTGGTGGCGCGCCCAGCAGCACAAGGTCGACCACAGCAACGTCAACGCCGAGTGGGACACCGCCACCAACTCCGTGGTCCCCGCCGAGGTGCGGCCGACGGCTCCCACCACCAGCCCCAAGCGCGCCGAGCCCACGGCCACGGTCTGATACCGAGACAAGTCAAAGGACACGGTGATGTCGTACTTCGAAGCCATCTTCAAGGTGCTGGTGGTCGGGCTCGTCCTCGGCGCGGGTCTGCCCGCCCTGTTCGCGACCGGCATGCTGGCGTATTCATCCGGCGCCGGCGACGATTCCATGCACAAGCCGAATCCGGCGTTGCGATTCGTCGGGATCGTGCTGTTCATCTTCGTCGCGTTGGTGATCCTGACGGCCGTCGCCTGGATCACCCGGTCGACGATCATCCACCACTTCGGTGTTGACCTCTTCCCGATGCTCAAGAAGTGAGAGTGCGATGACCATCCAACAGCAGCAACCCACCTTCCTGGAGAACGTTCTCGGCTGGCTGCACAAGGGCTACCCGGAAGGCGTTCCGCCCACCGACTACTACCCGCTGCTGGCCTTGCTGAAGAGGTCGCTGACCGAGGACGAAGTCATTCAGGCGGCCCAATCCATCTTGCGCGCAGCTGATTTCAGCACTCCGGTGACCGAGGGTCAGCTCCGCGACGCCGTGCGCGAGGTCATCGCAAAGGAACCCAACCCCGAGGAACTCAACCAGGTCGCGGCGCGGCTGGCCTCGGTCGGCTGGCCGCTGGCAGCGCACTAGTCTCGCGTATCGCGACGCAACGGGTGGTCGTCGGGGACCTGCACGAAGATCAGCGTGATCCCGTCGGGGTCGGTGACGTGCATCTCGTGTAGCCCCCACGGTTCACGACGGGCCGCCCGGGCGATCTCGACGCCACGGTTCGCGAGCTCCTTCTCGGTGGCGTAGAGGTCGCGCACCTGCAGCCACAGCGAGCCGGGGAACGGGCCGCTCGCATCCGTGGGTGCGCCGTGGCCGGCGAGCTCGATCAGCGACTGACCGGCGTAGAACACGGTGCCGCCGCTGTACTCCCGCGCGATGGCCAGCCCGAGGGCGTCGCGGTAGAAGTCCACCGAGCGTTCGTAATTCGCCGGCCGGAGCAGCATCCGGCTCGCGAGGATCTCCATGCCGTCGTGTTTACCTCAGTTCGGCTGCACGCGCTGACGCTTCATCGCCCGGTTCATCGCACCGGGCGCGACCACGTCCAGCGCGCGGGCGGTGACGGCCATCCGCGGGGCGATGCGCACCGGGCGGTGCCGTGCCGCGTCGATCATCCACTGGCCGGCCTCTTCGGGGGTCAGCGCGGGCAGCCCGTCGTAGGCCTTGGTCGGCGCGATCATGGGCGTGGCGACCAGCGGGTAGTACAGCGTCGTGGAATGTACGCCCTGGGCGGCCCATTCGGTTTCGATGACGCGGCTGACCGCGCTCAGCGCCGACTTCGAGGCGTTGTACACCCCGAACAGCGGGGAGGCTTCGCTGAACACGCCCCAGGTCGCGACGTTGATGATGTGGCCGTC
>JAEZIA010000334.1 GCA_023416315.1 Actinomycetes bacterium
TGCTCGACGTCCTGGTCTCGATCAAGGACGACGACGGCAATCCGCGCTTTTCCGCCAACGAGGTCACCGGCATGTTCATCTCACTGATGTTCGCCGGGCACCACACCAGCTCGGGAACGTCGGCGTGGACACTGATCGAGCTGATCCGCCATCCGGACACCTACGCCGAGGTGCGTGCCGAGCTCGACGAGCTCTACGCCGATGGTCAAGAGGTGAGTTTCCATGCGCTGCGCCAGATCCCGAAGCTGGACAACGTGGTCAAGGAAACCCTGCGGCTGCACCCGCCGCTGATCATTCTGATGCGGGTCGCGCAGGACGAGTTCGAGGTGCAGGGCTACCCGATCCACAAGGGCGACTTCGTCGCGGCCTCGCCGGCGATCTCCAACCGCATCGCCGAAGACTTCCCCGACCCCGACGCGTTCAACCCCGATCGGTACAACAAGCCCGAACAGGCCGATATCGCGAACCGGTGGACGTGGATCCCGTTCGGCGCGGGCAAGCACCGCTGCGTGGGAGCCGCCTTCGCGCAGATGCAGATCAAGGCCATCTTCTCGGTGCTATTGCGCGAATACGAATTCGAGATGGCGCAGCCCGCCGAGAGCTACCAGAACGACCACTCGAAGATGGTGGTCCAGCTGGCCCGGCCGGCGAAGGTCCGCTACCGCAAGCGCGTCAAGGCGTGAAGGCCTGAAATGGGCTGCTACCGCATTGAACTCGACGAGGACCTGTGCCAGGGCCACGCCATGTGCGAACTGGAGGCGCCTGAGGTTTTCAAAGTACCCAAGCGCGGCGTCGTCGAGATCGTCGATGCCGAACCACCCGACGACATGCGCGACGACGTCGAACGAGCCATCGAAATGTGTCCCACCCGAGCACTATCCCTGACAGAAAAGGAATGACAATGGCGTCACGTGAACAATTGGACGACTGGGTGCAGCGCTGGCTGCAGGCCAACAAGGACTCCGAGGCCGCCGGCGACTGGACGAATCTCGCCGAGTTCTACACCGATGACGCGACGTATGGCTGGAACATCGGCCCCAAAGAAGACGTCATGTGCGTCGGCAAGGACCAGATCCGCGACGTCGCACTCGGGCTGGAAATGGAAGGCCTGGAGAACTGGGTCTACGAGTACCAGAAGGTCCTCGTCGACGAGAAGCAGAACGAGATCGTCGGGTTCTGGAAGCAGATCGCGAACAAGTCCGACGGCACCCGCGACGAGATCTACGGTATCGGCGGCAGCTGGTTCCGGCTCAACGACGATCTCCTGATCGAGTGGCAACGCGACTTCTTCGACTTCGGCCACGTGCAAAAAGCTTTCATCAAGCTCATCTCCTCCGGCGACCTGACCGAAACCATGCAGAAGCGCATCGAGCGCAGCGTCGCCGGCGAGAAGCTGCCCGGCTACTACCCCCTCGGTGAGGCGCCGGTTCCGATCTGGTGAATACTCGACAGGCGTCAAGTAACCGGCCCCCGGCGGTGACTTCAAACGTGACGGAGGTCATAATGGTCAGCGGGACAAGAACACGTTCTAATTTTGGCCTAGATTGACCATCCGGCGTGGCCGGCCGCCCTGGACAACGCCGGGGTCGGGTTTTGCGAGTGGAGGTTCGCTGTGAAGACAAAAGGTGCTCTCATCTGGGAGTTCAACCAGCCGTGGTCGATCGAGGAAATCGAGATCGGCGATCCGGTCAAAGACGAAGTCAAAATCCAGATGGAAGCTTCGGGCATGTGCCACAGCGACCATCACCTGGTCACCGGGGGCATCCCGATGGGCGGCTTCCCGGTTCTCGGCGGCCACGAGGGCGCCGGCATCGTGACCGAGGTGGGCCCGGGCGTCGAGGACCTCAAGCCCGGTGACCACGTCGTACTGTCCTTCATTCCGTCGTGTGGCAGCTGCCCCTCGTGTCAGGCCGGCATGCGCAACCTGTGCGATCTGGGCGCGGGTCTGCTCGGCGGAACCGCGGTCTCCGACGGCACCCACCGCATCCACGCCAAGGGTCAGCCGGTCTTTCCGATGACGCTGCTGGGTACCTTCTCGCCGTACATGGTCGTCCACCGCAGCTCTGTGGTGAAGATCGACGAGTCGATCCCCTTCGAGGTGGCCTGCCTGGTCGGCTGCGGCGTCACCACCGGCTACGGCTCCTCGGTGCGCAGCGGTGACATCCGGCCCGGCGAGGACGTCGCGATCATCGGCGTCGGCGGTGTCGGCATGGGCGCGCTGCAGGGCGCGGTCAACGCCGGTGCCCGCCGTATCTTCGCGATCGACCCGGTCGAGTGGAAGCGCGATCAGGCGCTGAAGTTCGGTGCCACCCATGTCTATCCGGACATCGAGTCCGCGATGGCAGGCATCGCCGAGGTCACCTGGGGCCTGATGGCTCACAAGGTGGTCGTGACGGTTGGCGAATTGCACGGCAAGGACATCGACAACTACCTCAACCTCACCGCCAAGGGTGGCACCTGCGTGCTGACCGCGATCGGCAGCCTGCTCGACACCCAGGTGAACCTGAACCTGGCGATGCTCACCCTGATGCAGAAGCGCATCCAAGGCACCATCTTCGGTGGCGGCAACCCGCACTACGACATTCCGCAGCTGCTGTCGATGTACAAGGCCGGGAAGCTGAACCTCGACGACATGATCACCCGCCAGTACAAGCTGGAGCAGATCAACGAGGGCTACCAGGACATGCTCGAGGGCCGCAACATCCGCGGCGTGATCCGTTACACCGACGAGGACCGCTGACCTACGCGTGTCTTTCACGGACCTTCCGGGCCGTGCCCGCCTTGCCCTATGGCGCGGGCACGGCCCGGAATTCATTGAGCGGCGACCATGAGTAGCTTTCCGAACCTGTTGCGGCCCGGCCAGATCGGCTCGATGGCACTGCGCAACAGGCTCGTGATGTCCCCGATGGAAACCATGTACGGCACGCCCGAGGGGCTGCCGTCGACGCGGAGCCGGGACTACTTCGCCGCCCGCGCCAAGGGCGGGGTCGGCCTGATCACCGTCGGCGCCACCGGCATCGACCACCACCACCCCGAGACCCCCGGTGGGCTTCACCTCGGCACCGACGAGGCAGTGAGCGCACACCGGGCGCTCGTCGAGGCCGTGCACGAACACGGCGCGAAGATTCAGCCCCAGATCGTGCACGCCGGTCCCGACGGGCTGGGACCGGAAATGTTCGGCGTCACCTCGTTGGGCCCGTCGGTGATCCCGTCCTATCTGACCGGACGCCCGTCGGCCGAGGTGACCGAAGCCCAGGTGGCCGAGATCATCGACCTGTTCAAAGCCGCGGTGCGCCGCGCCGCCGAAGCTGGCTATGACGGCATCGAACTCCACGCCGCGCACGGCTACATGTTTCTGGGCTCATTCCTTGCCCCCCAACGCAACCGGCGCACCGACAACTATCGCGGCGATTCGGTCAGCGGCCGCATCGCGGTGGTGCTGCAGACCCTGGCGGCCATCCGCGCCGAGATCGGCGACGCACTGCCGATCACGCTGCGGATCTCCGGGTACGAGCGCGTGGCCGGCGGTCGCCCGAGCTACGAAACCGCCCAGGTGGCACCGCAACTCGTGGCGGCGGGGGTGGACGCCTTTCACGTCAGCGGCGGAGTGATCGACCGGCTGGTCACCGGGATGGTCAATGCCGCCGACGACGGCGACGCCCTCAACGTCGGGGCCGCCGCCGCCGTCAAGCAGGTCGTCGACGTCCCGGTCATCGCGGTAGGCCGCATCCACGACCCGGTACGGGCCGAACAGATCCTGGCTGAAGGTCGCGCCGACTTCATCGCGATGGGCCGCCCGATGCTGGCCGATCCCGACCTGGCTGCCAAGCTCCGTGCCGGTCAGCCAGAGCGGGTTCGGCGCTGCATCTCGTGCGAGAACTGCATCGACGCGATGGAGCAACGATTCTCGGTCGACTGTGCGGTCAACCCACGCACCGGCAAGGAGCGGGAGCTGGCCGTGCACCCTGTCGTGCACCGCAAACGCGTCGTCGTCATCGGCGGCGGACCCGGCGGCCTCGAGGCCGCCAGAGTCGCCACCGAGCGTGGCCACCAGGTCACGCTGTTCGAGCGCACCGCGCAAATGGGCGGTGCGCTGGTGTGGGCGTCGATCGTGCACCCGGAGAACGAACCGTTCCTGCGTTACCTTCGCAATGAACTCGCCTCCAGCACTGCGACCGTCGAGCTATCCCATTCCCTCGGCAGCGACGAGGTCTCGGCGCTGGAGCCCGACGCGGTGATCGTCGCCACCGGAAGCTCGGTGGTGGTGCCCGACATCGAGGGCGCCGACCAGCCGCATGTCCACCGCGGCCACGCGATGACCGAGTTGCTGTCCGGCTCCCCGGCACTGGGCCGCCACGTCGTGATCGTCGGCGGGAGCCTCGCCGCGGTTCAGGTCGCCGAACATCTCAGTGCGCGAGACCGGTATGTCACCGTCCTGGAGTCGGGGCGCACGATCGCACCGGAGGTCGGGCTCAAACGCCGGACCGAACACATGGACCGTCTCGACCGCCTGGGGGTGCCACTCCACGTTCGCACCGAGATACACGAGATCACCAACAGTGGTGTGGTGTTCACCCCGCATGGCGGCACCCGCCGCGAACTGGCGGCCGACAGCGTGATTGTGACCGGACGCCACGAGCCGGACACCGCGCTGTTCGATGAACTCACCGACCGGTTGCCCGGCGCCAAAGTGCATGCCGTCGGCGACTGCACCGGTGTGGGACTGATCCGTAAGGCCACCGACGATGGCGCTCGCGCCGCCTGCAGTATCTGACACAAAGGAGAAAACGATGTCCACCACCACCGAGAAGACGCCGGCGCTGGCCGCCTCGCAGGCCTCGTGGAAGTGCGTGATGTCGCACGATCGCGACGGCTGGCTGGCCCTGATGGCCGACGATGTCGTCATCGAGGATCCGATCGGGCCGGCCGTCACCAATCCCGACGGTCAGGGCGTGCGGGGCAAGGCGGCCGTCGCCGATTTCTACGACGCCAACATCGCGATCAACAACCTGCGGGTCACCTGCGAGGAGACGTTCCCGTCCAGCTCCCCCAACGAGGTCGCCCACATCCTGGTGCTGCGTAGCCAGTTCGAGGGCGGGCTGACCAGCACCGTGCGGGGTGTGTTCACCTACCACGTCAACGATGCGGGCCTGATCGTCAACATGCGTGGCTACTGGAACATGGACGGCATGCAGTTTTCCCAGGCGGTTCAGTGAGGCTGGCCGGAGTTGGCGCGCCAGCGCCGGCGGAGGCCAGGAGAAGCTGGGACCGCCTCATTCACCAGGCTCCCACCGACGGTGAGTGACCGGCCGCTCGAGGGCTTCGGCGCCGTCGTCGTCGGCGGCTCGCGGGGCATCGGTGCCGCCGTCTCGGCACTGCTGGCCGAATGCGGTGCCGGCGTGGTGGTCAACGGTCGCGATGCCGCGGCCGCCGAAGCGACTGCGGCCACCATCACACACGCCGGTGGCCGCGCCGTCGCGCATGCCGGACCGGCCTCGGACGAGCGAGTCGCCGAGGAACTGATCGCCCTGTGCGAGAACGAGTTCGGTGCGGTCGACGCACTCGTCAACTGCGCGGGGGCACCCGAGCCGCCGGGTTCGTCGATCCTCACCGTCACGCCGGCCGAGTTCCGCGATCTGCTCGACATCCATCTCGGCACCACGTTCGCCACCTGCCGGGCCGCCGCACCGAGGATGGTGGCCAGGGGTCGTGGCGCGATCGTCAACACGAGTTCGTTTGCGTTCCTGGGCGATTACGGCGGTACCGGATACCCGGCGGGCAAGGGCGCGGTGAACGGGTTGACCATGGCCATTGCGGCCGAGCTGGCCGAGCACGGCGTGCGCGCCAACGTGGTATGCCCCGGCGCGAAGACCCGACTGTCCAGCGGACCGGACTTCGAGGACCAGATCGCCTCGTTGCGGCGGCGCGGCCTGCTTGACGAGGTCAGCGCGCAAGGTGCGCTGGATGCCGCGCCACCGGAGTACGTCGCGCCGATGTACGCATATCTCGTCAGTGACCTCGCCAGCGCGATCACCGGCCAGATCTTCATCGCCGCAGGCGGTTTCATCGGCCGATTCGACCGCCCCTCCCCCAGCCTGATCGGTTATCGGGACCATCACGATTCGCCGCCCTGGTCGGTCGACGACATCGCGACGATGCTGGCCGGCGCTAAGTCGTGAGGTCGTAGACCAGGATCTTGCCGACCCGCTGAGGTGTGAAATTGCGCTGCACCCACTGCTGGATCAGCGCATTGGTGTCGAGGTGCCCCCATCGGTCCTCGTGCACCGGGTTGGTCACGAGGAAGTAGTGGATTCGTTTGGACAGTGTCAGACGGACGAATCGGTCGGGCGTCGGTGCCGGGTCGGTCCCGTTGAACCCGCCGATCGGCATCACCGGGTGCTCGCTGGCCAGCTGGTAGCCGGCCGCACACATCGATCCGACGGTGGCCGCCACCCAGGTATAGCGTTGCGCGTTTGCGTCGAGCAGCTCGACGAGCTGTCGGTCGGGTACCCCGGAGTCCATCAGGCTGCAGCCGACCAGATGCATACCGGAAGCGGTTGCGGGCAGCAGGAATTCAGGACCGCTGGCCGATCGGATCGCGGCCCGCGGAACCGGAGCGACCCCCTTCGTCATCGCCACCGCGATATGGGGCACCGGCCCGGCGATCGGCATCGCACCGGAATTGCCCCGCGCCACGGTCGTGATACTGAAGGCGACCGATCCCCCGAGCGCGACCACCGCCCCGACTGTGGCAATGGCCGCCGTCGGGATGCGACTCCTGGCCGTCGAGAGCCACCCGAGCACGAGCACCGCCCCGACCGGGACGACCCACCGCAGCCACGGGTAATAGCCGGGCTCGTGCCGCAGCACGACCACCGCCGTCACCGCGGTCAGGACCACGGTGATCCCCAAGGTGACTCGCGCCCAGACGGTTTCCCGTTGCCGCCAACACGTGGCGGTGCCGATGCCGATGAGCGCGGCGATCGCCGGGGCCAACGCCACGGTGTAGTACGGATGGAAGATCCCGGCCATGTAGCTGAACGTCGCAGCGGTGGTCACCAACCACAGCACCCACACGCCGATCGCGGCTCGCTGCGGATCGCGCCGCGGCGTACGGGCCCGCCACACCAGCAGCGCCACCGCGAACACCAGCGCGGCGGGCAGCAGCCAGCCGATGCCGCCGATCTGCTCGGGCTCGAACAGCCGGGCGATGCCGGGCTGCCCCCACGGGTGCGCCGATGTCCGGCCGCCGAGGTGCACGGGAGAGATGAAGCCCGGGGACCCGGTGCTGCCCGGCTCGTCGCCGTTGAGCCGGCCGAGGCCGTTGTAGCGCAGCGTCAGTTCCAGGACCGAATTGGTTTGCGTGCCACCGATCCACGGCCGCGCGTGGGCCGGCCAGAGTTGCACGAGAAGCACCCACCAGCCCGCCGCCCCTACGGCCGCAGCCAACCCGAGCAGCAGCTGACGGCACCGCGCGAGCACTCGACCCGGCCCGGCGACCAGGTACGGCACCGCCAACGCCGGCATCACCAATGCGACTTCGAGCTGTTTGGTCAGATACCCCAGGCCCAGGAAGCACCCGCACAGCAGCAGCCAACGCGACCGGCCGTCGTCGACCGCCCGCAGCAGTGCCCATACCGCCGCGATCATCAGCAGTACCAGAAGCGCATCTGGGTTGTTGTAACGGAAGATCGTCACCGCGATCGGGGTCAACGCCAGAACGATGCCCGCGATCAGCCCGGCCACCTCGCCGAACGGCCTGCGCACGGCATCCCACAACAGCGCAACCGACGCGACGCCGATGACGGCCTGCGGCACCAGGATGCTCCACGCGCTGAGCCCGAACGTCCGGATACTGACGGCCGGAAGCCACAGCGACAGTGGCGGTTTGTCGACGGTGATCGAGTTGGCGGCATCCGAGGACCCGAACAGCATCGCCTTCCACGACTGCGATCCGGCCTGTGCGGCCGCGGAGTAGAACGCGTTGGCCCAGCCGGAGTGGTCCAAATCCCACAGGTACAGCACGCCGGTCGCGACCAACAAGACCGCGAGTGCCCACCGCTTCGGTCCGCGCCGAATGACCGACGGCACAACGAGTTCCGGCGGTTCGACGGTGACCGTCATGTCAGCGGCTCGGGGCGCCGAACACCCGCCGCAACGCGACGAATCGCACGAGGGTGGCGACCAGGTTGGCCACGACGAGGATCGAGAGTTCAACCACTTTGTCGACCGTCGGATCGAAACGGTGCAGGCAGAACAGCGATCCGCTGGTGATCGCGAGCCCGAAACCGAAGACCAAAAGGCCGTGCACGTGGTGGCGCGCGGCGCCGGCACGACCACGGATGCCGAACGTGAAGGCCCGGTTGGCGGCGGTGTTGGCCAGTGCGGTCAGCAGCAGCGCGGTCAGGTTGGCGGCCTGCGCCCCGAGCGTCGGGTGCAGCGAAAGGTACAGCAGCGCATAGGCGATCGTGCTGGCGACGCCGATCAGGCCGAAGCGCACCAGCTGGCCGACCATTCCGCGCGGCACACCCGGCACCAGCGGTTCGCGGCCGAGCGCGGCCTGCAGATCCCGCAGCGGCAGCGCACCGGTGGCCAAGGCCCGTCCCACCCGCCAGCAGCCTTTGAGGTCCTCGATCGCGGTGGCGAGGATGTCGACGCGGGAGTCGGGATCGTCGATCCAGTCGACCGGCACCTCGTGGATGCGTAGCCCGGCCCGCTCGGCCAACACCAGCAGTTCGGTGTCGAAGAACCAGCCGGTGTCGGCGACCAACGGCAGCAGCCGGCGTGCGACGTCGGCGCGCATGGCCTTGAAACCGCATTGGGCGTCGGAGAACCGGGCACCGAGGAACCCGCGGAGCAGCAGGTTGTAGCTGCGGGACACCACTTCCCGTTTCATGCCGCGCACCACCCGCGACGAGGCCGCCAACCGGGACCCGATCGCGATGTCGGAGTGCCCGGACACCAGCGGCGCCACCAACGGCATCAACGCCGAGAGGTGCGTCGACAGGTCGACGTCCATATAGGCGACCACGTCGGCAGGCGAGGCCGACCACGCGGCAGCCAGCGCCCCGCCGCGGCCCTTGACGTCGAGGTGCAGGACTTCGACGTCGGCGAGCTCGTCGGTGAGTTGCCGGGCGACTGCGAGGGTTTCGTCGGTACTGGCGTTGTCGGCGATCACGATGCGGGCGCGATAAGGCACCTCGTCGAGCAGGAACTGATGTAGCCGCCGAACGCAGGCCCCAACGTCGGCCTGCTCGTTGTACACCGGGATGACGATGTCGAGGACGTAGCGACTCCCGATGCCGGTCGAAGCAGTGTGCTGCCCGGCCGGCAGGGTGTCGGTCATGACGATGATCGTGACGTCCCAAACTGCGGTACCACTGGGTCGGTTCTGAGGGCTTGCTGGGAGCCGGCTTCATGACCGGCCGTGGTCGGCTACTCATATGCTTGGGCTCATGGCCTCCGTCTTCACCAAGATCATCAACCGAGAACTGCCGGGTCGATTCGTATATGAGGACGACGAGGTCGTCGCGTTCCTCACGATCGAGCCGATGACGCCCGGCCACACGCTGGTAGTGCCGCGCGCCGAGGTCGACAACTGGCAGGACGTCGAGCCTGCGGTGTTCAACAAGGTGATGGCGGTGGCGCAACGGATCGGCAAGGCGGTGTGCGCGGCGTTCGGCGCCGAGCGGTCCGGGCTGATCATCGCCGGGCTCGAAGTGCCACACCTGCACGTGCACGTGTTCCCGGCCCGCAACCTGTCCGACTTCGGCTTCGCCAATGTCGAGCGCAACCCGTCGCCGGAGTCTCTCGACCAGGCGCAGGCCAAGATCAAGGCCGCGCTCGCCGAGCTGGGCTAGATTCCCGGCGCGACCGGGGTCGGGACCTCGGCGATGCGCGGCAGGCTCACCCGAAAGCAGCAGCCCTGCCCGGGCGCGGTCGTCACCGTGACCCGTCCGCCGTGCGCGTAGACCAAGGAGTCGACGATCGACAATCCCAGCCCGGTGCCGCCGCTGGCGCGGGCGCGGGAGGAGTCGGTGCGGTAAAACCGCTCGAACACCCGCCGGGCATCCTCGGGCGTCATGCCCGGTCCCTCGTCGGCGACTTCGAGTACGGCGTCGTCGGCAGAGGTGCCGACCCGGACTTTGATCCGGGCGGTCTCCGGCGTGTGTTGCAGCGCGTTGGCGACCAGATTGCCGAGCACCTGGCGCAGCCGGGCCTCGTCGCCGACGACCTCGGGGGTTCCGGGCCCGTCGAAAACCTCCATGGTGATGGTGCGTTTCGGGGCGATCGACTGGGCGTCGTGCACGGCGTCGGTGGCCAGGGCCAGCAGGTCGACCCGGCGTTGCTCCAGCGGGCGCTGCGCGTCGAGGCGGGCCAGCAGTAATAGGTCGTCGACCAGCAGACCCATTCGGCGCGACTCACTTTCGATCCGCGACATCAGCATCTCGACATCGCGGGCCGCACCCTGCCGATAGAGCTCGGCGAATCCGCGGATGGTGGTCAGCGGGGTGCGCAGCTCGTGACTGGCGTCGGTGATGAACCGGCGCATCCGTTCCTCGGAGGTGCGGGCCTGCTCGGCGGATTCCACCGACGACGCCATCGCGGTCTGAATCTGGGCGAGCATGCCGTTGAGCGCAAGCGAGAGCCGACCCACCTCGGTACGTGGATCACGTTCGGGCACACGGCGATCCAGCTGTCCGGCCGCGATCGCGGCGGCGGTCTTCTCGACCTCGACGAGCGGACGCAGGCTGCGGTGCACCACCCAGTAGCCCGCGACGCCGAGAATCACCAGCACGGCGGCGCCGATCGCAACCTGCGACCAGGCCAGGCTGCGCACGGTGGACTGGATGTCGGACATGTCGATGGCGACGGTGGTCAGTTCGCCGCTGGGTCCGCGCACCGACACCGCTCGCCACTCGACCGGCGAGTGCTGCAGCGAGCCGACCGTCACCGGTACCGGTCCGACGTCGTTGTCGTCGGGCAGGGCCGGTTCGGCGTCCCGATCGTTGACGGCCATCCAGATGTGCCCGTCGGCGTCGACACCACGGACGTAGAAATTCGACGGCGGGCGGGCGGGATTGGGACCCTCATCCGGTGGGGGCATCCTGCGCGGGGCCTGCGCCCAGCCGCGCGAGGCATCCAGCAGGGTTTGGTCGGCGCGGTCGACGAGGTCATGCTGCAGCGTCGAGGTGACCGCGATCCCGGAAGCCAGCAGACCGCAACCCACGAGCAGCAACATGGCGGCCACCAGGCCGACCCGCAGCGGCAGCGCGCGGTGGAAGGAACTGGGCATTTCTCTATTGTTGGCGCCGACGGGCCCGACGCGCCGGGTTACCGCGGCTCCCGCAGTACGTATCCGACCCCACGCAGGGTGTGCAGGAGGCGCCGTTCGCCGGTGTCGATTTTGCGGCGCAGGTAGGAGACGTAGGACTCGACGACGTTGACGTCACCGCCGAAGTCGTAGCGCCAGACGTGGTCGAGGATCTTGGGCTTGCTCAGCACGGTGCCCGCGTTGATCACGAAGTAGCGCAGCAGGGTGAACTCGGTCG
>JAEZIA010000414.1 GCA_023416315.1 Actinomycetes bacterium
GCTGCTGGTCGACACCGTGGGCACCGATCACTGGGTCGGGGCCGGAAAAGCCGTGAACGGCATGGCTTCCGGACGCAGCCAGCTCGGCGCCGACATCCACGAGATCGACAACGCGGCATCTCGCTGCGGCCGTCTGCTCGACGACGTCGCCGGTGACGCCGACGCCGTCGCGGAACGGCGCGATGAGATCATCGCCGCGATGGCCGTCACCGCCAAGCCGTACTTCGGCGACGTCGGCGAGATGACCTACCTGCAGTGGCTGCAGCGCTTCGTCGAATTGTCCATCGGCGACGGCGATTCCACCGCTGACACCAAGACCGACGATTCGCCGTGGCTCGACATCACCTGGCGCGACCGCTTCGCCGAGATGCTGCAGCGCGCCGAGGCCAGGCTCGACGTGCAGGACACCGGTCCGATCGAGACACTGTTCGACGCGTCCTCGGCCGACGGCGAGTGGCTGCTGGAGAACCCGGACCAGGCGTTGCAGGCGCTGGTGGCGCGCTATCCCGACGCCGGTGAGGTGCTGCTGCACCCAGCCGACGTGCCGTTCTTCATCCAGCTCTGCAAGACGCCGGGCAAGCCGGTCAACTTCGTGCCGGTCATCGACAAGGACGTGCGGCGCTGGTGGCGCAGCGACTCGCTGTGGCAGGCCCACGACGCCCGCTACACCGCCGACCAGGTCTGTGTCATCCCCGGCACCCAGGCCGTCGCCGGGATCACCCGCGTCGACGAGCCGGTCGGTGAGCTGCTCGACCGCTTCGAGCAGGCCGCCGTCGACGAGGTGCTGGCCTCGGGCGCTGAGCCTGAGCGGGTCGCTTCGCGGCTGCGGGTGCGCACCGACGCGACCGGGCCGCTGGCGATCGTGCTGGATTCGCCCGACGTGCTGTGGGCCGGGCGCACCGCCACCAACCCGGTGCACCGCATCGCGGCGCCGGGCGAGTGGCAGGTCCGTGGAAATCATTCAGCCACAAACCATTCCACGGGCGCCCGGCTCGAGGTCACCGCACCGGATCGGGTGGTGCTGAGCGTCCCGCTGTCGGGCACCTGGATCGACATCACGTTCACCCTGCCGGCCACCGTCATCGACGGCGGTATGCCGGTGGTGCGTGTCGAAGACGCCGCGACCGCGATGCGCGCCGTGCTGGCCATCGCCGCCGGGGTCGACGGCCCCGACGCGTTGCCGCCGGTGACCGGCGGTTCCACCACGGTCAGCGTCGCCTGGGATCCCGAGCGGGTCGCCGACCACACCGGCGTCACCGCGACCTTCGGTTCGCCGTTGGCGCCGACCCTCACGATCGTTCCCGACGCCCTGGTCGGGCGGTGCTGGCCTGCGGTGTTCGCCGCGATCGGCGGGGCGGTCACCGACAGCGGGTTCCCCGTCGTCGAGGGTCTGCTGAGCCTGGTACACCTCGACCACGCGGCCCAGCTGCTCAAGCCGCTGCCCAAGGAACCGACCCAATTGACCGTCACCGCAACGGCTTCGGTGGCCACTGACACCGAGGTCGGCCGCGTGGTGCCGGTGACGGTCAACGTCACTGATGCCAAGGGCATGATCCTGGCGGTCCTCGAGGAACGCTTCGCGATCCGCGGGCGCACCGGCGCGAAGGAACTCAGCGACCCGGTGCGCGCCGGGGGAGCGGTGTCGGAGAACGCCACCGACACCCCGCGCCGTCGCCGTCGCGACGTCACCATCGGCGCTCCGGTCGACATGCGTCCGTTCGCGGTGGTCTCCGGTGACCACAACCCGATCCACACCGACCAGGCCGCGGCGCTGCTCGCCGGACTGGATTCGCCGATCGTGCACGGCATGTGGCTGTCGGCCGCTGCACAGCACGTGGTGACCGCCACCGACGGCAAGCCCGTCCCGCCTGCCAAGCTGATCGGCTGGACCGCCCGCTTCCTGGGCATGGTCTCACCCGGTGACGAGATCGACTTCCGCGTTGATCGCGTCGGGATCGATTTGGGCGCCGAGGTTTTGGAGGTCACCGCCAAGGTCGGGACCGACCTGGTGATGAGTGCCACCGCCCGGCTGGCGGCACCGAAGACGGTGTACGCGTTCCCCGGCCAGGGCATCCAGCACAAGGGCATGGGTATGGAGGTGCGGGCCAGGTCCAAGGCCGCCCGCAAGGTATGGGACACCGCTGACAAGTTCACCCGCGAGACGCTCGGTTTCTCGGTGCTGCACGTGGTGCGGGACAACCCGACCAGCCTGATCGCGTCGGGTGTGCACTACCAGCACCCCGAAGGCGTGCTGTACCTGACGCAGTTCACCCAGGTGGCGATGGCCACCGTCGCGGCCGCGCAGGTCGCCGAGATGCGCGAGCAGGGTGCGTTCGTCGAAGGCGCGATCGCCTGCGGCCACTCCGTGGGTGAGTACACCGCGCTGGCGTGCGTGTCGAATGTCTACAAGCTGGAGGCGTTGCTGGAGGTGGTGTTCCACCGAGGCAGCAAGATGCACGACATCGTTCCGCGCGACGAGATGGGCCGGTCCAACTACCGGCTGGCGGCGATCCGCCCGTCGCAGATCGACCTGCCCGACTCCGAGGTGAAGGGCTTTGTCGCCGAGATCGCCGAGCGCACAGGTGAATTCCTGCAGATTGTGAACTTCAACCTGCGTGGTTCGCAGTACGCGATCGCCGGGACGGTACGCGGGCTCGAGGCGCTGGAGGAAGAGGTCGAGCGGCGTCGTGAGATCAGCGGCGGCAAGCGGTCGTTCATTTTGGTTCCGGGTATTGACGTGCCGTTCCACTCGGACGTGCTGCGGGTCGGCGTCGACGATTTCCGTCGGGCGCTGGAACGCGTCATGCCCGAGGATGCCGATCCGGCTCTGATCGTCGGGCGCTACATCCCGAACCTGGTGCCGCGGCCGTTCACGCTGGATCGCGACTTCGTCCAGGAGATCCGCGATCTGGTGCCCGCCGAGCCGCTCGACGAGGTGCTGGCCGACTACGACACCTGGCGCAACGAGAAGCCACATGAGCTGTGCCGCAAGATCGTCATCGAGCTGCTGGCCTGGCAGTTCGCCAGCCCGGTGCGCTGGATCGAAACCCAGGATCTGCTGTTCATCGAGGAGGCGGCCGGCGGTCTGGGTGTCGAGCGCTTCGTCGAGATCGGGGTGAAGTCCGCGCCGACGGTGGCCGGGCTGGCGAGCAACACCCTCAAGCTGCCCGAATACGCCCACAGCACAGTGGAAGTGCTCAACTCCGAGCGCGACGCCGCCGTGCTGTTCGCGAACGACACCGATCCCGAGCCCGACGACGAGCCGGAAGTTGACGCTCCGGTCGCGGAGGTCGCGAGTACCGACGCGGCTCCCGCCGCGCCGGTTGGCGGACCTCCTCCCACTGTCGCGCCCGCCGGCGCTCCGCGACCCGACGACATCGCGTTCGACGCCGGTGACGCCACGCTGGCGCTGATCGCGTTGAGCGCCAAGATGCGCATCGATCAGATCGAGCTACTGGATTCGATCGAGTCGATCACCGACGGTGCGTCCTCGCGGCGCAACCAGCTGCTGGTAGATCTCGGTTCGGAGCTGAACCTCGGTGCCATCGACGGAGCCGCCGAGGCGGATCTGGCCTCGCTGAAGGGTCAGGTCTCCAAGCTGGCGCGCACCTACAAGCCGTTCGGCCCGGTGCTGTCCGATGCCATCAACGATCAGCTGCGCACGGTGCTCGGGCCGTCCGGCAAGCGGCCTGCCGCGATCGCCGACCGGGTCAAGAAGACCTGGGAACTCGGTGACGGCTGGGTCAAGCACGTCACCGCGGAACTGGCGCTGGGGACCCGCGAGGGCAGCAGCGTGCGTGGCGGTGCCCTCGGCGGCCTGCACGACGGTGCGTTGGCCGACGCCGCGGCCGTGGACAAGGCGATCGACGCCGCGGTCACCTCGGTGGCGGCCCGCAAGGGCATCGCGGTGTCGCTGCCCTCGGCAGGCGGCGGTGGTGGCGGTGTGGTCGACTCGGCCGCGCTGACCGAGTTCGCCGAAAAGGTCACCGGTCGTGACGGTGTGCTGGCATCGGCCGCCCGGATGATGCTGGGGCAGCTCGGCCTGGACAACCCGGTGACGGCGGCTCCTGCGTCCACCGACGCCGAGCTCATCGACCTGGTCACCGCCGAGCTGGGCTCGGACTGGCCGCGGTTGGTCGCGCCGGCGTTCGACGGCCGCAAGGCCGTGCTGCTCGACGACCGCTGGGCCAGCGCGCGTGAAGACCTGGTCAAGTTGTGGCTGGCCGACGAGGACGATATCGACGCCGACTGGGTCAGGCTCTCGGAGCGCTTCGAGGGTGCAGGCAATGTCGTTGCCACCCAGGCCAACTGGTGGCAGGGCAAGGCCCTGGCCAGTGGGCGCACCATCCACGCTTCGCTGTTCGGCCGGATCGCCGCGGGTGCGGAGAATCCAAACAAGGGTCACTACAGCGACGAGGTCGCGGTGGTCACTGGTGCGTCCAAGGGTTCGATCGCCGCGTCGGTGGTCGCGGGCCTGCTCGACGGCGGTGCGACCGTGGTCGCCACGACGTCGAAGCTCGACGACGACCGGCTGGCGTTCTACAAGGCGCTCTATCGCGATCACGCCCGCTACGGCGCATCGCTGTGGGTGGTCCCGGCGAACATGGCCTCCTACGCCGACATCGACGCACTGGCGTCGTGGGTCGGCAGCGAGCAGACCGAAAGCCTTGGGCCGCAGTCGATCCACCTCAAGGATGCGCTGACCCCGACGCTGCTGTTCCCCTTCGCCGCGCCGCGGGTGGCCGGCGACCTCTCCGAAGCCGGTTCGCGCTCGGAGATGGAGATGAAGGTCCTGCTGTGGGCCGTCGAGCGGCTGATCGGTGGACTGTCGTCCATCGGTGCCGAGCGCGACATCGCCTCGCGTCTGCACGTGGTGCTGCCCGGTTCACCGAACCGCGGCATGTTCGGTGGTGACGGTGCCTACGGCGAGTCCAAGTCCGCACTGGACGCGGTGGTCAACCGCTGGAGCGCGGAAACGTCGTGGGCGCAACGGGTCAGCTTCGCGCATGCGCTGATCGGCTGGACCAAGGGCACCGGCCTGATGGGTCACAACGACGCGATCGTCGGCGCGGTCGAAGAAGCCGGCGTCACCACCTACAGCACCGAAGAGATGGCCTCGATGCTGCTCGACCTGTGCACGGTGGAGGCCAAGGTCGCCTCGGCCCACACCCCGCTGAAGGTCGACCTGACCGGTGGGCTCGGCGACGTCCAACTCGACATGGCCGAGCTGGCCGCCAAGGCCCGCGAGGAGATGACAAGCGAGGCAGCCGGATCCGACGACGAGCCGGCGGCCGGCACCATCGCTGCTCTGCCGTCGCCGCCGCGCGGCTACACCGCGTCGACACCGCCGGCGTGGGCCGACCTCGACGTCGATCCGGCCGACCTGGTGGTCATCGTCGGCGGTGCCGAGCTCGGCCCGTACGGGTCGTCGCGTACCCGCTTCGAGATGGAGGTCGACAACGAGTTGTCGGCGGCCGGCGTGCTCGAATTGGCCTGGACCACCGGGCTGATCAAGTGGGAGGACGATCCCAAGCCGGGTTGGTACGACACCGCCACCGGTGAGCTGGTCGACGAGGCCGAACTGGTCGAGCGCTACCACGACGCGGTCGTGGAGCGGTGCGGCATCCGGGAATTCGTCGGCGACAAGGCCATCGACGCCGATCACACCACGCCACTTCTGGTCAGTGTCTTCCTGGACAAGGATTTCCGGTTCGTAGTGTCCTCGGAGGCCGACGCGCGGGCGTTCGTGGATTTCGATCCCGAGCACACCGTCGCCCGGCCGGTGCCGGACTCCTCGGATTGGGAGGTTATCCGCAAGGCAGGCACCGAGATTCGGGTCCCGCGCAAGACCAAGCTGTCTCGCACGGTGGGGGCGCAGATCCCGACCGGCTTCGACCCGACGGTGTGGGGCATCAGCCCCGACATGGCCAGCTCGATCGACCGGGTGGCGCTGTGGAACATCGTCGCCACCGTGGACGCGTTCCTGTCGTCCGGGTTCACCCCGGCCGAATTGATGCGCTGGGTGCACCCGAGCCTGGTCGCCTCCACGCAGGGAACCGGCATGGGTGGCATGACGTCGATGGAGACGATGTATCACGGCAATCTGCTCGGCCATGCCAAGCCGAACGACATCCTGCAGGAGGTTCTGCCGAACGTCGTTGCCGCTCATGTCATCCAGTCCTACGTCGGCAGCTATGGCTCGATGATCCATCCGGTCGGCGCGTGCGCGACCGCGGCGGTGTCGGTCGAGGAGGGCATGGACAAGATCCGCCTCGGCAAGGCCGAACTGGTGGTCACCGGTGGGTTCGACGACATGACCGTCGAGGCCGTGATCGGCTTCGGTGACATGGCGGCCACGGCGGACACCCAGACGATGCGTTCCAAGGGCATCAGCGACTCGAAGTTCTCCCGCGCCAACGATCGTCGCAGGCTGGGCTTCCTGGAGGCCCAGGGCGGTGGCACCATCCTGTTGGCGCGCGGTGACCTGGCGCTGAAAATGGGTCTGCCGGTGCTGGCGGTGGTGGGTTACGCCCAGAGCTTCGCCGATGGCGTGCACACCTCGATCCCGGCTCCGGGTCTCGGCGCTCTGGGCGCCGGGCGCGGCGGCAAGGATTCGCAGCTGGTCCGCTCGCTGGCCAAGCTGGGTGTCGGTGCCGACGACATCGCGGTGATCTCCAAGCACGACACCTCGACGCTGGCCAACGATCCCAACGAGACCGAGCTGCACGAGCGGCTGGCCGACGCGATGGGTCGCGCTCCCGGGGCCCCGCTGTTCATCGTCAGCCAGAAGAGCCTGACCGGTCACGCCAAGGGCGGTGCGGCGGTGTTCCAGATGATGGGGCTGTGCCAGATCCTGCGTGACGGCGTCATCCCGCCCAACCGCAGCCTGGACTGCGTCGACGACGAACTGGCCACTGCAGGCCACTTCGTGTGGCCGCGGGAGACGCTGCGCCTGGGCGACAAGTTCCCGCTCAAGGCGGGCCTGGTCACCAGCCTCGGCTTTGGTCACGTGTCGGGTCTGATCGCGCTGGTGCACCCGCAGGCGTTCCTGGCGTCGCTGAGCGAGCAGGAGCGCGCGGACTACACCAAGCGGGCGCACGAGCGGGTGCTGGCAGGTCAGCGTCGGTTGGCTTCGGCCATCGCCGGCGGACGGCCGCTGTACGAGAAGCCCGCCGATCGCCGGTTCGGCCACGACGAGCCGGAGAAGCGCCAGGAGGCGGCGATGCTGCTCGACCCGGCTTCACGGTTGGGCGTTGACGACGCCTACGTGCGATAAGGTCGCGGCGTGGCAATAGTCGGAGTGGGGATCGACGTGGTCTCCATACCGGACTTCGCCGAGCAGGTCGACCAGCCGGGAACGGTGTTCGCCGAGACGTTCACGCCAGGGGAGCGCCGCGACGCCGCCGATAAGAGTTCGGTGGCGGCGCGGCACCTGGCGGCTCGGTGGGCCGCCAAAGAGGCTGTCATCAAGGCGTGGTCCGGCTCGCGGTTCGCTCAACGTCCGGTGCTGCCGGAGGGCATCCACCGCGACATCGAAGTGATCACCGATATGTGGGGCCGGCCCAAGGTCCGGTTGACCGGTGCGATCGCCGATCATCTGGCCGAGGTGACGATCCATGTGTCGCTGACCCACGAGGGCGACACCGCCGCGGCGGTGGCCATCCTGGAGACGGCGTAGCCGCGAGCTGGGGGCACCTCCCGCGAGCAGACGCAAACTCGCATGATTCCTCCCGAATCCGTGCGAGTTTGTGTCTGCTCGCGCAACACTCCCGTCGGTAGGGTCGTCGGCATGAGCGATCTCGCCGAACGCGTGCAGGCAGTGCTTCCCTCGGTGCGGGCCGACCTTGAGGATCTGGTCCGCATCCAGTCGGTGTGGGCCGATCCGGCCCGGCGCGACGAGGTGCACCGCAGTGCCAGGGCGGTCGCCGACCTGCTGCGCGGTGCCGGCTTCGCGCACGTCGAGATCGTCGCCGAGGGCGGCGCACCTGCGGTGATCGCACATCACCCCGCCCCACCCGGCGCCCCGACCGTGCTGCTCTACGCCCATCACGACGTGCAGCCGGAAGGCGATGCAGCGCAGTGGGATTCGCCCCCGTTTGAGCCGAGCGAGCGCGACGGGCGGCTGTATGGCCGCGGCACCGCCGACGATAAGGCCGGTATCGCCACCCACCTGGCCGCGTTCCGCGCGCATGGCGGCAATCCGCCGGTGGGGGTGACGGTGTTCGTCGAAGGGGAGGAGGAGTCCGGCTCTCCGTCGCTGGGCCGGCTGCTGGCCGCGCACAAGGACAAGCTGGCCGCCGACGTCATCGTGATCGCCGACTCCGACAACTGGACTTCCGAAATCCCCGCTCTGACCGTGTCATTGCGCGGCCTGGCCGACTGTGTGGTCGAGGTCGCCACGCTCGACCACGGCCTGCACTCGGGGCTGTGGGGTGGGGTGGTGCCCGACGCGCTCAGTGTTCTGGTGCGGCTGCTGGCCAGTCTGCACGACGACGACGGCAACGTCGCGGTGCAGGGTCTGCACGAGGCGAGTGCTGCCGACGTCGACCGCGGGCCGCACTGGGTGCGCACCGACTCCGGTCTGCTCGACGGTGTTCAGGAGATCGGCTCGGGCAGCGTGGCGCAGCGGATGTGGGCCAAGCCCGCGATCACGGTCATCGGCATCGACACCACACCGATCGCCAAGGCGTCGAACACTCTCACGCCGCGTGCCCGGGCCAAGGTCAGCATGCGGGTGGCGCCCGGCGGTGACGCCGCCGCTCATCTGCACGCGCTGCGCCGTCACCTCGAGCAGCACGCCCCCTGGGGTGCGCACGTCAGCGTCATCCCGGGCGATGTCGGTCAGCCGTACGCGATCGATGCCAGCGGCCCGGTGTACGACGCCGCCCGTGACGCCTTCCGGCAGGCCTGGGGCACCGACGTCGTCGACATGGGAATGGGCGGCTCGATCCCGTTCATCGCCGAGTTCGCCTCCGCTTTTCCCGACGCCACGATCCTGGTCACCGGCGTCGAGGACCCCGGCACCCAGGCGCACAGCATCAACGA
>JAEZIA010000468.1 GCA_023416315.1 Actinomycetes bacterium
AGACAGGACGAGGGCAAGCGCGTCCGAAAGAGCGGCAAGTGGTTTACGAAGTCGCCCAGCCGCTGCACGAACGGGCACCCTCGCGGGCCGACTCAAGTCCTCGTCGCTCACGTCGCCTGGCTCAGCCACGGCGGCGACACACCACATGGCGCTGCCGAACCTACGAAGCGGTTGTGTATGGACCGCCACTCCACACACGCTTCACGAAGCTCGAAGGGCCGCGAAGGTTCACCAGCCACGTTGAGCGAGTCGGTGCGGCTCCGCGATCTCCTCCACGTTGATTCCGACCATGGGTTCGCCCAGCCCCCGCGACACCCGCGCCAGCACGTCGGGGTCGTCGTAGAAGGTGGTGGCCTTGACGATCGCGGCGGCCCGCACCGCCGGGTCACCGGACTTGAAGATCCCGGAGCCGACGAACACGCCCTCGGCGCCGAGCTGCATCATCATTGCGGCATCGGCGGGAGTGGCGATACCGCCCGCCGTGAACAACGTCACTGGCAGCTTGCCCGCCCGGGCCACCTCGACGACCAGGTCGTACGGCGCCTGCATGTCCTTGGCCGCGACATACAGCTCGTCCTCGGACAGCGACGTCAGGCGGCGGATCTCCGCCCCGATCGACCGCATGTGGGTGGTGGCGTTGGAGACGTCGCCGGTGCCGGCCTCACCCTTGGAGCGGATCATCGCCGCGCCCTCGGTGATCCGGCGCAGCGCCTCGCCCAGGTTGGTCGCACCGCAGACGAAGGGAACCGTGAACTTCCACTTGTCGATGTGGTGGGTGTAGTCGGCGGGGGTCAGCACCTCGGACTCATCGACGTAGTCCACGCCGAGGCTCTGCAGGATCTGCGCCTCGACGAAGTGCCCGATCCGCGCCTTGGCCATCACCGGGATGGTGACCGCGGAGATGATGCCCTCGATCAGGTCGGGGTCACTCATCCGGGCCACGCCACCCTGGGCGCGGATGTCGGCCGGGACGCGCTCCAACGCCATCACGGCCACTGCCCCGGCACCCTCGGCGATTCGTGCCTGCTCGGGGGTGACGACGTCCATGATGACGCCGCCCTTGAGCATCTCCGCCATGCCGCGCTTGACCCGAGCGGTACCCGTCTGCGCGCCGGCCGAGCCGTTGGATTCAGCGGCGGTAGCTCCGGTTTCCACTGTCAGTCCCTTCGTTTGATACGGATCCAGTCTAAAGGGCGGATCCAAACTGAATAATTCACCGGCGGGCAGGAGCGAAGCGACTCGGGGATCGCTCCTGCTTTAGTGGATCGAACGCAATTCTCGGCCCGCCCCGCCGGACCCGTCGGCCAGCAGGTTTGCCTCTTCGAGCAGTTCCCCCAGCTGCAACGGATACACCGTCTGCCCGTTTGCGGCCAGCTGATCGATCGTCGCCGAGTCACACCATCGGTGGCCGTGAATGTACCGCAGTTCCAGCGAGGTGCGCCCGGCCGCGGTCGGTTCGAACCGGGTGGTGCGGTGCACGAAGTAGAACTCCTGGCTGGCCACGACCGTGCCGTTGAAGTCGATCATCTTGTCGCGGCGCCACACCGGGCCGACCATCGCGGGCGGATCGACCCGCAGTCCGGTCTCCTCGGCGATCTCGCGGACGGCGGCGTCGACCAGTCGCTCCCCCGGCATCGTCGCCCCGCCGACGGTGAACCACCAGCGCGGCGCCTCGCCGGCGCCGGTGAATGCCGGGTCGGACCCGCAGAACAGCAGCACCGCGCCCTGTTCGTCGAGCAGCACCACCCGCGCCGACGTACGACGCTCGGTCTCGGCGTCACTGGAAAACGCAGCCTCGGGTGCGCGTTCGGCGATCTCGAAATACGTCGGCAGCGGTGCGGTACCAGCCAGCCGCAGCCACCGGACCGGGCGGCGGTCACGCAGCGCGAGGGTGTCGCGCACCGCGTCGTTGTGGAATCGGCGGGCCAGCAGCACCCGGGCTTCGGCGTCGGCGAGCTCGGCAACCAGCGAAATCGGCATCGACGTCGGGTCGACCATCGCCAGCGCCGCCGACAACTCGTTCTCGGCGGCTTCGCGGCCGGAGCGCGGAGCACGTTCGGCGGCATCGGCCAAGGCGGCAAGCCGTTTGCCTTCGGGACGGCCGCGGTAAGTGTCGGCGGCGACCGCGCGGGCCACCACGGCGCGGCGGGCCAGCGCCCCGTCCAGCGCCTGCCAGGACAGGTCGTACCGGATGTGCAGGCGATCCAGCCGGCTGGCCGTCTGCAGCGCCAGCAGCGCGCTGACGACGAGGACGAGGATCAGGACAGCAGTGAGCGACCAGTACAAGACGGGCTGCATTAAGAGGCCACCTGCACTTTGATCCCCGCGCCCGCGACCGTCTCGTAGACCCGCATGATCTGGTCGGCCACCACCGGCCAGTCGTAGCGGCGCACCGCGTCGTTGGCGGCCTTCACGTACCGGGTGCGCAATGCCTCGTCCTTGAGTACCTCGATCAGCGCTTCGGCCATGGCGGCGGAGTCGTCGACGGGCACCAGCCGGCCCGCCTTGCCGTCGAGCAGCACCCGCCGGAACGCGTCGAGCTCGCTGGCCACCACCGGCGTGCCGGCGGCCATCGCCTCGACCAGCACGATGCCGAAGCTCTCCCCGCCGGTGTGTGGCGCACAGTAAACGTCGGCGCTACGGAGCGCGGCCGCCTTCTCGGCGTCGTCGACCTGACCGAGAAACCGCAGATGGCCGGCGAGCTCACCGCACTCCTCGCGCAGCTTGTCCTCGTCGCCGCGGCCGACGATCAGGATTTCGACGTCGGCGAAGCGCTCGACCAGCCGGGGCAACGCGCCGACGAGGACCGCCATCCCCTTGCGCGGCTCGTCGAAACGCCCGAGGAACAACACCGTCTTGCCCGCCCGCGGATAGCCGTCCAGCGGGGACGCCGAGGCCAGCGCCGCGACGTCGACGCCGTTGGGGATCTCGACGGCGTCGGAACCCAGCGCCTCCATCTGCCAGCGCCGCGCCAGGTCCGAGACGGCGATCCGGCCGACGATCTTCTCGTGGTACGGCCGCAATATGCCCTGAAAGACGCTGAGCGTCAACGACTTTGTGGTCGACGTGTGAAACGTCGCGACGATCGGGCCCTCGGCGGCCTGCAACGCCAACATCGACAGACTCGGCGCATTGGGCTCGTGCAGGTGCAGCACGTCGAAGTCACCGCCGATGAGCCACTTCTTGACCTTGCGGTGCGTCGCCGGGCCGAACCGCAGCCGGGCCACCGATCCATTGTAGGGAATCGGCACCGCCTTGCCGCCGGACACCACATAGTCGGGCAACATCACGTGCGGTGAGGACGGGGCGAGCACGCTGACCTCGTGGCCGCGGCTGCGCATCACCTCGGCCAGCTGCAGGATGTGCGACTGCACCCCGCCGGGAACGTCGAACGAGTACGGGCAGACCATCCCGATCCTCATCAGCTCGGCCTGTCCTCCCGCAACCGGGCCTGCCGCTCGTCGGACAGATCGGCCAGCCACTGCGG
>JAEZIA010000474.1 GCA_023416315.1 Actinomycetes bacterium
GAAGTGGTCGTCTACCCCACCGCGATCGGATCCGAGCCGGTGTTTCCCGACTTCGACACCCGACCGCTGTGGCAGCAGGTCATCGTCGCCAACGGCATCAACAGCGGACTGTTCATGGTGGTGCCCAACCGCGTCGGTGACGAGGGCACGGTGACGTTCTATGGCTCCTCGTTCATCTCCGATCCCTACGGCCGGGTGCTGGTGCAGGCACCGCGCGACGAGGAGGCGGTCCTGGTCGCCGACCTCGACCTCGACCAGCGGCGAGATTGGTTGGAGCTCTTCCCCTTTCTGCTCACTCGCCGCCCCGACACCTACGATGCGCTGACCCGGCCCGTAGTCGCCGACGAGCCCTACGGTGCCGGCCACACCGCCACGGCGGTGGTCAAGTGAGCTCGACACTGTTTACCGGCGGTGTGATCTGGACCGGCGCCGGCGAGTCCGACGCCCTGCTGGTCACCGACGGAGTGGTTCGCGCACTGGGTGCCGAAGCTCGGAAGCTGGCCGCCGATACCGATTGCCAACGCGTCGATCTCGACGGCGGGTTCGTGATGCCGTCGTTCGGCGACGGCCATGCCCACCCGCTGTACGGCGGCCTCGAAGCGGTCGGCCCGCCGGTCCGCGGTTGCACGACGATCGACGAGATCGTCGATGCGGTCCGGGTTTACGCTCAGGCACATCCCGACGAGGAATGGATCGTCGGGGCCTCCTACGACGGCAGCCTGGCCCCCGGCGGGTTGTTCGACGCCCACTGGCTCGACGCGGCGGTAGTGGACCGCCCGGTCGTCCTGCGCGCATGGGATTACCACACGCTGTGGTGCAACACCGTCGCCATCGAGCGCGCCGGCATCACCCCCGACACCCCAGACCCGGTCCTCGGCGAAATTCCGCACCGCCCCGACGGGAGCGTGCTGGGCACGTTACGGGAATGGGGCGCAACGGATCTGGTAATGAACGTGATGCCGCCGCGCGCCGAATCCCAGCGCATCGCCGCGCTGGGCACCGCCGCGGACTACTACCTGGCCCGCGGGGTGACCTGGGTCCAGGACGCCTGGGTCGAGCCCGCCGACGTCGCCACCTACATCGCCGCGGCGCGCGAGGACGCGCTGCGCATGCGGTTCAACCTCGCGCTGTACGCCGACCCGCGGCATTTCGATTCGCAGGTCGCAGATTTCGCGCAGGCCCGCCGAGCGGTCGAGGAGGTGGGGTCACCGCTGCTGACGGCGCAGACGGTCAAGTTCTTCGCCGACGGTGTCGTCGAGAACGAGACCGGCGCGCTGCTGGCCCCGTATTGTTCCGGGCTGCACTCGCACGGCATGCGCAACTGGGAGGGTGACTCCCTGGCCGAGGCGGCGCGGCGCGTCGACGAACTCGGGCTGCAGATCCACATCCACGCGATCGGCGATGCCGCGGTCCGCCAGGCCCTCGATGCCATCGAGTATGTGGTGTCCCGCAACGGAGATCGCGATCGTAGGCCGGTGATCGCGCACGTGCAGTTGGTCGATGACACCGATATCGGGCGGTTCGCCGCACTCGGCGTGATCCCGAACATGCAGCCGCTTTGGGCCCAGCTGGATGCGTTGATGACGGTGCTGACCGTCCCGCGCCTCGGTGCTGAACGAGCCGACCGGCAGTACCAGATGCAGACGCTGAACCGCACCGGGGCGGCACTGTCGTTCGGGTCGGACTGGCCGGTGTCCTCGGGTGCCCCGCTGGACGGGATCGCCGTGGCGACATCGCGACGTACGGCCGACGGCCAGCCCGAGGGCGGTTGGACCCCGCACGAGATCGTGCCGATCGAGCGAGCGCTGTCGTCCTACACCGCCGCCGTCGCCTATCAGGCGTTTGCCGAAAACACCTGGGGCCGGCTCGCTTCCGGGTCCAGCGCCGACTTTGTCTGGCTGGACCGCGACCCGCGGCAGGTGCCGGCACTGGAGCTGCCCGAGCTGCCGATCCGGGCGACCTACCTGCGCGGCGAACCCGCCTACACCACCTAAGAGGAAGCATCGATGACCGTCCCCACCAACTCTTCTGCCACCAACCCGCTGTTCGAGGAACACGAGGGCAGGCTGCAGCGGGCGCTCGGCCTGCCGTCGCTGGTGCTGTTCGGCCTGGTGTACATGGTCCCGCTGACCGTGTTCACCACCTACGGCATCGTCACCGAGACCACCGGCGGTCGGCTGCCGGTGGCCTACATCGTCACGCTGGTCGCGATGGTGTTCACCGCCGTCTCCTACGCCAGGATGGCGACCGCCTATCCGGTCGCCGGGTCGGCATATACCTACTCGCAGAAGAGCTTCGGCGCCCCGGTCGGATTCCTCACCGGATGGTCATTGCTGCTGGACTATCTCTTCTTGCCGATGATCAACTACCTGGTCATCGGGATTTACCTCGCGGCGGCGTTTCCCGCGGTGCCCGCGTGGGTGTTCATCCTTGTCGCGATCGCGCTGGTGACCGTGCTCAACATCGTCGGCATCGTGTCGGTGGCGCGGGCGAACTTCCTGATCATCGCGATCCAGACGCTCTTCATCGCCACCTTCGTCGTGCTGGCGGTCGCCAAGCTCTTCGGCAACGGCACCGTGAATGTCGCCGCCCCGTTCACCGGCGACGGCAGTATCGGGGGGATCTCGCCGATCCTCGCCGGCGCGGCGATCCTGTGCCTGTCGTTCCTCGGCTTTGACGCGGTCTCCACCCTGTCGGAGGAGGCCAAGGAACCCAAGCGCGATGTGCCGCGGGCGATCCTGATCGCGACGCTGCTGTCCGGGTTGATCTTCATCGGCTTGTCGTATGTGTCCCAACTGGTCTATCCGTCCAATGAATTCGCCGACGTCGACTCGGGTTCGCTGGACGTGATGACCGCGGCCGGCGGGCAATTCCTGTCGACGTTCTTCACCGCCGCCTACGTCGCGGGCGCGACGGGCTCGGCGCTCACGTCACAGGCGTCGGTCGCCCGGATCCTGTATGCGATGGGTCGTGACGGCATCCTGCCGCAGCGGATCTTCGGGCATGTCTCGGCTCGGTTCAGCACCCCGGTCTACGTCATCCTGGTGGTCGGCGCGATCTCGTTGTTCGCGATCGTCATCGACCTGGCCATCCTGGCGTCCGTGATCAGTTTCGGCGCGCTGGTGGCGTTCTCGGCGGTGAACCTCTCGGTGATCAAGCACCACTTCATCGACCTCCGCGAGCGTCAAGGTGGCCAGCTGCTGGTTAGCCTGATCATCCCGGCGATCGGCTTCATCCTCACCGTCTGGTTGTGGACCAGCCTGGCCGGCCTGGCGTTGATCATCGGATTGATCTGGCTGGCCATCGGTTTCGTCTGGCTTCTCGGCGTCACCCGGGGATTCCGCCGTCCCACACCGGTGCTGGACATCGACCACGAGTAATCGTTCGGCGCAACGACGACCTGGCCGGCTATCCCGTCGCGGCACCGCCGCTGCCCTGCTTCGGTGCGGACCCGATTCGGTAGGCCCATCGTGGTCGCCGGACCGGGCGGCTCGCAGTAAACTCAGGCCATGGCTGTGCGGGCGGGGATTTCCAGGGCGCTGCTGGCGGCCGCATGCGGTGCGCTGTTCGTGGCCGCGCCGGTGGTCGTCGCCGCCCCGGCCGGCGCCTGCCCGATCGGGCATTCGTCAGACCCCATCACCGGGCAGTGCTTCGTGTCCAACGGCGTGCCGAGCGTCGGCGGGATCCCGTGCATCCCCGGCAAGTCGATGGGTACCTGCCTGGGCATCCTGCAGAATCAGTCGCCCCGTGGCGGTGGCCCGCCGGTCGGCGGTCCCTGGCCCTAGCCCGCCTCCGCGTTTTCGTTCGCTCAGCGGCGGTTTTCGCGCCGAAATCACTCGTCGAAGATCGCGACCGCGCGAGTCCAGCCCGCCGACGCGGCGTGCACCTTCACCGGAAAACAGGACACCTCAAATCCGTTGGCGGGCAACGACTCCAGGTTGTGCAGCTTCTCGATGTGGGAGTAGCCGATGGTGCGCCCGGCCCGGTGGCCCTCCCAGATGATCGACGCGTCGTGGTCCTGGGCGTAGCGCTGGGCGGTGTAGGAGAACGGCGCATCCCAGCTCCAGGCGTCGGTGCCGGTGAGCCGCACCCCGCGTTCGAGCAGATACAGGGTGGCGTCGCGGCCCATGCCGCAGCCTTTGCCGACGTAGTCGGGGAGCCCGTAGCGGGTCCCGGCACTGGTGTTGACCAGCACGATCTCCAATGGCGACAGCGTGTGCCCGATGCGGGCGAGTTCGGCCTCGACGTCGTCGGCGGTCACCACATAGCCGTCCGGGAAGTGGCGGAAGTCGAGCTTGACCGCCGGCTGCAGGCACCACTCCAGGGGGACCTCGTCGATGGTGATCGCGCGTCGCCCGCCGTCCATCGTCGACGCGTAGTGATACGGCGCGTCGAGGTGTGTGCCGTTGTGGGTGGTGATCCGGACCCGTTCGATCGCCCAGCCCTCGCCGTCGGGGAGGTCCTCGACGGTGGCGCCGGGGAAGAACGACACCACTTCGGCTGCCGTCTGCTGGTGGTCGTAGTAGTCGATCTCGGGCAGGTGACCGGGCGGATCCGAGGCGATGCCGGCCTGCAAGGGCACCGAGATGTCGACGAACCTTCTCATGCGGACCTTTCTACGCCCCGGGGTGGAAGGACTCGGCCGGGTTGACCAGGCCCACCGTGACCGCGCTGCCGAGTGGCCCGTGCGCGTCGAACACGGCCGCGGAACCGGCGGCCACGCCGTCGTGGCTGTTGTGCGACGTCGCCGCAAGACCGATGTAGCCGCCGACCGGCAGCCGGGCCAGGGTCAGGGTGTAGTCGGCGTTGATGTAACGCAAACCGCCTGTGCCCCAATGGGAGAGCGCGCTCGTCGCATCGGCTGCCATGGCCACCTCGACGAACGGGCTGGTGGGTTCGTCCGCGACCAGCGGGCGCACCTGCCGGATCCAGGCATATTTGGGTCCCGCGGCGTCATGCCACTCGGTGAATCCCATCGCGCCGCCGGACATGCCGTCACCGCCGTAACCCAGACGAACATCATCAAATCCTCGGGCAGCGGGCCCGGGTCGGGCGGCAGCGGCGGCATGGTGACCGGTGACGACCAGATGTCGCCGGCCGGCTGTTCGCCCGGCCGCAGGAACATCGCGCTGGCTCGCGACACCACGATGTCGTTCTGGACGAGTTCGGCGTCGATCAACCGGATGCGCCTGCCGTCGCGCCGCACGGTGGTGCGGACCTCCAGCGGTGCGAGGGCGGTGGGCCGCAACAGGTCGACGGTGAGCCGGGCGGGTACCAGGCCGCTGCCGGCGCCTTCGTGCTCCACGGCGCGCGCCAGAATGCCGCCGACGACATGGCCGCTGATCGTCGGTCCCCAGGGACCCTGTGCCGCAGGCCCGGGCAAGAGCACGCCGCCGTCGGACACCAGATAGGCGCGGTCCGCGTCGTCCGTGCTGCCCCGATCTGCCACGAGCACACGATAGCGGCGCCGATGTCAGCTGCTCAGTACCTGCTGCAAGTAGTTCTCGGTGTCCGCGGTGGCGGGGTCGACGGCATCAGTGAAGTCGGGATGCTTCTCCACGTACTTCTGCACCATCGGGCACACCGCGACGATGCGCAGCCCGGCGTCGCGGGTGGCCGCCAGCGCCTCGCCGACCATGATGCTGGCCAGTCCGCGTCCTTCGTACGCATCGTCGACCTCGGTGTGGTGGAAGATGCGTTGGCCATCATGGTCGACGAAGGCGGCGAGGCCGACATCCTTGCCGTCGACGGCGATCGTGAATCGGTCGGTGCCTGCGGTGACGGTCGTCTCCGCACCGGTCTTGTCGGTGGTCATGGGTCTCCTTCAGGTTCAGCGGCGGGGCCGCAGTCGGGTGGCGGGCAACCCAGGTGCCGGCAACCGCGGGACAGCTCCTGTGTACCCACTGACGGCACCGAAGCGGTCATCGCCGTCCTGCCACTGCCTGCGGTACTAGACGATGTCCTCGTGACTGCGGCCGACGAAGTTCCACCACATCAATAGGTCGTCGGGAAACGGCGGCCCGCCAAGCAGCAGCACCCGGGCGGCCAGCCCCGCCGCGTTGCGGATCGCCACGGTGTGCGGCCCGGGGCCGAGGTAGGCCAACTCCCCCGACTCCAGCGCCCGGCCGGACACTTCCACCCTGCCGAGGTCCAGTAACACTCCGTGCTCGAAGCCGGGGTCGACGTCGAGTTCGATGGTGCAGCCGGCGGCCAGGTCGATCTGGGCGCCAAGCAGGGGCGTGAACGTGTGCACCGGCGAACGGACGCCGGCGAGTTGGCCGAGGAACACCCGGATCGTCGCCTCGCCGCGGGAAAACGGTTCGGGGGCATAGTGATCGAAATCGCGGGCGGTATCGCGATCGGCGTTCGGCAGCGCCACCCAGAGCTGGACGCCGTGCAGGATTGTGCTGGACGGCGTCGATACCTCCGAGTGGCAGATCCCCGCGCCCGCGGTCATCAAGTTCAACTCGCCGGGACGGACGATCTGGTGGACGCCGGAGCTGTCGCGGTGCTCGATCTCGCCACGGAACAACCAGCTGACGGTTTGCAGCCCGGTGTGCGGATGGGGCGGCACGTCCATCCCCGCGGTCTCGGCGAGATCCTGTGGGCCGTAGTGGTCGGCGAAGCACCACGCGCCGATCAGGGAGCGCTGACGCTGCGGCAGGGTCCGCCGGACCGGCAGTGCGCGGGGGCCAC
>JAEZIA010000479.1 GCA_023416315.1 Actinomycetes bacterium
GATGGGGCGGATGGTCTCCACAACTTCCCGGAGGGCATCTCGACTGCCGGCTACTGCTTCAGCAACGGCAGCGTCGAGACGTTCTCCTGGAATTGTCATCGACGGCGATATCTCCAACGTTACGAACGGGACGCTTCCCGGCAGCCATTCAGCTAGACAATATCGGCCCAAACTGCGGATCGGGCGTTAGCGGGCGCTCCATCGGCCGCCGCGCCGTGTGATAAGGCCTGCACAATCGTCCCGGATCACCGAGACCTGCTGTGACGTAAGCGTTGCGCTACCGATATCGGCAAGCAGACACGCCAGCGCCCAACGCAGCGGCACCAGACCGTGGACCTGCGTGTCGCCCAGCGCGGCGTCGGCGACCGCACGGGCGTGCTCGAGCGAGCCCTCGCAGCACAGCGCCGCCGCCAGCACCACATCGCTTTTGACGCGATGCCGCCGCAAATCCGGCAGTGACCGCTCGGCCATCTCCACCCCGCGTCGCGCGTGGCTTACCGCCTCCTCGCCCCGCCCGGCCGCCATCGCAAGTTCGGCACTGACCCATGCCAGGCGGATGGCCAACCGCGGAGACGATTCGTCGCCGTTGGTCGCCCGCTCCAACAGTCGCGCGGACGCCGCCAGCCGACCCACGCCCAACGCGTCGGCGGCCAGGCCGACGAGGGCGTCGGCGCGCGCCTGCACGGCGAACGGGCCGTCGCCTGCCGTCTCGGCCAGTGCCACGGCACGACCGTCCCAGCCTGCGGCCAGCCGGTGGCCGCCAAGTTGGCGCAGCAACGATGCTTCGGTGCTCAATGACAATGCGACGAGGGCAGCCGTGGGCGCCTGGCGGCGCAGGGCGGCGAGGTCGGTGCGGGCGCTGCTGTAGCGACCCTGGCCGGCCGCGGCGACGGCCCGCAGCCATAGCTGTTCGGGGGTGTGCGCGGCCGGCAGCGGCCAACAGCCGGGTCGGTCGCCGAAGGCGGCGGCGGTCAGTACCGTGGAGTCCATCAGACCCGGCACGCTATCAACCGGCTGAGCCAAAACATCTCAGTTAACAGTTTGTGCGCGCTGTGTTACGGGCGTGTTTACTGCCGATGGGCAGTGTCGAAATCCCTCGCCGACATCGGAGTGGACATCCTGCGCAAATCACGAAATCATCACGACCAATCCGCGTCGGCTAGCACCTCACCCGGCGGCGATGGGTCGCAATGATGAACGTGATGTAAATTCTCGGCCTGCGCTTATGCGATTGCGCACACCACGCGACTATTGACGCGCTTTGTGAAGCGCCCCTAATTTGTGACCACGAGTAGTCACCGGCGACAGTGCTCAGATCGGTTCCACAACTCACGCATGTGAAATGCATGCGGAGAGAGGGGTTTTCCAATGCCACAGCCGCAGCAGCTACCTGGCCCGAACGCTGACATCTGGGACTGGCAGATGCAGGGCCTCTGCCGAGGTGTCGATTCGTCGATGTTCTTCCACCCCGACGGTGAGCGAGGCCGTGCCCGCGCCCAGCGTGAGATGCGGGCCAAGGAAATGTGCCGGAGTTGCCCGGTCATCGCTCAATGCCGCTCGCATGCGCTGGCCGTCGCCGAGCCGTACGGCATCTGGGGCGGATTGAGTGAATCCGAGCGCGAGTTGTTGCTCAAGCGCGGAATTCGCCGCACCGCCTAATTTCCAGCAAACACAAAAGAGGCCCATCCTCACCGGGGTGGGCCTCTTTGTGTCGCGTCACACCGGTCATCACCTCACGATGCGCCGGCCGCCAGCCATTCGTCGAACGTCGTCGGGGCGATTCGGGCACCGTCGCCGGGGAGCAGGACATTGCCCGCCATTTCTTCGCCAAGCGGGCCCGACCACGACGGAACCAGCTTCACCGAACGGCCCAGCACCGCGTGTGTCCGCCGAGCCATGTCGACCAGATCCTGGGGTTCCGGGCCGACCACATCGACATAGCGGCCCTGCGGTGGGCCCGCCGCGACCTCGGCCAGCACCGCCGCGATGTCGTCGGGAGCGATCGGCTGCACCAGCAGCGGGGCGATGATCGCGACGCCGTCCTGTTCGGTCCAACTGGCCGCCATCGCCGCGAAGTCGAAGAACTGCGCGGCCGGGACGATCGTCCACGGCACCCGGCCGGCTTCGATCAGCCGTTCCTGTTCCCGCTTGCCCTCGTAGTGCGCGGTGCCGCCGTCGATCTTGTGGATGCCCACGATCGACAGCAGCACGTGATGACCGACTCCGGCACGTTGCTCGGCGTCGAGCAGGTTTGTCGTCGTGGTTGCGAAATACTCACGCGTCTCGTCGGGGTCGACAGGCGGCGAACTGATGGCGTCGATCACCGCGTCGACGCCGGTGAGCGCCGCGTCCAGACCGTCCCCGGTGAGCAGGTCGACGCCCAGTGAGCGGCTGATCCGCACCACGTCGTGGCCTCCGCGCTCGAGAGCCGCGACGGTGCGGGCACCGATATTGCCGGTTGCGCCGGCTACCGCGATTCGCATGAGTTGCCTCCATCCCTCGTCTGCTCGATCCAACGCCGGTGCGATCCCGTTGTCATCCCGGCATCACCGGGATGGTGAGCACCGAGGCGCCCTGGCCCCAGTGCACGACGGCACGGCCTCGCCGGCTCGGCAGGTATCGCGCAGGCAGATGTCCGAATAGCGGATTGAACGGTTCGAGATACCGGCCGGCGATCAGTAGCCGTAGCTCGTCGCCGGCGCGGAACAACGTCGACGACGCACTCAAGGCGATGTCGACGTCGACGGTCTGGCCGGGCCGCAGCGGCTCCAGCGCGTCCAGTGAGTGCCGCATCGCGAGCCGCTGACGTCCGTCGGCGATCCGGTCACGGCCGTACCCGTAGGAGCCCTCGAACGGCACGTACCGACCGTCGCTCCACTTCTCGACGCCCACGAACAGGTGTGCGTCGTCGGCGCCGTCCAGCGAGACCCGTAGCCGCAGGCTCATCGGTCCGGTGATTTCGGCGTCGCGGTCGAAGCGGTGGCCAAATGCGATCGCCTGGCGGCGCAGCCGAAACGCCGCGGTGCCCACGGTGGCTGGTGCGGACTCGGACAGCGTGCCGTCATCGCCCAAATGCAGTGCAGTCCAACAGGTGCGGGCAAGCGGCCACTCATGTTCGTCGCGCACGGCCACCACGGCGTCGCGACGTTCGCGGACTTCCAGCCGGACCCGTGGCGGAGCGGGCACGTCCAGGCCGCGCAGGTGGCGGTCGAAGAACGCGGCCTGCGCGCGCTGCGCGTCCTCGCCATAGAAGACAGCCCATTTGCCACCCCGGTGCGCATACGCGCTGCACTCCACCGACCCCGCCTGCTCGATGAGCCGCCACGATCCCTGGCTGTGCAGGTTGTGGTCGGAGAAGCTGGCGCAGGCCAGGATCGGCACTTCGATGCGGGCGAGGTCGGGCGTGATGGATTGCCACCACGCATCGCGCAGCGGATGCGCTCGTCGCTGCGCGGCGATGTCGACCGAGAGGCGAGCGGCGCGGCGGGTCAGGGTCTGCCAGATCACCGAGAAGCCACGCTCCGGAATGCCGCCCGGCGCCATGAAGTCGCGGTAGGCGTCGGTGAATCCCTCCCACGGGCAGATCGCAGCCAGATGCGGCGGGTGCAGCGCCGCTGCCTTGTATTGCGAGAGGGCCAGATACGACACTCCCATCATGCCCACCCGGCCATTGGACCAGGGTTGGGTCCCGGCCCACTCGATCAGGTCGTAGGTGTCGCGCGCTTCGTCGTCGGACAACAGTGAACCGAACCCTTCGGAGGTGCCCGCACCACGCGCGTCGGCGTTGATCACGACGTAACCGCGTGCGACCCATGCCACCGGGTCCGGCGCCTCCCATCCCGTCTCGCTCGAAATGCGGTACGGCGCAGGCTGATTCATGATGCGGAACTGGAAGTTGAGCCGCCAGCCGCGCCGGGTGCGACGCGGCAGCGCGTCCTTGCCGTACGGGTGCACCGACAGAATGACCGGGAACGGGCCGTCGCCGTGTGGGCGATAGACGTTGGCGCGCAGGATGATTCCGTCGCGCATGCGCACCGCGACGTCGCGGTCTTTGATCAGGTCTGGCGGCGCGGACACGACGGTCACCGGCGGGCACAGGAATGCCTTGATCCGGCGGCGGGCGTAGGCGGCCGCGCCGGGCCGTCGCCACGGCCGGTCGTAACGGGTGGCCATGTCAGGTGGGCGGGGCCTCATCCTCGCCTGCGGCACCGACGGCGACGGGTGGCGGGGGCTGCGGCTGCGGCTGCGGCTGGCGTGGCTGTGGCAGGCGGGCCTTCGCCACTCGGACGATGCCATACACGATGGCACCGGCGACCGCCAGCACGGCCAGCCACGGCAGCAGCAGTCCAAACAGCAACAACAGGTTGCCCACCACCGAAACCAAGATGTCCCAACCCCGTTCGACCTGGCCGACGAATCCCCGGTACTCACTGGGCGCGGGCCCACCGATCTCCTGGGCGATGAACGTGACGTCGACGGTGCTGTAGTCGATCTGGTCGCCGAGGGCCTGCCGTTGGGCGCGCAGGCTGTCGAGTTCGGCCTGGCGCTGGGACAGCGCGTCTTCGGCTTTGATCAGCGCGTCGGGGTCCTTGGCGTCGCGCATGATGCCCAGCAGCCGGTCGACGGAGGTCTGCAATGCCGTGATCCGCGCATCGAGGTCGATGCGCTGGGCGGTGACATCGTCGGCACTGACCTGGACATGTTCGACGGTGCCGAGTTCCTTGATTTCGCGCAGGGTCTCGTCGAGCTTCGCGGCGGGCACCCGCAACACCACCGAGGAGCGGGCCCGGCCCGTGCCCGATCCGGCGTCCTCGGTCCGGCTGTCCACCCGGCCGTCGGCGTTCTCGACGATCACGGCAGCCTTGTCCGCGGCGTCGGCGGGATTGGCCACCGAGATCGACATCGATGCGGTCTTGACCACATCGCGCTTGACCATCGGCGGCCGGCCCGGGGCGTCCTGCGGCATGGGTGCCCCGGCCACCTCACCGGAGATGGGTTGCGCGGGCGTCGTGGACGGTCGCGGGTCGCTGCCCGCGCAGCCGGTCAACGCACTGAGCGCCACCGCGCCGGCAAGAGCCACCATCGCCGCGCGGGCCCGCACGATAGCCATCGGTCAGGCCGACCCGGAACGCATGGACCCGAGGAAGTAGGTCTCGTTCCCGGTCGGATAGCCGCCGCCATCGGTGGCGATATGCACGTGGTCGAAGTGGTTGGCGGTTTCATTGCCGTAGTCCGCGGTCCAACTGGGCGCCCCGATACCCGGGTAGAAGCCCTGGCGCCAGATCACGTGCAGCACACCCCACCGCTTGGCGTTGGCCAGGGCGAAGCCGGCGATCTGGTTGCCGAGCTCGATTCCCTCCGGGGAGTGGTAGTTCGGGATCATCACGTCGATGGCCAGACCGTTGGGATGCCACTTCAACGGGTCCTGCCGATACCCGCCGATCGTCGTGATCTCCAAGAACATCACGCTGATCGCACGGGCCACCCAGATCGTGTGGACCTGCAAACCCGCTTCGGGGGCGGCGCCGCGGGGCAATGCCAACTGGAAGTCCCCCGCGGCGACGGGTGCACTGGCCGCCAGCAGTTCGGCCGCGGTGGGCGCGGCGATGCGCGGCATGTCGGCCGCGAGGGAGGTCTGGGCGGCCGGCGAAACCGTCGGCGCGGCAGCACAACACTTGGTCTCGTTGCTCTGGGCGTAGAACATCGCCCCGGCGACGGTCACCGAGGCTGCCACCGCCAGCCAGCGACCTCGGGCGCCGGCGAACACATTGACCACGAGCTGCACTGTACTGCGGCCGCCGCGGTGGTGTGGCAACCTTCACTGAGCCGTTATTGACGTCTGCGCCATGCCCCGCCGATGCGTCCACCCCGGCTGGTTAGGCTGGTTGGTCGACAGCCTCGGGAGGGTCAGTGGTCACGCTAGACCGCCTGGTCAATGTGCTGGGCAACTACGGAGTTCGGCTGCGGTTCTGCCCGATCCCGCGGTCCGCGCAGCTGGGCAGTGTCGTCATGCCCGAAACAACAGCGGACCGCAGCGCGGTGGGCGACGTGCTGTTGGCTGTCGGGGCGCATTCTGTCCGCGAAGCGGTGCGGTGGGCGGCAGCGGCGCGCGCGCTCGTCGTCATCGCCCGAGACACCGAGGGCGCCGCCACCTTCGAAGGTCTCGACGAAGGTGTCGCGGTGTTGGTGGTGGACGCGTCGATGTCGTGGAGCGAACTCGCGGCCGTCGTCTACGGGCTGGTCCTGGAAGGCCGCGAGACCGAATCCGGGCGCGGCCCGACCGACCTGTTCGCCCTTGCCGACAGCCTGGCCGAGGCGACCGGCGGGCCGGTGACGATCGAGGATCGGCTCTCACAGGTGCTGGCCTACTCCAGGATGCAAGGCCACGCCGACCCCGCACGGGTGCAGACGATCATGGAACGCCGCACACCGCAGCGGTTGCTCTCCTTCTTCGAAGACCACGGCGTGCTGCGGCATCTCACCGATTCCGACGAGCCGCTGTTCGTCGCCGCGGATGCCGGCCACGGCATCACCGGGCGGATGGTGGTGGCGGTGCGTTCCGGTCGTGAGCTCATGGGATCGGTGTGGGTGGCCTGCAGCTCACCGCTGACCGACGACGCCCTGATTGCGCTGGCGGACGGGGCACGCACTGTGGCGTTGCACCTGTTGCGCTCGCGCGCCAGTGCCGACCTCGAACGTCAAGTGGAATCAGATCTGGTGATCCGGTTGCTGGAGGGCACCGCGGACGCCGCGACCACGGCCACTCGACTGGGCTTGCCGCAGAACCGATTACGGGTGGTCGCGGTACAAGCGCTCCTCGGTGAACACCGAGATGCCGCCCTGCTGTTGGCCTTTGAGCGGGCCACCACCGGGTTTGGCTGGTCACGGCCGGGCCGCAGCGCACTGGCAGGAAACACCGTGTACACCGTGCTCCCGGCAGAGGACTCGGCGGCGGCACGACGGTGGGTGGTCGATCTCGCGGCGGCCCTTCCTGAGCAGGCGACCGTCATGGCCGGTATCAGCGGGATTACCGATGCCGTCGACCTGGTCGCGGCACGTCATGAGGCCGACGAGTGTCTGGCGCTTCACGAGGTGAGTCCGATGGGCACGGCGCCACCCGCCTACGACGATTCGTGGGACGACATTCTGTTGCAACGGCTGCGCACCGCCGCCCGCGCGGGACGTGTTCCGGACCGTGGACCCATAGCCGAGCTGCGCAGGCACGACCGCGAGCATGCGACGGACTACATCCCGACGTTGCGGGCCTGGCTGGCCGCGCAGGGCGACCCAGCCGAAGCGGGTCGGCAGCTCGGGGTGCACGAGAACACCGTCCGCAACCGGCTGCGCAAAATGGCCGAGATCACCACCCTGCCCCTTGGCGACGCCAAGAAGCGGCTGGCGATGATGATCGAGCTCGCCGCCGCCGACACCGAGTAGCGCATTGTCGGATCGCGACAACGTGGGGCGGTCCGATTGTCGGAGACGGGCAAGCCGCTCGCAGGAGCGGGAGGCCACCGTGGAGTTGTCAGCGAGTTCGGACAAAGGAGCGGTGTCGTGGGTGGCGTGGGGCGTATCGATGGTGGGCCGCGATCGGCCATCGTCATCGGTGCCGGAATCGTCGGACTGTCGACGGCGTGGTTTCTGCAGGAGCGCGGGGTCGAGGTCACCGTGGTGGACCGCACGGGAGTCGCCGCCGGGGCCTCCTGGGGTAACGCGGGCTGGATCGCTCCGAGTCTCACGATCCCGCTGAACTCCCCGGGTGTGTTGCGGTACGGACTGCGTTCGTTGTTCAATCCAGCTGCGCCGCTGCATATTCCGTTGTCCACCGATTACACGCTCGCCTCGTTCTTGATGCAGTTCGCCGTCAACTGCCGCCGCTCCTCGTGGAACCGGGCAGTCCGGGCCAATGCGCCGCTCAACGAGGAGTGCATCGAGGCGTTCGACGTGCTGGTCGCCAACGGCGTCGACGCCCCGGTGACCGACGCTCCGATCACCGCGTTGTTCCGCACCACCGACGAAGCCGACGCGATGGTCCGCGAACTGCGCGCGTTGGAGAAAGCCGGCCAGACGGTGTCGGTCACCGCCCTGACCGGTGCGGCGCTGCGTGAGCAGGTACCCCTTGCGTCGGGCGCGATCACCGCCGGCCTGAACATCAACGATCAGCGTTTCGTCGATCCGGGCCGCTTCGTGCAGGCGTTGGCACACGCGGTCACCGAGCGGGGCGCGACGATGCGCGCACTGGACATCACCTGTTTGGCCGATCGCGGCCACGGCATCGCGGCGCACCCGCGCCACGGCGCGCCGGTCACAGCCGACGTCGCGGTCATTGCCACCGGGGCGTGGCTCTCGCGGCTCGCCGGCGGGCGGGTGCGGGTTCCGGTGCACGCCGGTCGCGGCTATTCATTCACCGTGCCCGTCGAACGCCCGATCCCCGGACCGTTCTACCTGCCCGACGTCCGAGTGGCATGCACGCCGTACCAGGGCGGTTTGCGGGTGGCGGGCACCATGGAATTCCGCCACCCGGACGATCCGTTACGCCCCCAGCGCGTGGACGCCATCATTGCATCGGCCGGCCCGTTGCTGAGCGGCGTGCGCTGGGAGCAGCGTAGCGACGTCTGGGTCGGACCGCGGCCGGTGACCCCCGACGGCCGCGCCCTGATCGGTGAGATCGGCCCTGCGATCTACGCGGCAGGTGGGCACGGCATGTGGGGGCTGGCGCACGGACCGGTGACCGGACGTCTGCTCGCCGAGTACATCACCACCGGAAAGCAACCCGAGGCGCTGCGCGAGTTCGACCCGCTGCGCCGGACCGGCCGCTGACCACACAGACCATGCCCTACGCGGGCCCGCCCCGCTGTCAGGGGCGGAGCCCGACGCCGTGGCCCGCCCCTGACGGCAGCCCAAATAGCCTCGCCCTGAAAGGAACCCACGATGACCAGCACTCAGCGCGCCTGGATCTCTCCGCAAGCCTATGAGCGGCTAGAGCAGGAACTCGCGACATTGCAGCGGTTGTCCGCGGCCGGCGCCGCCGGTGGCGACAACGACGAGAACGCGGCGGCAGTCCAGCGCGGCTGGCAGACGCGCATCCAACAGATCTACGACCTGCTGGTCAACGCGGTCGTGGGCGAAGATCCGCCCGACGACGGGATCGCCGAACCGGGAATGGTGGTGACGATCCGCTACGACGACACCGGGGACACCGAGACTTTCCTGCTGGGTGTGCGTGGTGCGGAGTACGGCGACATGGAGGTGTACTCCATCCAGTCGCCGCTCGGCGCCGCGATCGCGGGGGCTCGTCCCGGCCAACGGTGCACCTACAACTTGCCCAGCGGCAAGCCACTTTCCGTGACCGTGCTCAAGGCGGTGCCCTACGGCATTCACAGCGCGGTCGGAGCGTAGCGATTTCCCTCGATACGACAACCGAATTCGCGCGTTAGGGGCCTCGGCTAAGGCCGGATCAACTGCCCCGCCGGTCGAAGACCGAACACGTTGACAGCGGCCGACTTCCCCTTCAACATGTGCGGTCCACGCTCGGCCAGTCCGGGCAGCGGCGCGGTCAAAGCGTCGACCGTCTGCTGGGTGAGTAGGATCGCATCGCCGGTGGTCTTGGTCAGCTGCTCGACGCGGGCTGCGACGTTGACCGCGTCGCCAATCAGGGTGAATTCGAGTTTCCCTGCGCCGCCGATGGTTCCGGCGATGACCACTCCGGTGTTGATCCCGATGCCGACGCGCAAAGCTTCGCCGAACCGCTCTCCGACGCGGCGCTGGATGTGCAGGGCGGCATCGGCTGCGGCGTCGGCGTGATACGGCAGGTCGTCGGGTGCACCGAAAACCGCCAGCGCACCGTCACCGAGGAACTTGTTGACGTGCCCCCCGGCATCGACCACGGCGGGCACCACGATCTCGAACAACGCATTGAGTCGAGAAACTGTGTCCTCAGCGGTATTCGCTTCGGCGTACGGAGTGAAGTCGCGGATGTCGACGAACATCACGGTTACTTCCCGGCGCTCGCCGGTGAACACATCGTCGCCCTGCTGCAGCAAGCGCGCCGCCAACCCCGGATCGACATACGTTCCGAATGCGGCCTGAAGCCGTTGTCGCTCAGCCAATCCCGCCTGCATTCGGTTGAACGACGCGGCCAACGCCCCGAGATCGTCGTCCTGGACGACCGGCAGGCGTTGGCTGTAGTCGCCTGCCGCAACACGTTCGGTACCTTCTGCGAGGTCGCGGATCGGTCTCAGGAATGGAGAGAACGCAACGAAGGCGGCCGGGCCAGTCAGGATCGTCAAGCCACCGGCGATGGCAATACACACCCAGGGGCCGTGTGCCGCTACGTCGAATGCCGCTGCAATAACTCCCCCGGAAGTGGCAAACAGGAACGCAGTAGAAAGCAACGACACATTGGCCCACGCGGCGAATGTCGGTCGGGACCGAGGCAACGAATCACCGATCGCGGTGTCTGCGACGATGGCTGCTCGGGCCGGCCGCAAAGCTCCCTCCACGAAGCTGTGCACGGGCATGAGCACATTGCCGATTGCGATTGCGGCCCCAAGCAGCGCATATTGACCCAGCCGCCCGCCGGTAACTCCGGCTATCGCGGCGACCACAGCCATGAACAGCGCCGACCACACCACATCTGATACGAGCACTCGGGGCAGCGCCCGCCGTGCGTAGGTATAGGTGGCGTCAAGAGCTTTCCCGGGGCTTACATCCTGACCAGCGGCCCATCGCTCAATGACGCGCATGCCGCGCCAGCCTGGAAGGACCAGGACATATGCCCGCGTCAGGCCCGCTGCAACCGTGAACGCTGCGACCTCACCGTACTGGCTGGATCTTTCGAAGGCGACGACGCCAAAACCCCAAAACAGGAGGACCGGCAGTGAAACGGGAATCATCAACGCCCAGAGCGCCCACGAATACCTCGCACCATAGCGATCCCAAAGCCACTGGAAGACGCGGTCCATGGCGGAAGATTAGATCGTCGCCACGTCTTTGCTCGGACAAATCGACGACTACTTCGGCAGGTTGTAGGCAAACGACTTCTGTTGGCGCTGCTTCATTTTCTCGAGGCACTTGTGGTGCTTGCGCGCGTGATAGGCCAGTGGAAAATAGGTCAGCCGTTCGGGCAGCACTCGGTAGGCGGTCCGGATGACGGTGTACCGGCGAGTCAGCTGACGTTCCTCCTCGGCACTCCAGGTGACGCCGAGCTTCTCGCGCAGGCGCGGATCCAGCAGCCCGACGATGGATAGATAGTTGAGCCGTAGGGCCGGTTTGAGCGAGGCGCGAATCACCGACGCCACCGGCTTTGGAACCGACGGTGACACTTCGACCTTGCCGTCCTGCAGATCCTGTATCAACGACAGCGCCTGCGGTGTCCCCTGCAGTGTGTCGATCATCGCCTCGTAGTAGTCGGCCATCTCCTGTTGGGTCTCGGGGTAGCCGCGCATCGGCACGTGCAGCAGTCGTGCCAGCCGGCGGTTGTCCCGCAGCAGCTCGTCCTTCTCGGCATCGGTGAACTCGCGGCCGATCATCAGCCGGCCGGCTTGCGCGTTGACGATATAGCCGGTGGCGATCACCCACTGATACGCCTCGGGGTTCAAAGCGCTGATCTGCTTGCCGGTTTCGGCGCTCTTCATCGTGATCGGCTTGTGTAGGTCCCGCACCCGGTCACCTTCGGCGGCGGCCTCGGCTCCCCCGTATGTCCAGCGCAGGACGGAATCGACGGAGCGGATCGCCCGGCCGCCCGGGTCACCGTGAAAAGCCGCCGAGTACTTGCCGGTGACTTCGGCGATGACCGGATGCATGGCCTGCATCATGAACGCCGCACCTTCGAGGATGAGAAACGTCCAGTGGCCGGTGTGCTCGGCGGTCAGTGAGTCTGGCGGGACGAGTTCGATCGGTCCTGAATCGGCGAATGCCTGGTGGACCTCAAGCTCCGGTGTGGCGGTCATCGATGAGCCTCCTGTCGGTTGGCGAGACGCTAACCTGACTCCCAGGTCGCATTCAAGTCGCGTCAGGAGCCCCAATGAGCGCAGCAAAGCCCAGCTCAGGACGTCGAAAGGCGCCACAGCAGGTACGGTCCCGCGAGTTGGTCGCAAAAATTGTCACCACGACTGCGATGCTGCTGCGCAAGCATGCGCCGGAGGAGATCACCACCAACCTGATCGCCGAGAAGGCCGGGATCAGCAAGGGGTCGATCTATCAGTACTTCGCGAACAAGGAGCAGATCATCAACGCCGCGATCGAGCGGCTCGCCGCCGAGCAGGCGCCAGCGATCGAGGACATGCTGCGGGCGAACACTCTCGACCGGCCGGAATCGGCGATGGAATCGTCGATCGACATTCTGATCGACTACACCATCGCCAACCGTCGGCTGATCCGCTATCTCGCCGAGCGACCCGACCACATCCGCACAGTCGAGAGCGTCTCCGGCCTCAACGCCACTCTGCTGGCGATGACCAAACTGCATATGACGCACTACCGCAGCCACTACCGCGACGAGCTGTCCCCCACCGCGCTGGCATGGCTGTTCTTCAACATGGCGGTGGCGACGACCATGCGCTACATCGAGTCCGACGACCCGATTTCCTTGGACGAACTGCGGGCCGGGTTGAAATTCGCGTCCGCGGGCCTGTTGGCCGGCGGACGAGACTAGCGGTAGGTCCAGGCGGTCAGCATTCGCAGGCGTAGCCGTCGCTATCGCGGTCCTGGCTGGGGGTATACAACGGGCTGTCGGGCGTAATGTCGCAGTAGCCCGCCGCTTTCGCGGCTGTGCAGTTCTTGAACGGTGCGGTCGGTTGCGCGTGAGCGGGCGCGGCGACCCCGATTGCGACGGCTGCGAAGACGGACGCGCCTAGTAGTGCGACAGGTTTGATCACGATGTTCTCCCCGGTTCTCGGACCTTGCCGAACGGCAGAGTATTCGCAACCAGCCGATTTATTGATTAGATCGTCAAAATTGGCAGTCCGGTGCTTTCGACTTCACGTAACTGTGGCGGCCGGTGCAACGAATACAGTTCAGTGACCCACGAGAAGGGATGCCCGATGACGACGACCAACCGTGCTCGAATGGCGGCCGTCGTCGGCGCCGTGATTTCTGGCGTGGTGCTGCCCGCCGCGATCGCACACGCCGACCCGCTGCCCGACTTCTGCACGCCTGCCGGCGTCGTTGACAACGTGTGCACGGCACGGTTGGCGTCGGTCACCGCCGACGTCATCAATGGAACGATCACGGGGACGCCCGTCAGCGGTGGTGCGCCGATAACCCTTGCCGGAAAAGGTGATGCGTACTTGAAGTCGGCCGGGTTCGGTGAGGCAGTCCCCGACCCGGTTCAACAGTGGGACGCCACGATCGAGAGCGTGAGCAGCCTCAGCGTCGACCAGTTCGATCCCAACTGGTACGGCAACGCCAAGGCCCAGGCCTTCATGCCCAGGACGCTGAACGACATCGCCACCGAGTTCCCGCCCGACATTCTCGTGGTTCGGTTCGCGCCGGACGATACCCAGCCGGGCACCTTCCGCCTGGTGTCGATCCAGCCGACGCCGCGGTAGGTCGATAAGCCGGTCCGCGCCGGGATCGGCGACGTAGTCGAGTACTCGAAACGGTCACGCTGTGGTGAGTCAGGTGACGCGAGTCCAGGGTTGACAGTTGTGCGACTCGAACGCTTTCACTGTCGAGTTGATGTTCGCGTTCATCGGGCCGATCGACATGTTCGTCGCGACGACATGGTCTTTGTTCGAGTCGGGCGTGCTGTAGGTGAACCACACGCACATCGAGTCCTGGGTCGGCACGTCGTTGATCCATACCCCGAACAGCGAAGCCGTGCCGCCGGTGTTGTAGAGCCCGGGCGCGATATCGGGTCCGACGAGGAAGAAGCCCTCCCCCGGAATCGGATCCAGCGGATCGGCATTGGCTGGGGGCACCCACGCGAGCGTGGCCGCGGCGGCGACGAGCCCGCCCGACAGACAACGCAGAACCGTCAGGAGCATCCCTCTCCCACTTCCGATCTCATCGGCAGCGTAAGCCTGCCGGCGCGCTCGCACCGCACAATTTCCGAACCGGACCCGGTGAAGTCGTGTTGGATGCGGGGATGACGACGTACCGCACGGGTGACGCGACCTCGCCCGAAGGCACCGTGACCGTGACCGAAACAGGTTCGGGGACCTACACGCAGCAGATCACGGCGGGCCCACATCAGTTCTTCGCCGACGAGCCACAACCGATCAGCGAGAACGTCGGTCCAACGCCATACGACCTGCTTCTGGCCGGCCTCGGCGCATGCACATCGATGACGGTGCGCATGTATGCCAACAAGAAGGGCTGGCCGCTGGAGCGGGTGGAAGTGTCGCTGCACCACAACAGGATTCATGCCGAAGACTGCGCCAAATGCGAAACCACGAAGGGTTGGATCAGCCACATCGACAGGACGATCACGTTGATCGGGGACCTCGACGACGTTCAGCGCCAGCGGCTGCTGGAGATCGCCGAGCGGTGTCCCGTGCACCAGACGCTGACGTCGGAGGTGGACATCGTGACGTCGCTCGTGTGACCGATGAGCGCTCGTCGAACTGGCTGGCCTAGTTGGGTGTTGGTGGTGGTTGTGGTTCGAAGGGGTGGTACCACTTCCAGTCGGCGCGCTCGCCGAATGGTCCACGGCAGGGTGGTACGTCGGGTGGGGGCTTGGTCGGCGGACGGGCGAGCGATCCAGGGTTGAGCGGATCACCATCGCTGTCGGTGACGGTGAGCTGGTCAGCGGGCCCGGCGATGGTGATCTCGCCACGGTGATGAGCGCGGTGGTGGTAGGGGCAGAGCAGCACCAGGTTGTGCAGTTCGGTTGGGCCGCCGTCCTCCCAATGTTGAATATGGTGGGCGTGCAGTCCTCGGGTGGCGCCACATCCCGGGACCGCGCAGGTCCGGTCGCGGTGCTCCAGCGCCCGGCGCAGTCGACGGCCGATCGTCCGAGTCGTGCGCCCAGCTCCGACGAGCTGGCCCTCGCGTTCAAACCACGTTTCACAGGTGGCATCACAGGTCAGATATCGCCGATCGGCGTCAGACAGCAGCGGCCCCAAATGCAAGGCCGCCATGCGCTTTTCAATATCGAGGTGCACCACGACCGTGGTGCGCTGTCCGTGCGGGCGCCGTGCCACCTCGGCATCCCATCCTGCTTCGACGACGCTCATGAACGCATCCACGCGGTTCGGCAACGGCGGCCGCGTCTCTGAATCGCCCGTATCGCCGTGCGCGCGTTTCCATTCCGCAACCAACGCGTCATGGTGCGATTGCAGTGCTGCGTCCACCGTCGCGGCTTCCTCACTGGGCAGGGTGATCTTCCACGTGGTGGACGTCTCGGTACTGGTCGTCACGATCCCGCGCGGCGGGTCGGGCCGCGGCGCGGTTTCTGGGCGCGGTTCCAGGCTGACTGCCTTGCGCAGCTGAGCCACCGTGGCGACCGCCGCCAATTCGGCGTAGTGGTCATCGGATCCCTCACCGGCGCGTGCGGCGATCGCGCCGATCTGATCCAACGACAGCCGGCCCTCGCGCACCCCGGCGGCGCAGCGCGGGAACTCCTCAAGCCGCTCCGCCACCGTCGCGATGTTGCCTGCGTTCGCCGGAGACACACCTAACTTCCACGCCACCAACGCAGCCAACGACCGCACACCGGTGTAGCCCCACAACTGTTCGCGATCCAACTTGGCGATGAGCTCGACGATCCGACCGTCGATCGCATTGCGTTGTCCGACCAACTCGGCCAGTTCGTCGAACACCACCTCAACGCGGTCAGCGATACTCACCACCGGTGGGTCTGCCGCGATCGGGGACATGACCACATCATCGCAGGGGGTACCGACAAAAATTGGCTGCCGATTTGCGCGGGATGGCCGCGGCACGCGGGATGTCACCGATCGCATACTCGAACATCGCCATCGCCATCGCCATCGCCATCGCCATCGGCGGATAGTGTTCAAGAACTGAACACCCCCAGCGCCGGTGAAACGCAGTGCAGGCGTTGAGTCAAAGGCAAGATAGTTCATTCATGGAGATCCACTGCTTCTCTCGGTTCGCGCCATTACTACGCGACATGACAGATTCCGAACTCGCCTCGGAAACCGAACAACCGAAGCGGCTGCGCCTCGATGGAGCCGTGACCGGCGCTAAGCGAATCGACATCGCTTACTTCCCTATTGGGCCAGTAAAAGTTGATGCTCGCATCGCCATTGTCGGACTCACGCCGGGCAGGCAGCAGATGCGGAATGCATGGGCTGAAGCGAGGCGGTGCCTTCGCGACGGGTTGAGCGAGATGGAAACTCTCGCCTCCGTGGAGGTCTTTGCAAGCTTCTCCGGACCGATGCGATCCAACCTTGTCGCAATGCTCGACGCAATCGGCGTCAACGGACTTCTCGACCTAAAGTCGACGGCCTCCTTGTGGGCCAGCGACGCCAACCTGGCGCACTTCACATCGGCCTTGTGCTTCCCCGTCTTCGTCGATGGAAAGAATTACTCAGGCGCCCCATCGATGTTCACAACACCACTTCTACGCGAACACCTAATGAACGGGTTCGCTCGGCAAGCGACGATCCTACGGGAGGCCATCTTCGTGCCGTTAGGCCCGATCGTCGGCACCGCGCTGGAACTCGTGGCCGTAGAAATGAACATCGATCGCAACCGAGTGCTGAATGGACTCCCACACCCTAGTGGCGCCAACGCCGAACGCATCGCCTTCTTCCTTGGTCGAAAGCCGCAGCACATGTTGTCGTCAAGGGTCGCGCCCGAACGCCCGATCACGGCGCGCACCGAGTTGCAGGCGAAGGTCAGCTCGCTGGCTCACTGAGTACACGTGCACACGTACGCACCCCCCACCAACGAAAACACCCCCGGCCCAACAGGACCGGGGGTGTTTCGAACTACGAACTAGTGCGCGTGGCCGTGATGACCGTGGCCGGCGTGCTCGTCAACCTCGACCGGCTTGTCCACGACCGCGGTCTCAGTGGTGAGCACCATCCGGGCCACCGATGCGGCGTTGAGCACCGCGGAGCGGGTCACCTTCACCGGATCGATCACGCCGTCGGCGATCAGATCGCCGTAGGTCAGCGTGGCTGCGTTGAAGCCCTGCCCAGCGGACAGCTCGCCGACCTTGCTGACCACGACGGCCCCGTCAAGGCCGGCGTTGGTGGCGATCCAGAACAGCGGAGCCGACAGCGCCGAGGCGAACACCTCGACACCGAGAGCCTCGTCACCAGAAACCGACGCACGCAGCGAATCGAGCGCGGCCCGAGCCTGCACCAGGGCGCTGCCGCCGCCGGCGACGATGCCCTCCTCGACCGCGGCCTTGGCCGCCGCGACGGCGTCCTCGACCCGGTGCTTGCGCTCCTTGAGCGCGGTCTCGGTGGCCGCGCCGACCTTGATCACCGCGACGCCGCCGGCCAGCTTGGCCACCCGCTCCTGCAGCTTCTCGCGGTCCCAGTCGGAGTCGCTCGCCTCGATCTCGCTCTTGAGCTGCTTGACCCGGTTGGCGATCGCGTCGGCCGTGCCGCCGCCGTCGACGATCACGGTGTCGTCCTTGCTGACCACCACGCGGCGCGCGGTGCCCAGCACCTCGAGGCCGACCTCACGCAGCAGCAGGCCGACGTCGGGGTTGACTACCTGACCGCCGGTCACGATCGCCAGGTCCTCGAGGAACGCCTTGCGGCGGTCACCGAAGAACGGCGCCTTGACCGCGACGGCCTTGAGGGTCTTGCGGATCGCGTTGACGACCAGCGTCGACAGCGCCTCGCCCTCGACGTCCTCGGCGACGATCAGCAGCGGCTTACCGGACTGGGCGACCTTCTCCAGCAGCGGCAGCAGGTCGGGCAGCGAGCTGATCTTGTCGCGGTGCAGCAGCACCAGTGCGTCCTCGAGGACGGCTTCCTGCGAATCGAAATCGGTGACGAAGTAGGCCGAGATGAAGCCCTTGTCGAAACCGACACCGTCGGTGATCTCCAGCTCGGTGTTCAGCGTCGAGGACTCCTCGACGCTGACGACACCGTCGGCGCCCACCTTCGTCATCGCCTCGCCGACCATTTCGCCGACCTCCTCGTCACGCGAGGAGACGGTGGCGACCTGGCCGATGGCGACCTTGTCCGACACCGGCTTGGCCGAGGCCAGCAGGGCCTCGGACACCGCGTCGGCGGCCTTGCTGATGCCCGAACCCAGCGCGATCGGATTGGCACCGGCGGCAACGTTGCGCAGACCGTGCTTGATGATGGCCTGCGCCAGCACGGTGGCCGTGGTGGTGCCGTCACCGGCGACGTCGTTGGTCTTGGTGGCCACCGACTTCACCAGCTGCGCACCGAGGTTCTCGAAGGGATCCTCCAGCTCGATCTCCCGAGCAATGGTCACGCCGTCGT
>JAEZIA010000489.1 GCA_023416315.1 Actinomycetes bacterium
CGAGCGCGCGGGTCATCTCGGTGTCGATGTAGCCCGGCGCCACCACGTTCGCGGTCACCCCGGCCTTGGACAGCTCGCGGGAGATCGAGCGGGCCATGCCGATCAGGCCGGCCTTGGCGGCCGCGTAGTTGGCCTGGTTGCCGATCCCCCACATGCCGGAGACCGAGCCGATGTAGATGATCCGGCCGAACCGCTTGCGCTGCATGCTGCGTGACGCCCGCTGGGTCACCCGGAACGCCCCGGTGAGGTTGGCGTTGATGACTTCGGTGAACCGCTCCTCGGTCATCCGCATCAGGAAGGCGTCCTTGGAGATGCCCGCGTTGGACACCAGCACCTCGACGGAGCCTTGGTGTTCCTCGACCTCGGTGAACGCCCGGTCGACCGCCGCGGTGTCGGTGACGTCACACTCGACGCCGAACAATCCCTCCGGCACCCCCGAACCGCGGTGGGTGACGGCCACCTTGTGACCGTCGGCGGCGAGCCGCTGAGCGATCGCCAGGCCAATGCCCCGGTTTCCACCGGTGACCAGCACGGAACGGGAGACGAACGGCGGTTTGCCGCCGGGGGCGGCTTCGGCCGATTCAGCGGCTGCGGTTTCGGACATGGGAGTCAACTTAGTGCCTGCCGTTGGCCGCACCGAAATCGACACCGGGGCATCAGCCCGGGAGTCGCCGGTTGACCAGCAACGCCGTCAGTGCCGCCAGCGCCAGGACCAGTGCCCCGAGCCGCAGCCAGCCGGTGCTGGCCTCGCCCTTGATGGTCTCGTAGCCGATCTGGTCCTGCAGCGAGGTGAAGACCTCTTTGAGCTGCTGCAGGCTCGACGCGGTGTAGGCGTTGCCGCCGGACAGGTCGGCGATCTTCTTGAGCATGTCGTCGTCGACCGGCACCGGCTGGCGTTGGTCATTGATCTCGACGTATCCGTACGGGGTGCCGAACGACACCGTCGAGATCGGCACGCCCTGGTCTTTGGCCGTGCGGGCGGCGGTGAACGCACCCTTGGGGTTGTCCGGGTTGGACGGCACCGTTTCCTTGCCGTCCGACATCAGCACGATGCGGGCGGGCGGCGGAGTGTCGCCACCGCCGATCACCGCGCCGACGGTCGCGATGGCCTGCAGCGAGGTGAAGATCGCCTCGCCGGTGGCGGTGCGGTCGGCCAGTTGCAGTTTGTCGATCGCGTTCTTGGTGGCTTCCCGGTTGGTGGTCGGCGACACCAGCACGGTGGCGGTACCGGCATAGGCGATCAGGCCCAGGTTGATGCCCGGGGTCAACTGGTCGGCGAACTGCTTGGCCGCCTCCTGCGCGGCGGCCAGCCGGCTGGGCTCGACGTCGGTGGCGCGCATCGACTGCGAGACGTCGATGGTCAGCATGACCACGGCCCGGTTACGCGGAATCCGCACGTCGTGGGTGGGCCCGGCCATCGCGATCGTCAAGAGCACCAGCGACGCGATCAGCAGGATCGCCGACAGGTGCCGCCACTTGTTGGGCCGGGTGGGCGCAACGCTTTCCAGCAGTTCCATATTGGCGAACCGCAGCACGCGCTTCTGCCTGCCGACCTGGACGATGATGTAGAGCCCGACCAGCCCGGCGATGACGAGCAGGAACAGGAAGAACCACGGGTGTTCGAAGCCGGTGAGCGTCATCGGCCCGAGCAGCGGCAAGGTCATTGGCTACCTGCCAGGGCGCCGCGGCGACGGGATGCGACGAACCGCACGATGTCGGCGATCCAGTCGCGGTCGGTGCGCAGCGTCATCAGCGGTGCGCCGCAGCGGCGCAGCGTGCGCGCCACCTCCTGGCGGTGTACCGCGGCGGCACGGGCGAAGTCGTCGCGCAACTGCTCGTCGATGGTGAACTCCCGGGTGACCCCGGACTCGGTGTCCTGCAGGACGACGTCGCCGACCGGGGGCAGTTCGACGTCGCGTGGGTCGAGTACCTCGATACCCAGCACCTCGTGGCGTGCGGCGATCGCGCGCAGCGGGCGCATCCAGGTGATCGGGCCGAGGAAGTCGCTGATCACCACGGCCATGCCGCGACGGCGTTCCGGCCTGCGCAGCGCGTCGATCGCGGCGGCGAGGTCACCGCGCACCCCGGCCGGAGCCTTGGGCATGGTCGCGATCGTCCGCAACAGGGTCTGCTCGTGCATCCGGCCGGACAGCGCGGGAACACGGGTGATCGCATCGCCGTTGGCGATGATCGCGCCGATCCGGTTGCCGCCACCGCTGTTGAGGTAGGTGATCGCGGCCGCCGCGGCAACGGCCAGGTCGCGCTTCTCGCAGCCGGTGGTGCCGAAGTCCAGGCTGGCCGACATGTCGACCACCAGCCAGGTCTCCAGCTCGCGGTCGGCGATCATCTGCCGAACGTGCGGGTGGGTGGTGCGTGCGGTCACCGACCAGTCCATCCGGCGCACATCGTCACCGGGTTGGTACAGGCGCGACTCCCCCGGCTCGGAGCCGGGACCGGGAATCAGGCCCAGATGGTCGCCGTGCAGTACCCCGTCGAGCTTGCGTCTGACGGTGAGCTCGAGAGTGCGCAGCGCCGCCGAGAGCTTGGCGTCGCCGATCTCACCGCGCTGGAACGACGGCGGGTGGACGGATTCGGATTGACTCACCGACCGGTGGCACCTGCCCCGGCGGGAACCACCGGCGGCACCGAATGCCCTTGCTGTGGAACGGCATTGACCTGAGGCAGGGCCACCGTCTGCAGGATCCGGTTGATCACGGTCTCGGCCTTGATGTCATCGGCCAGCGCGTCGTAGGTCAGCACCAGCCGGTGGCGCAGCACGTCGGGGATGACGTCGATGACGTCCTGCGGGATCACATAGTCCCGCCCGCGCACCAGCGCCAGGGCGCGGGAGGCGGCGATGATGCCCAGCGACGCACGCGGCGAGGCGCCGAACGCGATCCAGGCCTTGACGTCGCCGAGGCCGAACTGCTCGGGCCGCCGGGTGGCGGTGACGACCCGGACCACGTAGTCCACCAGCGCGTGGTGCACGAAGTTGTTGGCGGCGACGTTCTGCAGGCGCAGCAGGTCACCGGTCTCGAGGATCTGCTTGGGCTCCGGCGGGGTGACACCCATCCGGTAGATGATCTCGCGCTCTTCCTCCGGCGACGGGTAGTCGACGTTGATCTTGAACAGGAAGCGGTCGCGCTGGGCTTCCGGCAGCGGGTAGACGCCCTCGTTCTCAATCGGGTTCTGCGTCGCCATCACCAGGAACGGCTTGGGCAGGTCGTAGGTCTTGCCGCCGATGGAGATCTTGCGCTCGGCCATCACCTCGAGAAGGGCGGACTGCACCTTTGCCGGGGCGCGGTTGATCTCGTCGGCCAGCAGGAAGTTCACCACGACCGGACCGAGTTCGATGTCGAATTCCTCGCGGCCCTGGCGGTAGATGCGGGTACCGATGATGTCGGTCGGCACCAGGTCCGGAGTGAACTGAATGCGGGCGAAGGTGCCGCCGACGACCTTGGCGAACGTCTCCACGGCCAGCGTCTTGGCGACGCCGGGCACACCCTCGAGCAGCACATGGCCCTTGGCCAGCAGGCCGACCAGGATGCGCTCGACGAGCTGGTCCTGGCCGACGATGATGCGCTTGACCTCGAAGATCGCCCGTTCCAGGGTGTGGACCTCGCCGGCCAGACCGTTACCGCCAGCCGACAAGGACTGGGCTGCGGGGCCTGCGGGCGACCCACCTGGTGACGTCATCGACTTCCTCCACGAGCAGTTGGATTAATCGGGCACCTTGGCGCCCGCAGACAACTATTCCAGGCGTTCTGAAATCCGTCGACGTGCCCCTGTTCGCTGGCGCGTCTCGCTAGGTCTCGATGATGCGCGTCAGATACGGGGTCATGCCCGCGGTGCGCACCGGGCTGACCGTCACATGCCCGGCCGCCGACGAGGCCTCGAGCATCTGCCCGTTGCCGAGATAGAGCGCCACGTGCTGGGCGCCCCCGGGGCCGTAGAAGATCAGGTCCCCGCGCTTGGCCTGTGACGGCGGGATGTGCCGGCCGGCGTTGTACTGGTCGCCCGAGTACTTCGGAATCTGGACCCCGACGCCCGCGAAGGCGTAGCGGGTGAAGCCCGAGCAGTCGTAGCCCACCTTGCCGGCGTCTTCCTCCACGCCGGCACTGGGCCCGTTGATCGCACCGCCGCCCCACGAGTAGGGCACCCCGCGCTGCGAGGCGCCGCGGGCGATCACGTACTCGATGGCCTGCGGTCCGCGGACCCGACCGCCGGGCAGCGCCGACGGCCCCCCGCCGAAGCCGAGACCGGACAGGAATCGCCGACCCAGGTCCATGGTCGCCTGGGCAGCCTGCTGGGTGGCCTGCAGCGAGGCGTTGGCGATGGCAACCGGGTCACCGGGCGCGCCCGCGCTCAACAGCTTGGGCAGCGTCGGATCCCACTCGCCCGGATCGGCATTGGCGGGGCTGGCGATACCCAGTCCCAAGGTGAGCGCCGTCAGGACCGTCCCGACAAACAGACGTCGAGAAGTGTTGGCAGACATGGGTACAACTCCGTCAGTATTCGATGTAGCGGACGACGAACGGTGTCATGCCGCTGGTGCGCACCGGCGAGATCTTCACGTTGGAGCCGGTGTAGGGAGCCTCGAGCATCTGACCCTGGCCCAGGTAGAGCGTCACGTGCTGGCTGCCGCCGGGGCCGTAGAAGATCACGTCACCGCGACGCATCTGCGACGACGGGATCTTGCGGCCCATGTTGTACTGCGAACCCGAATAGTGCGGCAGCTTGATGCCGACGCCGGCGAATGCATAGAGGATCAGCCCGGAGCAGTCGAAGCCGACCGTGCCTGCGCCGCTGTCGATCCCGTTGCTGGGGCCGGTGGCGGTCCCGCCGCCCCAGGAGTACGGCACACCCATCTGCGACATCGCGCGCCGGATGACGTACTCGGACGCCTGTGCGCCGTACACATACGGGATCGCGCCGTTGGTGATGCCGGTCGAGTCCGGCTTCAAAATGCCCAACTTCTGCAGGAAGCTCTTGCCCATCTGGGCGGTGGCCTGCGCCGAGGACGACGCGATCTGCAGCACGGCGTTGACGATCTGGATGGGGTCGCCGGACACGAAGGCGCTGGGCACCATCGGCAGCGTCATGTCCCATTCCGAGGCGCTGCCATACGGCGGCACCTGCCCGCCGCCGGGTGCCTTCGGGGAGCCAGGCGCGGCCGGATCCCAGCGATCCCCCGGGGTCGCCGGGCCGGTCGCGGCCGACTGGGGTACCGCCGCAGGCGAATTCGACGGCGCCGACCACTGGCGGGCGGCGTCGAGCTTCTCCTGGGCGGCCTTACGTTCGGCCGCCAGCCGGTTGATCTCGGCCTGCTGGTCGGTGAACGTCTGCTTGGCCGCGGTCAGCGCGTCGATCGCGGACTGCTGGCTGGCTTCGGCGTCGGCGACGGCCTTGTCGGCGTTCTCCTTGGCCAGCCGCGCCGCGGACTCCCGGTTGATCTGCTCGGTGCGGGCCCGCTGCAGATCCGCGATCACCTGCTGCGAGCTCACGGCCAGCGTCTGGTTGGCCGACGCGCTGGACAGGATCTCTTCCGGATTCGTCGCCATCACCAGCGACGCCGACGGACCGTTGATGTAGCTCGCGGCGGCGAACGTGTCGAATCGCTTCTGCGCGTCGGCAATTGCGGCGTTGGCGTCCTTGACCGCCTGCACACTGGCGTCCACCCGGGCGCTCGCCTCGGCCGCCGCGTCACGCGCGGTCTGGACGTCGACGAGTGCCTTGTTGACGCTCTCCTGCTCGGCCTGCACCTTGGCGCCGATGTCCTGCAGCCGCTGGTTGGCGTCCGCGACGTCGGCGATCAACCCGGCGATGGTGTTGGGTGCCGCGCCGGGCTCGGCCTGGGCCAGGCCGGGCACGGTCAACGTCATGGCGACACTGAGCGCCAACGGGCACACCGGCCTGGCAAGGCGAATGGCCGGCCGGATTAGAGAGCCGCGATGGGAACGTCTCATTCGACCCTGGTCTCCTCTGGTCCACAACACGTGCAGTCACGCCAGCAACAGATGTCACATGAGCCACATCATTAACAATGGCGACAGTTGCACCGTACGTCACATTTGTCGCAGAGGAAACTTCCGGCAAGAATTACATGTTTGTCATTTACGGGATGTTGCCGAAAAGTAATCTTATGGATTTGCCAGGGAACGCTATTTGCCCTGCTCAGAGGCGGTAACGGTATTTCGCGAGCGGCGGGCCCGAAGCTGCAGAACTCGGGTCAAAACAGCCGCTACCGTCACCCCGATCACAAGCGTGATCGTTAATCCCATCCAGGGAAAGTCGGGCGTTTGTAACTGGTCGACAAATGCCTGCGTGCCCTCGACCGCGTTGGGCGCCGTCTTGGCCACATCTTGACCGGCCTCGAGGGTCACGCGGTCATAGGTGGTGCTGTACGTCCCGGCCCAACCCGGGCTGAGCACGAGCACTGTGGAGTCGGGATCCTGCTGCCCGACCTCGGTCGCGATATCGCGCAACGGAGTGTCGATCGCCGGGCTGTTCTCCAGCACCACGACCTTGAGGTTGATGCCATGTTCGCGGGCCGAGTCGACCACCTTCTGCAGGGCCGCGGCATCGGCGGCCGGTGCGGCGACGCCATCGATGGCCACGTCGGCCTTGACCGCGTCCATGCACTGGTCGACCGGCGTCGACGCGGGAAGCCCGACACTGCTGCATACCTCCACCGGAATGAAGGTCGGCACGTGCGGAATCGTCACGATCCGAAACCGTACCTCGCGGCCCCGACCCGGGGTGGCACCACGCGCCGGAGAAGACAAGACTGGGCAGCGGACCACAGGCAGGGCCGACGACCCTGCCGCCCGTTTAGCAGGACAACCGTACTGTTAGTATGGAGACGGATGTCGACACAGCCCGTCGGCATCGAGGACAACGCCGGGAGTTGATGTGAGCAGCAATGATTC
>JAEZIA010000024.1 GCA_023416315.1 Actinomycetes bacterium
TTCCAGGTGAAGATCGGCATCCGGAACATCGTCATGCCGGGGGCCCGCATGCAGACCACGGTGGTGATCATGTTGACGGCACCGAGGATGGTGCCGAGACCACCGACGGCCAGGCCGAGGATCCACAAGTCACCGCCGGCGCCGGGGCTGTGCATGGCATCCGAAAGCGGGGTATAGGCCGTCCAGCCGAAGTCCGCCGCACCACCGGGGGTGATGAAACCGGCCAGCGCGATCATCGCCCCAAATGCGAACAGCCAGAACGACAATGCGTTCAGCCGCGGGAAGGCGACATCCGGGGCGCCGATCTGCAATGGCAACACCAGGTTCGCGAACCCGAACACGATCGGCGTCGCATAGAACAGCAGCATCACCGTGCCGTGCATGGTGAACAACTGGTTGTATTGCTCGTTCGACAGGAACTGCAGCCCCGGCGCGGCCAACTCGCCGCGCATGAACAGGGCCATGATCCCGCCGATGTAGAAGAACGTGAAGCAGGCGACGCAGTACATGATGCCGATCAGCTTGTGATCGGTCGTGGTCACCAGCTTGTAGACCAGATTCCCTCGGGGGCCCATCCGGGCCGGGAACGGACGACGTACGGCGAGCCGCTGTGCCGGCGCTTGCGCGGTCATGGGGCGCGCGTACCCGCCGTGGGGCCGATCTAACGTCGAATCCTCGACGGATCCACGGCAATAACTAGAACGTGTTACAGTTCGGCCGCGGTAGGAGGTTGCTCATGGTCAACCGGGGCAAGGCCCACTCGCTGGGGCTGGTCGCCATCGCCTACGTCGTCGCCATCGCGGCCGGTGCGGCCTGGCTGCTGTACGGCCCGTCGGCCACCGGCCGGCTGTGGCTAGACGCGTTCACCGCCGACGTCATCGCCACCCTGGTGATATTCGTGTTCAGCCGGGCGTACCGCAACTCGAGTTTCTACGACGCTTACTGGAGCGTGATCCCGCCGCTGCTGCTGATCTACTGGTGGGCCGCCGGGCCGCTGGGCCTGGATTCGCTGCGCTGCTGGCTGGTCGCGACCGTCGTCATGTACTGGGCGATTCGGCTGACCGGCAACTGGGCGTACAGCTTTCCCGGTCTGCACCACGAGGACTGGCGCTACCCGCAGCTGCGCGAGGGCGCGGGTCGCTGGGAATTCCTCGCCGACCTGTTCGGTATTCACCTGATTCCGACCGTGCAGGTGTTCCTCGGCATGCTGCCGGTCTACGTCGCGGTCACCAGGCCCGGTGCCGGTCTGGTGTGGCTGAGCTGGGTCGCGTTCGCGATCGGCATCGCCGCGGTGACCCTCGAACTCGTGGCGGACACCCAGATGCACCGCTTCGTGCGCGACAAGGTGCCCGGCGCGGTGATGGACCGCGGGCTGTGGGCGTGGTCGCGGCACCCGAATTACTTCGGCGAGATCAGCTTCTGGTTCGCGATGGCGCTGTTCGGGGTGGCCGCCGCACCGGCCGACGCCTGGTGGCTGTTCGTCGGCGTGGTGGCGATGGTGGCGATGTTCCTCGGCGCGAGTATCCCGATGATGGAAAAGCGCAGCCTGGCCCGTCGGCCCCGCTATCAGGACGTGATCGACCGGGTACCGATGCTCGTTCCCCGCCCACCGCGAAAGGCCCACGTATGAGCTCTTCGAAGGCACGCGTCGTGATTGCCGGGTTGGGGGACAGCGGGTTGCTCACCGCGATCAAGCTGGCCCGGCACGCCGACGTCGTCGGCATCTCGGTCAAGCCGGCTCTGGTCAGCGGTCAGGAACTCGGGCTGCGGCTGGCCCGGCCGAAGGACTGGGCCCGCGACAACTGGATTTCCTTCGACAAGTACCGCGGCCTGGACCGGGTGCGCACCGTGCAGGCCACCCTCACCGGCCTCGATCTGGAGAAGCGCACCGTACTGGGGGCCGCGCCGGACGGCTCACCGATCGCCGAAGCCTATGACGTGCTGGTGATTTCGACCGGGGTGCGCAACGGGTTCTGGCGCCAGCCGACACTGCAGACCCCCGACGAGATCGCCGCCGACCTGACCGCCACCCACCAGCGGCTGGCCGCCGCCGGGTCGGTGATCATCGTCGGCGGTGGCGCCGCCGCGGTCAGTGCGGCCGCCAATATCGCCACCGCGTGGCCGGGCAAGAAGGTGGATCTGTACTTCCCGGGTGAGCGGGCCCTGACCGAACACCATCCCCGGGCCTGGGAACGACTGCACGACAAGCTGATTGGTCTCGGTGTCGGGATCCATCCCGGGCATCGGGCGGTGCTGCCCGACGGCTTCGACGGCGACGAAATCACCGACGCCCCCGTGCAGTGGAGTACCGGGCAGCCGCCGGCGCAGGCCGATGCGGTGCTGTGGGCCATCGGGCGGGTCAAACCCAACACCGACTGGTTGCCACCCGAGTTGCTCGACGAGCAGGGCTTCGTCAAGGTCACCCCCGAGCTGCAACTGTGCGGGCATCACCGGGTGTTCGCGATCGGCGATGTGGCTGCCACCGACCCGCTGCGGGGTTCGGCGCGGGCCAGGGCCGATTCGCTGCTGGCCCACAACATCCGCGCGACGCTGACCGGCCGACCGCTGAAGAAATACCGCCCGCCCCGGCGGCGCTGGGGGTCGATCGTCGGGATCCAGGCCGACGGGCTGGAAGTGTTTGCCCCCAACGGCACCGCCTACCGGTTCCCGGCCTGGTCGATCGACCGGATCCTGATGCCGTGGATCGTGCGTCGCGGTATCTACAAGGGGATTCGCCGGAATCAGCCGCTGGGCTGACGAGGTCGAACTGACAGTCCGGGGATCGACGGTAGGCTCACCAAAGTGGCGATCTTCGGTCGAAACACGGCGCGTCAGCGCCTGAAAAGGGCGACGCAGCGCGCCCTCTCCGCGCCGATGCCGCCCACCCCTCCGGACTGCACACCGTGGGTGATCGGTGGGCTGTGGCCGCCGGAACTCGAAACCGTCACCCCCGCCACTGCGGTGATCGCCGACCATCTGAAGCACGACCTGCAGCGGATCGCGAACTCGGCCAACGAGCGACTGCGGGAGCTGCGCTACGCCGAACTTCCCGATTTCGCCCGCCGAGCCGAAGAAGTTCGAATCATCGACTCGAGTAGAGCGTATGCGGTGCAGCGCGTGGAATCGGCGATTCGGCAATTACGTTCGGCGACACAGGAATTCGACACCGACCCGGCGATGCCGGTGATCACGGCGCAGGTCGCGCCCGAGCCCGTCGAGCCCGTCGCCTTCGACCCCGAGCCCGAGCCCGACGCTGATACCGCCCTGGATCGGCTACTGGAGTCGGTGGCCCGCCAGGAGCCCGGCTTGCGGTGGGCCGTCGGGCAATGCGTCGACGGGACCATCCTGCTCGTCACCGATCTCGCACACGGCTGGATTCCCCCGGGGGTCACGCTGCCCGCCGGCGTCAACGTGTTGCCGCCTGCCCGGCGCAGCGGCCGGGTGGGTGAACTACTCGGCGATGTCGTGCGGTCGGTGGTCTACCACCCGGGTGACCCGTTCGGCTCCGGCCGGGCCGACCCGGTGGTGGCGTCCACGACGGCCCGCGAGCTGCCCCGCGTCGAGGGCCTGGGCTGGAAGCTCGTAGAGGCCACCCACTGGCGGGACGGTTTGCCCCGACTGGTGCACACACTGGCGAAGGCGGGAGCGGCCCGCACCGGGGTGCTGGATGCCGAGGTCGACGTCCTTCGGGTGCATTCCGACACCGCTCGCTACCAGTTGATGGCCCAGTACCCGGACGTCGATGCCGCCCTGCTGAGCAACTGCTTACTGCTGGCCGCGACCGAGGCGATCGCGGTCGAGGACGAGGTGTCGGCCAACTATCACTTCGCCTGGTTCGAGGCGCTCAGCGCGCCGCAGAGCAGCCAATGGACCGCGTCGACGTGACGGGTGTGCAATTTCGAGGTTGCTGAGGCAATTTTTCCGTTCACAGACAAACCTGTGAAAATGGTGAATTGACGCAGGTAGTGACGGTCGACATACTTGTCAGGTGGCGGGATCCGGCAGTGGTCGCGAGCTTAGCGACAGGGATCTCGTCGACGCGGTCTTGCGGGAGTTGAGCGAGGCCGCCGAGCGTTGGGAGGCGCTCGTCGCGCAGGCCGAGACCATCACGTACAGCGTCGATCTGGGGGACATACACGCCGTGGCGAACTCCGACGGCAAACTCATCGAGCTCACCTTGCACCCCGCGGTCGTTACCGATTACAGCCACCGCGAGCTCAGCGACCGGCTGAACCTGGCGTTCGCGGCGCTGCGTGAGGAAGCCGAGACCGACAACCAGGCGCGGTACGGAGGTGGATTGCGGTGATCCCTGCAGGCCCGGCGAAGGGACACCATCAGTGCCGCTGAACCTGTCCAACCGGGACCAGAACTCCGGGCACCTGTTCTACAACCGCCGCCTGCGGGCCGCGATCACCCGCTTCTCGGTGCGGATGAAACACGACGACCGTAAGCAGCAGGCCGCCGTGGCGCTGTCCATCGTGTTCGTGCTGATCGGTTGCGGCTGGATGGCCCTACTGCACTTCATGAAACCCGCCGGCCTGGTGGGTCAGTCCAACATCATCGGAAACCGCGACACCGGCGCGCTCTACGCCAAGATCGACAATCGGTTGTACCCGGCCCTGAACCTCACCTCGGCACGCCTGGCCACCGGCAGCGCGTCGACGCCGACCTGGGTGAACGCCAAGGAGATCGCCAAGTATCCGACCGGGCCGATGATCGGAATCCCCGGCATCCCCGACGATCTGACCGTGTCGGTCAGCCCGGTCTCGGCATGGTCGTTGTGCGACACCGCCCCGGCGCGTGGCAGTGGTCAACCGCCGGTGGTGACGGCGATCGCCGGTGAGATCTATGCGGGTGGACGGGCCCAGGCGATCCGGCCGAATCAAGCGGTGCTGGCGACCCACGGCACCGCGACCTACCTCGTGTGGAATGGGCAGCGCACCGAGATCGACCCGGCCGACCGTTCGGTCACCTTCAACCTCGGGCTCGACCCCGGTACGACACGGCCGATCCAGATCTCCAACGCCCTGTTCGACGCGATGCCTGCGACCGAACCTCTTGTGGTGCCGACCATTCCGGAGGCGGGCACCCCGTCGCGCTGGCTGGCCGGTTCGGTGGTGGGGGCCGTCCTGGAGACCAAGGATTCCAACGGTGCGGTCAGCGGTTTCTACGTGCTCCTGCCCGACGGCGTGCAGAAGATCACCGGCTTCGTCGCCGACCTGTTGCGCACCGCCGACAGCCAGGGTTCGACGACACCGCAGCTCATTTCGCCGGACAAGCTCGTCGACATCCCGGAAGTGACCGTGCTCAACGTGGACTTCTATCCGACCGGCAAGCTGAATTTCATTGACACCGATGCCAATCCGGTGACATGCGTGGGCTGGCAGAAGCAGACCACCGACCGGCAGGCCGCGGTGACGTTCTTCAGCGGCCGCGGCCTGCCGAGCCCGGAAAGTATGGACTCGCACATCGTGCGACTGGTCCGCGACAGCCGTGATGCCGACTCCGTCGAGGCCAACCAGACCCTGATGCTGCCTGGCGCGGCGAACTTCGCCGCGTCCACCAGTGCCGCAGCCGCGTCCGACACCCGCGAGAGCCTCTACTGGGTGTCGCCGCAGGGGGTTCGGTACGGCATCGAGTGGGACCAGGCGACACTGCAGGCACTCGGCCTCGACCCCCGCCAGGCGGTACAGGCGCCGTGGCCGATCCTGCGCACGTTCGCCGCGGGCCCGGCCATCAACCGCGCGACCGCGCTGCTGGCTCGCGACACCATCGACCCGAGCGGTGCGGTGGCCCCGGTGGCCGCACCCGGACAACAGAACGCGGGAGGCTAGCGGTGTCGAAAAGGGGATTCGTTCGCGGCCCGCGCAAGTCGACACCCGCGGTGCCGCCGGTTCGGGTCGCCGTCGCACCGCCGCTGGCGCTGCCCGAACGGGAACCGCGCAACATCCTGCTGATGATCGCGCTGCCCGCGCTGCTGGTCGGCATCATCGGGACGCTGGTCGTGATGTATACCTCCGGTGTCCGATCGCTGCAGTCGGGTTTCTTCCCGTTGATCGGTCTGGTCGGTTTCGGCGCGCTCATGTTCAGCGGTCGCTTCGGCCGCGGCCGCCGAATCAGTTGGGGCGAGCAGGAAAAGCAGCGCCGGGTATACCTGCGTCAGCTCGATGAGGACCGCGACGAGGTGCAGCGGGCCGCCCAGGATCAGCGTCGCAGCCAGTTGTTCGTGCACGGCGACCCACAGGAACTCGACACCGTAATCGGTGGACCGCGGATGTGGGAGCGGCGGCCTGCCGATGCCGACTTCCTCGACGTGCGGCTCGGCATCGGTGTGCAGTCGGCGGCCGACTCCGCGGTGTCCTTACAGTGGCCCGAAGTGCCGGTCGGCGAGGAACTCGAGCCGGTGACCGGGCGGGCGCTGCGGGACTTCATCCTCGAACAGAGCAAGATCCGGGGTATCGGCAAGGTGCTGAGCCTGCGATCGCGCCCGGGATTCAGCTTCATCTCAGACGATCCGGACGAACTGCACGCCTTCATGCGGGCGGTGCTGTGCTCACTGGCGGTCTACCACAGCCCCAACGACATCAAGCTGATGGTCGTCACCCGGCACCCCGAATTGTGGTCCTGGCTGGTGTGGTTGCCGCACAACCAGCACGACGAGATGTTCGACGCCTGTGGTCTGCGCCGGTTGGTGTTCACCTCACCCACCGAACTCGAGGACGCACTCGATGCCGAATTGCACCGCAAGGGCAGGGGGCCGTGGGCCCCGCCGAGCGGTTCCAGCCCGACGACCATGCTCTCGCCGATGGAGGCGGCGTCGGGCAACGCGCTGGGTCCGCACTGGGTGATCGTCGACGACAACGTCGGCACCCCCGAGCAGTGGGAGGGCATCACCGGCCAGAAGGGCATGGCCGGTATCACCGTGCTGCGCTTGGCATCCCGCCCCGGCATCGGCGTCGGGTTCTCCGACGAGGAGGAACGCTTCAGCTTGCGAGAGGGGCGGCTGCGCCACCGCAACGCGTTCTACGCCGTGGCCGACATGCTCGCGGAGAGCACCGCCGACCGGTATGCCCGTGCACTCGCGCGATGGTCGCCGATGACCGCGGGGGAACTGTCCGAAACCGACAGTCAGGGCGGAGAGCTGTTGCGGGCGTTGGGTATCAGCGATCCGCGTCGGCTCGACGTGGACCGGCTATGGGCCGAGAGCCGCGGTCGAGGCGACCCACGGTGGGCGATGGTGCCCGTCGGTGTCAAGCCCGGCGGTGAGCTGCAGTACGTGATCATGCGGGCCAAGGATTTCGGCGGCTTCGGCTTCCACTCGGTCGTGATCGGCACCTCGGGCTCGGGCAAATCGGAATACTTCCTGTCGCTGTGCAACGGGATCGCGCTGACCCACTCGCCGGAGACGTTCATCGTGATCTTCGTCGACATGAAGTTCGAGTCGGCCGCCCAGGATCTCGAAGGCCTGCCGCACGTGGCCGGTTCGCTGTCCAACCTCGGCAAGGACGACCGCCACCTCGCCGAGCGGATGCGCAAGGCCATCGATGGCGAGATCGCCCGGCGGTACCGGCTTTTCAAAGAGGCCGGAGCCCGCGATGCGAACGAGTACGAAGAGATGCGGCTCGCGGGCCGCGACCTCGAGCCCGTGCCGATCCTGCTCGTCATCATCGACGAATACCTCGAGCTCTTTCACAACCACCCGGAGTGGATCGACCTCGTCATCCACATCGGACAGGAAGGCCGCGGCTGTAACGTCTTCTTCACCCTCGGCGGCCAACGGCTGGACCTGTCGTCGCTGAGCAAGGCCAAGTCCAACATCGCCTTTCGGGTCGCGCTGCGTGCCGAGACCGCCGAGGACTCCCGCGACGTGATCGGCAGTGATGCCGCGTTGCACCTGCCGTCAAAGGAGAACGGATACGGCCTGCTGAAGGTGGGGCCGCGGGAACTCGAGCAGTTCCGCTGCTTCTATGTTTCGGCACCGTTCGTGGTGCCGAAGAAAGTGGTGACCACCGACACCACCGTCGATGTCAGCTTCACCCAGCCGCGACCGCTCACCTGGGAGTACCAACCGCTGTCGGCGGAGGACAGTGCCGCGCTGGCGGTTGCCGATGCACCGGAGGAACCCGACGAATTCCTCTACCACTCAGACGGTTTCAAGAAGAAGAAGCTGCTCGACGTGATCCGGGAGTCGCTGCTTTCGCATCCGGCGCGGGCACCGCACCAGATCTGGCTGCCGCCACTGGAAGTCAGCGAGACCGCAGATGCTCTGGTGGAGCGCTGGCGCGGCAAGCCGTGGTGGGTGGACTACGGCCAGAACCCGGGCCTGGTGTTCCCCGTGGGTATCGAGGACTTCCCCGAGGAGCACGCGCAGCGGGTGCATGTGATCGACGCCGAGATGGACAACATCATGGTGGTGGCCACCGCCCAGCGCGGGAAGTCGACGACGTTGATGACACTGATGACCTCGGCCGCATTGATGTACCGGCCCGAGCGGGTGACCTTTTTCTGCCTCGGTGCCTCGCTGTATCCGGTGGAAGAACTGCCGCACGTCGCCGGCGTTGTCAGTCTCACCGACACCGAAGGCGTTTCGCGCACGCTGGCGACCGTCGAGGGACTGATCCGGGCCAGGGAGGCGTCGTTCAAGCGGTACCAGATGGACATCTCCGAGTTCCGCGAGCGGCGATTCGGAGCGGCCGGCGGCGGGGGTACCGATCCCGACGACAAGTTCGGCGACATCTTCCTGGTGATCGACAACTTCGGCGACCTCTACGACAAGGACAACGGCATGGGTGACCGTGCCATCACGATCGCGCGGCAGGGGCTGTCCTACGGCATCCACGTCGCCACCAGCGCCAGCGGGTGGTTGGTGGGGCAGAAACAGGCGCTGTTGAACGTGTCCAACGCGCGGATCCAGTTGCGGCTGAGCAATCCGGATGAGACGCAGATGGGCAGCGGTATGGAGCACCGTCGCGCCGCGCGAAACAATCTGGACCGCCCCGGCTTCGGCGTGACCCGACTGAGCCAGGAGCTGTTGGTCGGCCTTCCCGAAATCGTCGGTCCCAACGGTGAACGGGTTCCCACCCGCCAGGTCGGTCAGGTGATCGCCGCGCAGACCGGTGCGGGCAAGGTAGAAACGCTGGCACGGCTTCCCGAGCGGATTGCGCTGCGCGAGATCCTGGCGGCCTACCCGGCCACCGCCGACCCCCTCGATATCCCGTTCGCGATCGGGGAGAGCGCGCTGCAACCGGTGGCGTTGCCGAGTCTGCAGGCGCCCAACCTCCTGGTGGTCGGCAGGCAGGGCTGCGGAAAGACCAGCAGCCTGGCGGCTTTCGGGCAGTCGATCGCGGCGCGGCTGTCACCGGACCAGGCTCAGATCACCATCATCGACCCGAAGACCAGCCTGATCGGCAAGATCCAGGGCCCGCACGTCCGCGCCTATGCCTACACCCCGGACGACATCGACCAGGTACTGGCCGAGCTGTCCGAGATCATGCGTGACCGGCTGCCACCGTCCGGGTTGAGCCAGGAGGAGCTGCTGACGCGCTCGACTTGGACCGGTCCGCACCACTTCGTGCTGATCGACGACGAGCAGGAGCTGCGGCCCAGCGGGGGCATCGGGAAGGCGGCAGCGACGGCGCCGCTGTGGCCGCTGATCGAACGCAGCCGGGAGATCGGCTTGCATGTCATCGCCACCCGGCTGCCAGGCAACTGGGCGGGAGTGTCGGCGATGAGTCCGTTCCTGCAGAAACTCACTGGTTCGCGGGCCCCGACGCTGTTCATGGACAACGACCCGCAGACCGTGAAGGTGTTCGGCCGCACCAGTGCTCAGCAACTTCCACCGGGTCGCGGATTGATGGTGACTACCGATGGCGCGATGGAAGGAGTATTGGTTGGAACACCGGAGTGAGCGACCGCCGACGAGTTAGCTGCATACGAAAGTACATAAGTCGCCTTAGGTCGCCAGCACACTCTAGGATGAGGCAAGATCGCAGGTGCGCCTGTGATTACCGGGAGGAGAGCAACATGGTTTTGAATGTCAACGCAGCCGGGGTTGCCACGTCTGCGACCACGGAGACGGGAATCAGCGCGGAGATGGGCGCGGCCACCACCGCTGCTTCCGAAGCGCTCCTGGGCGTGCTGCCGATGGGTGCGGACCTGGACTCCGCCCAGTTCGCTGCGGCTCTCAACGCAGCCGGGGCGTCCTACATCGGCACCGCCACCGAACACCTCGCGAACCGTGGCATGTTCGCCGGCGCCC
>JAEZIA010000067.1 GCA_023416315.1 Actinomycetes bacterium
CGTGCACGGGCATGACGGTCTCCAGCATGTGGATCGGGTCGGCGATCATCGGGCTGTTCAGCACGTCCGCCTCGGTGAGCGGCGTGCCACCGAACACCGCGCCGGGATGCGCGCAGGCGTTGGTGCGTTGGTCCACCGCGATCTTCGCCAGCGCCGACGGGTCGTAGCCGTACTGCGCGCCGTACCGTTGCGCGATCTGGGCGAACGGAGCGTTCTGCCCGACGTTGCCGTACGGAATCTCGTACTCTGCCTGCGGCGAGCCGTAGTTATTGCTCGACGCCCCATACCAATTCGGCACGGTAGCGCTGCGACGGGCCGAGCGGGGCAGGGCGCGCGAACCGGGCAGCACCGCGAGCACCGCATCACAGAGCCCGAGCTCGACGGCGACGGCGGCGCGCCACACCATCGCGGCCGATGTCGCCCCGCCGAGGTCCACCCGCTCACCGAAGTCGATCGGTAGTCCGAGATACTCCGACAGCGTGGCAGGCACGAACATGTCGGATTCGGCCAGCCCGTGCGAGATCAGCCCGTTGACGACCTCCGCGGAGAGCCCGGCGTCGTCGAGCACGAGCTTGGCCAGCGCCGCGTACTGGTCGAGAGTGAACAGCTCCGGTCGGGTCGGCTTGCGTTCGGCGGGCAGCTCGGCGATCCCGACGATCGCCGCCTCACCGGCCAGCCGCATCAGGAAACCCCAAGGCGTCGCGGCAATTCCACGGTCGCAGTGCCGGGCATCAACACCTCGTCGCCGCGCCGCCCGGAGATGTCCAGATCCACCAGGGCTCGTCCATCGTCTTCCCGCTTACCGGTCACGGTCCCGCCGAAGGTCAGCGGCTGCCCGGGGAAGGCCACCCCCCGGTTCTGTACCGAATAATTCACCAACCGGCCGCGCCCGCCGACCCAGTCGGTGATCGCACGGGCCAGCAATGCCGCTTGCAGCGGCCCCTGCACCAGGAGGTCGTCGTATCCCTCGACACCGCGGGCCCAGTCCTTGTCGTAGTGGATGCGGTGACCGTTGTAGGTGGCCGCGCTGAAGAAGAACATCTGCGTCTCGTCCACGGTAATCGTCAGCTGCGGCAACCGGTCCCCCGGCTCGACGTCGTCGAAGAACAGTTCACTCATGGGCGCGCGATCATCGATGTCGATGCCTCGGCGACCAGCTCGCCGTGCTGATTGCGGTAGACGGTATGCCAGGTCACCAAAACGAATCGTCCTGAGCGGCCCTCCTTTTCCACGATGGACTCGATGGTGCGGACCATCTCGATCTCGTCGCGGTGGTAGGCGGGCAGATGAAACGTGGTGCTCTCACCCCCGGCCATTCGCCTCGGCGCCTTCGGGAATGAGAGGCTTCCCGAGACGGCCCCGGATGATCCGTCCGGCCGCAGGCCCGTCAGCGGGCTGACGCCGAGGATCGCGTACTGCAAGTACAGCGGCGGGCAGATCGCGTCGCGGTACCCGTTGGCGCGGGCGTAGTCCGGGTCGAACCACAGTGGGTTGTGATCACCCACCGCCGCCGCCCACCGCTGCCAGTCGCGGCGGTTCACCTCACCGGAGGCGGTGGCGGCGACCGTGCCGACCCGCGCCGCGGTCTCGGGGTCGATCAGCTCAGAGGTCACTGGCCGTCCTTGCGGCGTAACCGGTCACCGATCGCCGAGTGGCTGAGGTCGTCCTCGTCGAGCCAGGTCGCCGCGATATCGGCGCCGCCGCCCAGGGTGGACAGCACCCTGGCCCGCTCGGACCACAGATAGAGGTCGGTTTCCACCACATACCCCATGCCGCCATGCAATTGGTGGGCGTCGAGGGTGGCCCACTTGGCCGCGGTGGCGGACTGAATTCTGGCGACCGCGGTTTCGCGAACAGCGGTGCGGCCCGCGGCGACCGCGAAGACCGCGGACTGGGCGGCCAGCCGCGCCGACGCGAGCGCGATGTGCATGTCGGCGACGATGTGCTGAGCCGCCTGGAACGAGGCGATCGGCCTGCCGAACTGCTGACGCATGGTGGTGTAGCGCACGGTGCGTTCGAGCACGGCCTCGCCGACGCCGACCAGGTCCAGTGCCGTCAGTGCCACCGCTGCGTTGGCGGTCCGGCGCAGGTCGTCGCGGCCGAGCGGCGCACCGTCGTTGAGCACATCGTCGACCGGTACGTCGTCGAAGCGCAGCACCGACGCGTGATGCCCGCCCATCAACGCCAGCGGCCGCCGGGTCACGCCTTCGTTGTGCAGCCGGACGACGAAGCCGACGGTACTGCCCGACCGGTCGAACCCGGACACCACGGCGACGTCGGCGGTGTCGGCGTCGTTGACGAAATCCGCTGTGCCGGTGAGTCGCCAGGACCCGTCCCGATTCTGGTCGGCTCGCATCGTGGCGGTCACATCGGAAGCGTCATTGGGATTCCACAGCGCGGTGGTGCCCGCGATCCGCCCGGCGGCAAGGTCCGGTAGCCACGTGACACACGACTTCTCGCCGCCGAGGATGCGCAGGGCGTGCGCGGCGATCGTCGTGCTGTGCACCCGCACCGGGCACAGCGCCCGGCCGGCCTCGCGCGCGAAGATTCCGAGATCGGTGAGCGATCCGCCGGACCCGCCATAGATCTCCGGCAGCCCCAGGCCCATCACACCGGCGGCCGCCAGGTCGCCCCACAGATCGGAGCGGCCCGCGCCGAGCAGCCCGCGCAGGCTGGCTGCCAGGTCGCGTTCATCTTGGGAAGCAACGAGTTTCATATCACCGTCCGTAGGAGGGCATGCCGTTGCCGCGCTGGGCGATGACGTCGCGCAGTACCTCGTTCGTGCCGCCGCCGAAGCGCATCAACGGGGCAAATCGATAGAGTTTCTCGAACCTGCCGCCGGCCGGCGCCTCCGAATTGCGGTGCGCGAAAAGGCCTTCCGCACCAAGCAAGTCGATCCCGAGGTCAGCGATGCGCTGACGCAGCTCGCTGCTGAAGACCTTCTCGACGCTGACCTCCACAGTCGGGATCACGCCGTCCGCCAGCAGGGAGGATGCCTCGTAGCCCATCAACCCGGCGACTTCGACGTCGGCCTCGGCCTGGGCCAGCCGGCGCCGGAAGCCGGGGTTGTCGATCGGGACTGTGCCGTCGCGGCGCGGCATGCGGGCCAGCACCTGCAGCTCGTCGAGCGCGCGGCGCAGATCCCCGGCATTGGTCAGGGCCCCGCGCTCCAGGTCGAGAGCGCCGGTGATGTAGGACCAGCCGCGGTTCTCCTCACCGATCAGATTCGTCGCCGGTACTCGCACGTCGTCGAAGAAGACCTCGTTCGTGCGGTATCCCGACCAGGCGATCAACGGCCGGATCCGCACTCCCGGGCTGTCGACCGGGACGACGATCACCGAGATCCCGCGGTGTCGCGGGGCCTGCGGATCGGTGCGCACACACAGCCATTCGTGGGTGGAGCGCTGGGCGCCGCTGTTCCAGATCTTCGAGCCGTTGATCACCCATTCATCACCGTCGCGGACCGCCCTGGTGCGCAGCGACGCCAGGTCGGTACCGGCGTCGGGCTCGGAATATCCCAGCGCACAGGTCATCTCACCGCGGGCGATCGGCGGGAGGAACTCGCGCTTGTTCTGCTCGGTACCGTGCCGCATGATCATCGGCGCAATCGAGGTGACCGTCAGGTCCGGACCGGGCACACCCCAGTACTCGAACTCGGTCATCAGCAGGTGCAGGTGCACGGGACCGAGGCCGAGGCCGCCGTACTCCGGCGGCCAGTTCAGCCCGAACCAACCCTTGGCCCCGAGCTTGCGGCGGAAGGCGGCGACTTCACCCCCGGGGTGCTCCAGGTTGTGTTCGGCGATCTCCGCACGCAGGGCATCAGTGACGTTCTCCCGCAGGAAGTCCCGCACCTCTGCCAGCCAGGCACGCTGCTCGGCGTCGAGGTCGAAATCCACAAGACAGCACCCTAGCCGAATAGTTAGGCTGTCAACCCAAAATTGGTGCGGATCGGGATGTCACATTTTCCGCCTGCGGAGCATCTTGAGGACATGAACACAAAGACCCGACTGGAACCGCTCACTCCGCAGAAGGCACCGCTGCTGACCCGGCTGATGTACCGCTACGCCAAGCGCCGCTTCGGCGCGGTCCCCGAACCGTTCGCCATCTACGCCCACCACACCCGTCTGCTGGTGGCCAACGCCGTCCACGAGAGCCTGTTGCAGAGCGGCTCGAAAACACTGCCCGCCGATGTCCGCGAACTCGCGGTGTTCTGGACCGCGCGCACGGTGGGCTGCTCGTGGTGCGTGGATTTCGGCCAGATGCTGATGCGGCTGGAGGGACTCAACCTCGAGCGGCTTTCCCACATCGACGACTACGCCACCTCACCGCTCTACACCGACGACGAGCGGGCCGCCATCGCCTACGCCGACGCGATGACCAAGGATCCGCACACGGTCACCGACGACCAGGTCGAGGACCTGCGCCGCCGCTTCGGCGCCGACGGCGTGGTCGAACTGACCTACCAGATCGGGGTGGAGAACATGCGGGCCCGGATGAACTCCGCGCTGGGCATCACCGAGCAGGGTTTCAGCTCGGGTGACGCCTGCCGGGTTCCGTGGGCGACCGGCGGCAACTAGACCGGTCGGCGTGGGAAGTGTGCGACGACGGCACCGCCGTCCGAACGGGGGTCGGAAGCCGCACTCATGGCGCCGCCGGCATCGATGAACACCACGTTGGCCTGGCCGAGCGCCTCGGTGCGCGGCGGGACCTCCATCGGGTCGAAGCCGGCTCGGCGGATCGACGCGAGTGCGGGCGCGGGCAGGTCGGCTTCGACCGTGACCGTGTCGGGGCCGCCGCCGATCTGGTTACCGACGATGGCGCGAGGGGCGGCCACCGCCTCGGTCGCGGTGGCGCCGCTGAGCGCGTGCAGCAGGATCTGGCCCACGATCTGGGGTTGGCCCTGACCGCCCATCGTGGACAGCACATGGCTGAGCGCCCCGTCGCGCACGGCCATGGCCGGCATCAGCGTGTGCGCGGGCCGCTTACGCGGCGCAATCACGTTGGGTGAGGCGGGGTCCAGGCTGAAACCGCAGCCGCGGTTGTGGAACAGGACGCCGGTCACCGGATCGATGAGCCCCGAGCCGAAGGCGTAGTACACGCTCTGGATCAACGACACCGCATAGCCCTCACCGTCGACGGCCGCGATGCCGACGGTGTCGCCGCGGGCAGGGCGCCGCGACGCACCGCCGGGAGGCGACGATGCCGGGTCGACGACGGCGAACCGCGGATCGGCCAGCGATCTGTCACGAACTTCGTTGCCACCGTGGAAGATCCGCAACAGCTCACCGAGGCCCTCGCCGACCGGGTCGGCCAGGGCGAGGTCACCGACGCCGGCCAGGGCGTGCAGCAGCAGGAAGCCCTGACTGTTGGGTGGGCTCGTCAGCACGGTCAGGTCACCCAAGCGGGCACTCAGCGGCTCCTGGATGTCCGGTGTGAACTCGGCGAAATCCACGGTGGTCAAACACGATCCACGTGACCGCAGGTAGGTCACCAGCTGACCGGCGAGCGCACCGTTGTAGAACGCATCCGGGCCGTCGGCCCGCAACGTGGCGAACGTGTCAGCCAGCGCGGGCTGTTGAAAGAGGTCACCGACGGCCAGTGGTGTCCCGTTCGGGCGGAACACCCGGTCGAATTCGGCGGTGCCGACGAGGTCGTGATTCTCGGGGTCATCGAGGTGGGTGGCCATCGACGGCGGAACCGGAACGCCCTCGCGGGCAACCTGTTCGGCGGCCCGCAGCGTCGCGCTCCAAGCGATACGGGAACCGAAGGACCGCATCGCGTCCCAGCCCCTGACCCCGCCGGGAACCGTCACCGGGTCGGCACCCCTGGCCGGCAACGAGTCACCATGCCGAGCCCTGAGCCCGTCGGCGTCGACCGCGGCGGCAGCCCAACCGGACGCGTTGACACACCGCACGACACCGTCGGGCTTGCGGATCAACGCGAAGAGGTCACCGCCGAGCGCGACGTTGTGCGGATACACCACGGTGAGCACCGCGGCGGCGGCGATCGCGGCGTCGATGGCAGTGCCCCCGTCGCGCAGGATGCGCGTGCCCGCCTCGGTGGCCAGCGCGTGCGGAGTCGCCAGCGCCCCGACCCCGGCCGAGGCCGTCGCCATCTAACGCTGCTTGAAAATCGTGCGGTGCCAGTCCTTTTCGGCAACGCCGGTGATATCGCTCATCACATGCTTGATGGTGAGGTACTCCTCGAAGGAGTAGTCGCTCATGTCCTTGCCGAATCCGGACGCGCCGACACCGCCGTGCGGCATCTCGCTGATGATCGGGATGTGGTCGTTGATCCACACACAGCCCGAGTTGATCTCCCGCGATGCCCGCTGGGCGCGGTAGACATCGCGGGTCCACGCCGAGGCGGCCAGTCCGTAGTCGGTGTCATTGGCCTGGCGCAGCGCGTCGTCATCACCGTCGTGGGTCCGCACGGTCAGCACCGGACCGAAGATCTCGTCCCGATACACCTCGGAGGTCTCGGCGACGTCGGCGATCAACGTCGGCAGATAGTAGGAGCCGGGGAGGTCAGGCGCCGACCCGCCGGTGACGATGCGGCCGCCCTGACCGGGGGCGCGGGCCACCATTGCCGCGACCTTGTCGCGGTGCGCCGCCGAGATCAGCGGACCAAGATCGGTATCGGGATCCTGCGGGTCGCCGACGACGACCTTGCTCATCAGTTCACCCACCCCGGCGACGAAGTCGTCATAGAGGTTGCGGGCCACGATCGCGCGGGTGGCCGCCGTGCAGTCCTGCCCGGAGTTGATCAGCGATCCGGCCACCGCGCCGTTGATCGCGGCGTCCAGGTCGGCGTCGTCGAACACCACGAACGGCGCCTTGCCGCCGAGCTCCAGCTGGGTGCGGTGACCGTGCACGGCGGCCGCGGCCATCACCCGGCGGCCGACGGCAGTCGAGCCGGTGAACGTCACGACATCGACATCGCGGTGCCCGGCCAACGCGGAGCCGACATCGGATCCGGCGCCGGTGACGACGTTGAGCACGCCGTCTGGCAGGCCGGCTTCGGTGGCCAGCCGGGCCAGCGTCAGCGTGGTCAGCGGGGTCAACTCGGCGGGCTTGATCACCACCGAGCAGCCGGCGGCCAACGCCGGCAGCACCTTCCATACCGCCATCTGCAGCGGGTAGTTCCACGGCGTGATCGTCGCGATGACGCCGACGGCCTCGCGCCGGATCGAGGAGGTGTGGTCGCCGCTGTACTCCGCGGTGGCCTTGCCCTCCAGATGGCGGGCGGCCCCGGCGAAGAACGCGATGTTGTCGATACTGCCGGGGACGTCGAACTCAGTGGCCAACCGCACGGGCTTACCGGTCTGGCTGACCTCTTCGGCGATGATCTCGTCGGCGTGGGCGTCGACGAGCTCGGCCAGTTTGGCCAGCACCGTGGCCCGCTCGACCGGGGTGGCCCGCGACCAGCCGCTCAGCGCGCCGCGTGCGGCCGCCACGGCGGCGTCGACGTCGGCGGGCTGGGCCAACACGAGTTCGGCGACGACGGTGCCGTCGGCCGGGTTGATGACCTGGTGGGGTGCGCCGCCGGTCACCAACGGGGCACCATTGATCCAGCTACCGGGCACAATGCGAGTCTTGTCAGAGGCGAGTGCGGTCACAGGCCAACGGTAACCGACCGGCCGGAAGACTGCTACGCATTCCCGCAGTATGGATGGGTCAGCGCCACCAATTTCATCGATCTTATTGCCTAAAACAACTGATTCCGTGCACAATCGTGAGCATGCGTGACTCGGGTGTACCGGCCACCCGGTTTCCCGTCCGCGCCATTGGGGCGGGTGGAAACGGGCCAGTTCAGCTGGATGAAATGTCCAAGGCCATTATCGAGAAACTGCAGCAGGACGGACGGCGTTCCTACGCCGCGATCGGTAAGGCCGTCGGGCTGTCGGAGGCGGCGGTGCGCCAGCGGGTGCAGCGCCTGGTCGACTCCGGGGTCATGCAGATCGTCGCGGTGACCGATCCGCTGCAGCTGGGGTTCACCCGCCAGGCGATGATCGGCATCCGCTGCACCGGCGACACCACCAAGGTCGCCGAGAAGCTGGCGCAGATCGACGCCGTCGACTACGTCGTGCTCACCGCGGGCAGCTTCGATGCGATCGCCGAAGTCGTCTGCGAGGACGACGCCGAGCTCCTCGAGTTGCTCAACACCGAGATCCGCGCGGTGCCGGGAGTGACGTCGACCGAGACCTTGGTATATCTGAAACTCGTTAAACAACAATACAATTGGGGAACACGATGAGCACCACCACGCACGATCTCACAGCGGAGCTGTCGGCCAAGGCCGACCGCCACCTGTGGGGCCACTTCGCTCGGCACGGCAACGGGCTGACACCGCCCATCATCAGCCGCGGCGAAGGCGTGTACATCTACGACAGCCACGGCAAGCGCTACTTCGACGGCCTCTCGGGGCTGTTCGTGGTGCAGGCCGGGCACGGCCGCAAGGAACTGGCCGAGGCCGCGGCCAAGCAGGCCGAGACCCTGGAGTTCTTCCCGCTGTGGTCCTATGCCACCCCGCCGGCGATCGAATTGGCCGACCGGCTGGCCAATTACGCTCCGGGTGACCTGAACCGGGTGTTCTTCACCACCGGCGGCGGCGAGGCCGTGGAGAGCGCGTGGAAGCTGGCCAAGCAGTACTTCAAGCTGACCGGCAAGCCGGGCAAGTACAAGGTGATCTCCCGGGCCATCGCCTACCACGGCACCCCGCAGGGCGCGCTGGCGATCACCGGTCTGCCCGACTTCAAGAAGCCGTTCGAACCGTTGACGCCCGGCGGTTTCCGGGTGCCGAACACCAACTTCTACCGCGCACCGGAGCCGTACAGCACCGACATCAAGGCGTGGGGGCAGTACTGCGCCGACCGGATCGCCGAGGCCATCGAGTTCGAGGGCCCCGAGACGGTGGCCGCGGTGTTCCTCGAGCCCGTGCAGAACGCCGGTGGCTGCTTCCCGCCGCCGCCGGGATACTTCGAGCGGGTCCGCGAGATCTGCGACGAGTACGACGTGTTGCTGGTCTCCGACGAGGTGATCTGCGCGTTCGGCCGCATCGGCTCGATGTTCGCCTGCGAGGACATCGGCTACCAGCCGGACATGATCACCTGCGCCAAGGGCATGACGTCGGGTTACTCCCCGATCGGCGCGATGATCGCCAGCGACCGGTTGTTCGAGCCGTTCAGTGACGGCAAGACGGTCTTCGGGCACGGCTACACCTTCGGCGGGCACCCGGTGTCCTCCGCGGTCGCGCTGGCCAACCTCGACATCTTCGAGCGCGAGGGCATCAACGACCACGTCAAGACCAACGCACCGATCTTCCGGGCCACCCTGGAGAAGCTGCTGGAGCTGCCGATCGTCGGTGATGTCCGCGGTGAAGGCTTCTTCTACGGCATCGAGCTGGTCAAGGACAAGGCCACCAAGGAGACGTTCAACGAGGACGAGAGCGAACGGCTGCTGCGCGGCTTCCTGTCCGCGGCGCTGTTCGAGGCAGGCCTGTACTGCCGCGCTGACGACCGCGGCGACCCAGTCGTGCAGCTGGCCCCGCCGCTGATCAGCGGGCCGAACGAGTTCAACGAGATCTACGAGATCTTGCACCGGGTGCTCAGCGAGGCCAGCACCCTGCTGTGAGCGGGGCTCCGAAACCGCCGGTCGATCCGGTGCGATGGCAGCCGCCTGCCCAACGGGCGTTGCCGCCGCCGGATCTCGACGGCGCCCTGCGCGTCATCGCCGTCCCGGGCCACGCACCCGAGGACGTCGTGGTCGGCGCCGACGGAGCGATCTGGACCGGGACCGACGACGGGGCAATCATCCGGATCCGGCCGGACCGGGCACCCGAGGTGGTCGCCAACACCGGCGGGCGGCCGCTGGGCCTGGCGGTGGCCGGTGACGGGCGGCTGCTGATCTGCGACAGTCACCGCGGACTGCTGCGCCTGGATCCGGGCAGCGGCACGTTCGAAACGCTGGTCGGCGAGGTGGCCGGCCGGCCGCTGATGTTCTGCAGCAATGTCGTCGAATCCTCGGACGGCACAATCTATTTCACCGAATCGACGGCACGCTTCCGCTACGAGTACTACAAGGGCGCGGTCCTGGAGGCTCGGCCGAGCGGGTCGCTGTTTCGCCGCGACGTCGACGGCACCGTCACGACGTTGGCCACCGGTCTGCGGTTCGCCAACGGGATCGCGCTGACCGCCAACGAGTCGGCACTGGTGGTCGCCGAGACCACCGGATGCCGGGTGTCCAAGTACCCGCTGACCGCATCCGGGGTCGGCGAGCCGGTGCCGCTGATCGAGCACCTGCCCGCCTACCCGGACAACATCTCGCTGGCGCCGGACGGGCGTATCTGGGTCGCATTGGTCAGCGAACGCAACGCGGTCGGCGAATGGCTGGCGCCGCGCGCGCCGGTGCTGCGCCGGCTGCTGTGGCGACTGCCGTACGGCTGGATGCCGAGCCCCAAGCCGGTGGTGTGGGCGATCGCGATCGACCTCGACGGTCGGCTGCGAGCTCAGGTCAAGACCGTCGATCCGCGGTTCGCGCTGGCCACCGGGCTGGTCGAGCACGACGGGAAGCTGTGGCTGGGGTGCATCGGCTCGCCCGCCGTCGCCTATCTCGATTTGTAACAATAACCACTCCTGTCACAGCGCGGCTCCCCGAATTCGGTGCTGCGATCACCTACTCTGCGACTCGATGGCGAGCTCGAAGATCTTGGCGCGGTGTGCTGCCGCAGTGGCCGCGGCGCTGTGCGTCGTGGGTACGTCGGCGACCGCTTGGGCCGACCCGGACCCCAACACCTGCCCGTACCGGGTCACCACTCCGCCCGCGGTCGACGCCTCCGAAGTGCCCAAGGCCGGCGACCCGCCGCAACCGCTTCCCGTCCCGGCCAAGCCGGTCGGTGGTGACGCGCTCGCGGGCTGCGGCGTGATCGTGGCAGCGGGCACCCCGCCGGTTCCCGAGGACATCTCGGCGGAGTCGTGGTTGGTCGCCGACCTCGACACCGGCGACGTCATCGCCGCGCGCGACCCGCACGGCCGGCACCGGCCGGCCAGCATCATCAAGGTCCTCATCGCCATGCAAGCCATGAACGAGCTGCCGCTGAACAAGATGGTCGTCGGCACGCAGGACGACGCCAACGCCGAGGGCACCCGGGTCGGGGTGGACGAGGGCGGCCGCTACACCGTCAACGATCTGCTGCACGGCCTGCTGATGCATTCGGGCAACGACGCCGCGCACGCGCTGGCGATGCAGGTCGGCGGCTGGGACACCGCACTGCAGAAGATCAACGGGCTGGCCCGCAAGCTGGGCGGGCAGGACACCCGCGCCGCCACCCCGTCCGGGTTGGATGGACCGGGCATGAGCACGTCGGCCTACGACATCGGCCTGTTCTACCGATATGCCTGGGCCAACCCGACTTTCGCGAACATCGTGGCCACCCAGACCTATAACTTCCCCGGGCATCCGGCCAAGCCGGGCGAAGACGCCGACCATCCCGGCTATGAGCTGGAGAACGACAACCAACTGCTCTACAACTATCCGGGCGCGCTCGGCGGGAAGACCGGTTACACCGACGATGCCGGGCAGACGTTCGTCGGTGCCGCGAACCGCGACGGCCGCCGACTGGTGGCGGTGTTGCTGCGCGGCACCCGCCAGCCGATCCCGCCGTGGCAGCAGGCCGCGCGCCTGCTCGACTACGGCTTCGCCAGCCCGCCGGGCACCCGGATCGGCAACCTGATCGACCCGGATCCGTCGCTGCTGCCGCCGAAGCCGGACGAGGCGACCGCGGTCAAGGCCGCCGCCCCGCTGCTGCCCGAAGCCGATGCGGTACCGGTACGGGTGGGCGTCGGCGTGGTCGGCACGCTGGTCGTGTTCGGGCTGATCATGGTGGCCCGCGCGATCAACAACCGGCCCGCGCGCGGCCGGTGATTACGGCGCGTTTTCGTTCGCTCAGCGGCGGAAAACGCGCCGAAGTCAACGCCTCCGGCGCCACAGCCGCGAAACCCCCAGCGCGCCAACCGCACCGACCGCGACCGCGGCGACCGCCTGCCGGGTGCTCAGGCCCTCGTCCGGGCCGACGCGCGGCGAGATGACGGCCGGGCCGGGCGCGGGAACCGGCTCGAGCCGCATGTTGTCCTTCGACGTCGCCGCCCACGCCGTGGCGAACAGCACGAGCCGGGCGGTGATGTAGGCGAACACCATCAGACCCAGCACCGGGCCGAACGTCGCACCGGCCGGGCCGTGCACCACCGATCGCAGGTAGATCGACCCCACCAGCTTGAAGATCTCGAACGCCACCGCCGCCAGCAGACCCGCCCGCACACTGCTGCGGAAGCTCACCGACTCCCGCGGCAACCGCGCGATCATCCAACTGAACAACAGCCAGGACACCGCCCACGACATCACCAGCGACGTGATGCGCAACAGCGTGCCCAGGCCCACCAGGTGTGGCACACCCACCCACTCCAGGACATTGCTCATCAGCGAGGGATCGGCCAGCGCGCTGAGGCCGATGGTGAGGCTGATCGCGACGAACACCGACACCAGCACGCCCAGATCGGACAGCTTGGTGCGGATGAAGTTCTGCTCCTCGACGCGCTGATCCCACATCTGGCTCAGCGCCTCGCGCAGGTTCGCAGTCCAGCCCAGCCCGGCCCACGCGGCGGTGGCCAGACCGATCACGCCCACCGAGGTGCGCGAGTCGATCGCCGAATCGATCAACTCGATCAGCTGCTGGCCGAAATCGCCGGAAATGGTTGTCCGTATTCGGTTTTCGATATCGGCCAGCACATGCGGCCGGCTGGCCAATACGAAACCGCCGACGGCGAAGCCGACCATCAGCAACGGAAACAGGGCGAAGATCGTGAAGTAGGTGACGCCGGCGGCGTAGAAGTCGCCCTTGACCTTCTGGTAGCGCTCGCCGGCCCGGATCAGGTGATCGATCCAGTGGTAGCGAGCCCGTAGCCGGTCCAGGCGGCCCGGTTCGGCCGGTTCTGACATGCCCAGCCTCCCGCAGCGTCTACGGACTCGTCGGCAAAAACCCTAACCGGTCATATACCCGTCCGATGGTCTTCGCAGACACCTCGCGGGCCCGGTCGGCGCCCTTGGCCAGGATCGCCTGGAGTTCGGCCGGGTCGGCCAGCAACTCGTCGACCCGCCGCTGCAGCGGGGTGACGTACTCGACGACGGCCTCCGCGGTGTCCTTCTTCAGGTCGCCGTAGCCGCGGCCCTCGTAGCCCGCGACCAACGCGTCGACCTCGACGCCGGTCACCGCCGACTGGATCGTCAACAGGTTGGACACCCCGGGTTTGGCCTCGACGTCGAAGCGGATCTCCCGCTCGCTGTCGGTGACGGCGGAACGGATCTTCTTGGCCGAGACCTTCGGGTCGTCGAGCAGACTGATCAGGCCGGCCTCGGTGGCCGCGGACTTGCTCATCTTCGCGGTCGGGTCCGCCAAGTCGTAGATCTTCGCGGTGACCTTGGGGATCATCGGCTCGGGGATGACGAAGGTGTCGGGGAAGCGGACGTTGAACCGCTGGGCGACGTCGCGGGCCAGCTCCAGGTGCTGGCGCTGGTCTTCACCGACCGGAACCAAGTCGGTGTCGTAGAGCAGCACGTCGGCGGCCATCAGCACCGGATAGGTGAACAGGCCCACCGTCGTGGCGTCGGCGCCCTGCTTCTGCGATTTGTCCTTGAACTGGGTCATCCGGGAGGCCTGGCCGAAACCGGTGAAGCAGCCCAGCACCCACGCCAGCTCGGCGTGTGCGGGCACCTGGCTCTGTACGAAGATCGTCGCCCGGTCCGGGTCGATGCCCAGCGCGAGGTATTGGGCGGCCGTCACGAGCGTGCGCCGGCGCAGCGTGGCGGGGTCTTGCGGCACGGTGATCGCATGCAGGTCCACCACACAGAAGAACGCGTCGTAGTCGTCCTGCAGCCCGACCCACTGCCTGATCGCGCCGAGCGCATTGCCCAGGTGTAGCGAATCGGAAGTGGGTTGGACGCCGGAGAAGACGACGCGTCGAGATGAGCTGTTCATGGTGCGTCAATCCTGTCACGAAGCCCGTCGGCGCTAGCATCCTGCTTCGTGCGAGGAGTACTGGCGCTGGCCGCCGCCGCGGCCGTGGTGTGTGGGCTGGCCGGATGCGAGAGTAAATCCGCCGAGGAGAAGCGTCCGACGTCGACGGCGGTGGTCATCGTGTCCGGCGGGAACGCGACGTCTCCCTTCACCGGCCCCGACCAGGCGTGTGCCACCGGCCTGGCCGCGGGCAACACCGACACCGCGCTGCGGGAGTATCTGCTGGGCAAGGGCTACACCGTCTACACCTCCCCCGCGATGGCCGGGCGTGGCCAGGTGGTCGACCAGACCGGCTTCGGCCCGTTCGGGGTCTGCCCGATCACCCTGCCGGAGAACATGACCGTGGACTCGACCGGCAGCATCGACACCGCGGGCGAACACCTGGCCCGGTTCCTCACCTGGCTGCACACCGACCGCGGCGTCGACGAGGTCGACTTCGTCGGCCACTCGATGGGCGGGCTGTACTCCCGCGCCGCCATCCGGGTGCTGGCGTCGACGAACTCGCCGGTGAAGGTGCGCTCGCTGACCACGATCGGCACGCCGTGGCAGGGAAGCTACCTGTCCGACTACGCCAACGGCCTGATCCCGCTGAGCGACTGCAAGGGCGACGCGTTCTGCGAGACCGCCATGAAAGGCATGGCCGACGAGGTGAAACGGCTCATGGCGGGGTCGGGCCGGGAGGTCAACCAGGCGTTCCTGATGGGCAGGGACGGCTGGAACGAACACCAGTCCGGCGTGCTCGACAAGATCCCGGTGGTGCTGATCGGTGGCAAGAGGTTCAACCGGGACGGCCAGGTCAATCCCGCGGTGTGGCCCAATGACGGCTTGGTGGCGCTGCAGAGTGCACTGGCCCGCGACATCAGCGACCCGGTGCTCCCGCATCGGCGTTGCCACACCTTTGACGACACCCACAGCATCTACGTCTCCAATCAGGCTGGGCTGGAAGAAAAGACGGCGCTGACGTGGGACCCGCAGGTGCTCGAGGTGGTGCACCAGGCCATCGACGGGGCACCCAAGGCGCTCGACGGGCCCAATCGGGAAGGCTGCCCGTCGTAGTGCGGCGAATCCTGACGCTGGTGGCGGCGGTGCTGCTGGCCGGCTGCTCGCACGGCGCTACCGAGACGCGTCCGCCGTCGCGCGCAGTCGTCCTGGTCTCCGGCCTGGCCAGCACCGCGCCCTTCACCGCACCGGAGGCGGCGTGTCTGATCGGGTTGTCCGCCGGCACCGACCACACTCCGTTGCGCGAACACCTGCTGGGCACAGGGCATTCGGTGTTCACCGCACCGGCCATGGCCGGGCCTGGTCAGGTGCACGACACCACGGGCCACGGCGCGTTCGCCGCCTGCCCGGCGCCGCTGCCCGCGGCCGTGACGCTCGACAGCACCGGCAGCATCGACCTCGCCGGCGAGCATTTGGCGCGGTTCGTCGAGTGGCTGCATACCGAGAAGCACATCGACGAGGTGGACTTCGTCGGGCACTCGATGGGCGGACTCTACTCGCGCGCGGCGATCAGGACCCTTCGCGCACAACGTTCACCGGTGACGGTGCGATCGCTGACGACGCTCGGAACACCGTGGCAAGGATCCTATCTGGCGAACTTCGCCGAGGGCAGCGTCGGGCTGAACGCCTGCCTCGGCGACCGGTTCTGCGAAAGCCAGATGAAGGGGTATGCCAGAGACATTGCTGCCGTTCATGTTTCCGGATCGGCACGCGAGCTTGAAGCGTCCTACCTGACCGGACCCAAGGGCTGGAACACCTTTCAAGCCGGTGTCCTCGACGGCATCCCGGTCACGCTGATCGGCGGGGATCGGTTCACCCACCCGGATCCCGCCGACCCGGCGGTGTGGCCGAACGACGGGGTGGTCGAGTTGCGCAGCGCCCTGGCCCGCGACGTCGACGACACGGTGCTGCCGCACCGGCGCTGCCTGACCCTCGACGACACCCACAGCGACTATGTATCGACGCTGACCAAGCTCGCCCGCGACACCGCCTTGACCTGGGATCCCCGCGTGCTGGACGCGGTGACCGCCGCCGTCGACGGCGCGACCACGGCGCTCGACGGCCCCAACCGGCAGGGTTGCTAGCCCAGCGTGTTCTTGACGACCACGCCGTCTTTGACGATGACCGACAGGCCGGTGTCCGCGTCGGCCAGCACGCCGAGGTCCGCGGTGGGATCGCCGTTGACCACCAGCAGATCGGCCCACGCTCCAGGGGTGATCTCACCGAGCCGACCGGAGGAGTACGGGTCCCGGTCGCCGGCCAGCCGCAGCAGCTCGGCGTTGCCCGATGTCACGATCTTGAGCGCGTCGACGTTGCTCATGTACTCGCCGAGGCGGGCCATCATCTCGCTTTGCAGCCCAACCTTTTCCGGTTCGAAGAGCAGGTCGGTACCCCAGGCCAGCTTCACCCCGTGCTTGCGGGCCCACTCGTAGACATGGGGCGTGCCGCCGCAGATCTCCCGGTTCTTCTCGGCGCTGGCCGGGTTCAGGAAACTGTGGTCGTGCTCGGCGAACGGCTGGGTGGACAGCCACACCTCGCGTTCGGCCAACATGGCCACGGTGTCCTCATCGGCGAGGTGGCCGTGCTCGATCGACTTCACCCCGGCCCGTACCGCCCGGCGGATGCCGGTGACGTTGTAGACGTGGGTGGCGACGTAGGTGCCGTAGTCGGCGGCGGCCGCCACCGCGACCGCCATCTCTTGCTCGGTGAACTGCACGGTGTAGAGCGGATCGTAGAGCGACGCGGCGCCGCCGCCGGCCATCAGCTTGATCTGCGACGCGCCCAGCTTGAGTTGCTCACGCACCGCGGCCAGCACTCGCTCGGCGCCGTCGGCGACGCGCATGAACCCGATGGTTTCGGCCCGAGATTCGTTACCGCCCAACGCTGTCGGGCGCTCGTACACAAAGCCGAAATCGCCGTGCCCGCCGGTCTGCGAGATCGCCGCCTGGCTGGGATAGATGCGCGGACCCAGCGCCGGTTCACCGTCGATTACCTTCTTGATCCCGACGGTGTCGCCAGCCATGTCCCGCACGGTGGTGAAGCCGCGCAGCAGCGTGCCCTTGGCGCGGGCCAGGGTGCTCGCCGCAAGTTGGGTCTGCGAGGCCATCGCCAGGTCCAGCAGCGTGTTCGCCATCCCGACCAGATGCGCGTGGGCGTCGATCATGCCCGGCATCAGCACCCGGTCACCGCCGTCGATCACGGTCGTGGCAGCGGATTCGGCGATCGGCGAGGTATCGACGGCGGTGATCTTGGCACCGTCGACCAACACATGACCAGGCACCACGGAGCCGGACAGGCCGTCGAACACTCGGACGTTCTTGATAAGCACGCTCACGAGGCAAACCTTACGGTCACCGGTGATCTGTCCCCCAATCGGGGGACAACGAAAACGGCTGGTCAGCGGATCGACGCGGCGGCGCCCACGACGAATGATTGACCTCATGAACAAGAACCGCCTCGCAGCTCTGCTCGCCGCTCCCGCACTTGCCGCCGCTGTCATTGGCGGCGCCGCCGTCGGCCTGGCCGGGCCGGCCAACGCCTCGACGAGCCTCAACTACTACGACGACAGCTCCACCACCGGCAACTTCTACGCCCCGACCACCTACGCCTCGCCGGCCACCACGTACGTCCCGTGGGGCGCTTGGATCAACGGCAGCTACTAGTTCACCCCGACCATCGGCCGGTCGCCTCATCCCCCCGAGGCGACTGGCCCATTCTGGTGTTCAGCCGAATTCGACGGTCACCGGCGCGTGATCGGACCAGCGCAGCGCGTACGCGGCGGGCTTTTCCACCCGGGCGGCCACAGCCCGGGCGGCCAGGCTTTCGCTGGCGAGGTGATAGTCGATCCGCCAGCCCGCATCGTTGTCGAATGCCTTGCCCCGCCACGACCACCAGCTGTACGGGCCCGCGACATCGGGGTTGAGCCTGCGCATGACGTCGACCCAGCCGGTGTCCAGCAGATCGGTCAGCCACTGCCGCTCGCTGGGCAGGAAGCCGGCCTTCTTGACGTTGGCCTTCCAGGCCTTCAGGTCAGCCTCACGATGACAGATGTTCCAGTCGCCGCAGATCACCGCGTCGCGGCCATCGGCGGCCAGCTCGGCCATCCGCTTGGCCAGCGCGGCCATGAACCGTTCTTTCTCCAGTTGGCGGTCGGTGCCGGCCTCGCCGGTGTGGACGTACACGCTGCCCACCGTCGCACCGTTGGCCAGGTCGGCCTCGACGTAGCGGCCGTGTAACTCGAATTCGGTTGCCGCCAGGCCGATCCGGACCGCGGCGAACGGGGTGCGAGACAGGATCGCGACACCGCTGCGACCCTTGAGATGCGGGCTGGCCGACACCAGGTGCCAGCCGTCGGCCACCGCCGGGGCCAGCGCCTCGGCGATCTGCTCGTCGTCGGAGCGGGTCTCCTGCAGGCACACCACATCCGACGAGGTCGCCGACAGCCAGGCCAGCAGGCCGAGGTTTTCTTCCGAACGCTGGCGCACCGCGGCGCGCACGCCGTTGACATTGATGGTGGTCACGATCACGGGAGAAAACCTATCTTGCGGTACCGGCGGTATCACCTTTACGGTCGGGTTGTGGCGACCCGCGAAGCGATTCATCTAGGGGCTGGCGAACCGATCCTGCTCCTGCACCCGTTCATGATGTCCTCCTACGTCTGGACCGACGTCGCACCGCGGCTGGCCGATACCGGCCGCTACGAGGTGTTCGCACCGTCGATGGCCGGTCACAACGGCGGCCCGCGCAGCCGGTCGTGGTTCCTCGACACCAACACCCTGGCAAATCACGTCGAGGCGCAGCTGGACGAGTTGGGTTGGGACACCGCGCACATCGTCGGCAACTCGCTCGGCGGCTGGGTGTCCTTCGAGCTCGAACGACGGGGACGGGCCAGAACCCTGACCGCGATCGCCCCGGCCGGCGGCTGGCACCGCTGGTCGCCGGTGAAGTACGAGATCGTCGGCAAGTTCGTCGCCGGGCTACCCGTCTGGCTGACCGCCCTGGCGTTGCGCGAACGGGCGCTGGCGCTGCCGGGCGCCAAAGCCGCCGCCAGCGTGCCGATCAGTGCCACCCCGCACGGCCTGACCGAGGTGCAGCTGCAGGAGATCATCGACGACGTCACCCACTGCCCGGCCTACTACCAGCTGCTGATCAAGGCCCTGCTGATGCCGGGGCTGATGGAGCTGACCGAGACCACGATCCCCACCCATCTGGTGGTCTGCGAACGCGACCGAGTACTGCCGCACCCCCGGTTCACCAAGCACTTCCTGAAGAACATCCCGGAGATCGACAAGGTCTCCCAGCTCGACGGCGTCGGCCACATCCCGATGTTCGAGGCGCCCGAACGCATCGCGAACCTGATCATCGAGTGGGTCGACGCCCACATCCCGCCGGCGCGGCAGGCCAATCCCGCCGGCTAGGGCCTGAAACCAAGCACGAGCAGACACAAAATCGCACAGTTTGCGGCTTACAAGTGCGATTCTGCGTCTGCTCGTGTCATGTGGGCTAGCTGAGCACCTCGTTGAAGGTCTTGGACGGCCGCATCACCGCGGTGGTCTTCTCCCGATCCGGGTAGTAGTAGCCGCCGATGTCGACCGGGTTGCCCTGCACCTCGTTGAGCTCGGCGACGATCGCGTCTTCCTTCTCGGCGAGCGTCTTGGCCAGCGGCGCGAAGTGCTCGGCCAGTTCCTTGTCCTCGGTCTGCTCGGCGAGCGCCTTCGCCCAGTACAGCGCCAGGTAGAACTGGCTGCCCCGGTTGTCCAGCTCGCCGGCCTTACGCGACGGACTCTTGTTCTCGTTCAACAACTCTCCGACCGCGGTGTCCAGCGTGGTCGCCAGCACCTTGGCCTTCGGATTGTCGGTCTTGTTGCCCAGATCCTCGAGGCTGGCACCGATCGCGAGGAATTCACCGAGCGAATCCCAGCGCAGATGGTTCTCCTCCACCAGCTGGTGGACGTGCTTGGGCGCCGAACCGCCGGCACCGGTCTCGTACAGCCCGCCGCCTGCCATCAGCGGCACGATCGACAGCATCTTGGCGCTGGTGCCCAGCTCCAGGATCGGGAACAGGTCGGTGAGGTAGTCGCGCAGGATGTTGCCGGTCGCGGCGATGGTGTCCTGCCCGCGGATCACCCGCTCGAGGGTGTACCGCATGGCCCACACCTGCGGCAGGATCGTGATGTCCAGACCCTCGGTGTCCTCCTCCTTGAGGTAGGCCTTCACCTTCTTGCGCAGTTCGTTCTCGTGTGGGCGCTCGTCGTCGAGCCAGAACACCGTCGTCATCCCGGACAGCCGGGCCCGGTTCACGGCCAGCTTGACCCAGTCCCGGATCGGGGCGTCCTTGACGATCGGCATCCGCCAGATGTCGCCCTCTTCGACGTTCTGGCTCAGCAGCACCTCGCCGGTGTCGTTGTCGACGATGTCGGCGACGCCGTCCTCGGGGATCTCGAAGGTCTTGTCGTGGCTGCCGTACTCCTCGGCCTTCTGCGCCATCAGACCGACGTTGGGGACGGTGCCCATCGTGGTCGGATCGAACTGGCCGTGGGTCTTACAGAAGTTGATCATCTCCTGGTACATCCGGGAGAACGTCGACTCCGGGTTGACGGCCTTGGTGTCCTTGGTGCGGCCGTCGGCGCCGTACATCTTGCCGCCGAGGCGGATCATCGCGGGCATCGAGGCGTCGACGATGACGTCGGACGGTGAGTGGAAGTTCGAGATGCCCTTGGCCGAGTCGACCATCGCCAGTTCGGGCCGGTGCTCGTGGCACTTGTGCAGGTCTTCGATGATCTCTTCGCGCTGCGATGCGGGCAGCGATTCGATCTTGTCGTAGAGGTCGGACAGCCCGTTGTTGACGTTGACGCCGAGCTCGTCGAACAGCTTCCCGTGCTTGGCGAAGGCGTCCTTGTAGAACACCTTGACCGCGTGGCCGAACACGATCGGGTGGCTGACCTTCATCATCGTGGCCTTGACGTGCAGCGAGAACATCACGCCGGTCTTGTAGGCGTCGTCGATCTGCTCTTCGTAGAAGTCGATCAGCGCCTTGCGGCTCATGTACATCGAGTCGATGACGTCGCCGGAGTCGAGTTTCACCTCCGGCTTGAGGACGATGGTCTGACCGCTCTTGGTCTTCAGCTCCATCCGGACGTTGCGGTCTTTGTCCAGCGTCATCGACTTCTCGCCGTGGTAGAAGTCGCCGGTCTTCATCGTGGCCACGTGGGTGCGCGATGCCTGCGACCACTGCCCCATGCTGTGCGGGTGTTTCTTGGCATACTCCTTGACCGCCTTGGGGGCGCGGCGGTCCGAGTTGCCTTCGCGCAGAACCGGATTCACCGCGCTGCCGAGGATCTTGCCGTAGCGCTGGCGGATTTCTTTTTCCTCGTCGGTCTTGGGATCGCCGGGGAAGTCCGGAAGGTCGTAGCCCTTGGCCTTGAGCTCCTTGATCGCGGCGATGAGCTGCGGCACCGAGGCACTGATGTTCGGCAGCTTGATGATGTTGGCGCTCGGGTCCTGGGTCAGCGCACCCAGCTCGGCGAGGTTGTCCGGCACCCGCTGTTCCTCGGTCAGCCGGTCACTGAACTCGGCGAGGATGCGCGCGGCCACCGAGATGTCGCTGGTCTTGACGTCGATACCGGCCGGCTCGACGAAGGTGCGCAGGACCGGCAAGAACGCGTAAGTCGCCAACAGCGGCGCCTCGTCGGTGAGCGTGTAGATGATGGTGGGTTGCTCGGCGCTCATGTTTGGTTGTCTCCTGGGCGTTCAGGTGCGATGGCGGCTATCAGTATCTCGTCGCATCCGACGCTACGTGATCGAGGTTGCCGGATCCGCGCAGAGGTCTATGTCACATTGCGTACCCCAGGTCACGCCGGATATCCCGCTGGCCTCCCATTACGGCGGTGCGCTACTCTTTGAGGCGGTCATGAGCGCCAGCGTCAAGCCCCGGCTCGCTGGCCGGCAACCCTCCAACCGCGGTGGGGTGCTCCGGGTGAGGACCAGGTTGAGTAGCCGATAGCGGCTACCGGCAAGCGCGGGTCCGTGCTGACGGGCCCCCAGACACAGA
>JAEZIA010000097.1 GCA_023416315.1 Actinomycetes bacterium
CGGGTCGCCGTAGACACCCGGCTGGGATCCCGCCGGATCGGCCAGGGCGACCGCGGGAACCAGCAGCAGAGCTAACGCCGCGAGGACCGCCACCGCTACCGCGCGCAGGCGTCCAACCATCCGCACGCGGTAGACCGCAATTGACGAATCCGCAGATAATCAGCGGTAGTCGATGACGATGCGTCCGTCGATCTGGCCGCGCTCCATCCGGGCAAACACCTCGTTGATCTCGTCCAGCTTGGCGGCCTGCACCGTGGGATGGATCAAGCCGCGGGCGTAGAAGTCGAGCGCCTCGGCCATGTCTTGGCGGGTACCGACGATCGAACCGCGAATCGTCAACCCCTTCAACACGATGTCGAAGATGGGGGCTGGAAAGTCGCCCGGCGGCAGGCCGTTGAACACGATCGTTCCGCCGCGCCGGGCCAAGCCGATCGCCTGACCGAAGGCCTGCGGGTGCACCGCGGTGACGAGCACTCCGTGCACGCCGCCGGTGGCCTTGTGCACCTCCTCGACCACATCGGAGGTCTTGGCGTTCACCGTGACTTCCGCGCCGAGGCGCTCGGCCAGCGCGAGCTTGGCCTCATCGACGTCGACGGCCACCACTCGCAGGCCCATCGCGCGGGCGTACTGCACCGCGATGTGCCCCAGGCCGCCGATGCCCGAAATCGCCACCCACTGCCCCGGCCGGGTGTCGGTGACCTTCAGGCCCTTGTACACCGTGACGCCGGCGCACAGGATCGGCGCGACCTCCAGCGGATCGACGCCGTCCGGAATCCGCGCGGCATAGGCGGCATTGACGAGCATGTAGGTGCCGAAACTGCCGTTGACGCTGTAACCGCCGTTGCGTTGGCTCTCGCACAACGTTTCCCAGCCGGTGCGGCAGTATTCGCAGGAGCCGCATGCCGACCACAGCCAGGCATTACCGACCTTGTCGCCGAGCTCAAGGTCGGTCACCCCGTCCCCGAGGGCCACGACGGTGCCGTAGCCCTCATGGCCGGGGATGAACGGTGGTTGGGGCTTGACTGGCCAATCTCCGTGTGCGGCATGCAGATCGGTGTGGCAGACCCCGGAGGTCTCAAGCTTGACCAGAGCTTCGCCGGGGCCGGGGGTGGGCAGGTCCAGGTCGGTGACCTGTAGCGCCGCTCCGAATGCGGTGACGACGGCGGCGCGCATGGTGCCGGTGTCGGTTGCGGCGGCGGATGCGCCGAGTGTCTGGGTCATGATTGTGTCCTTCCGTGAAAGTGGTTGCGAACGCTCAGAAGAAGCCCTGGGCTTTGTTGGAGTAGGAGACAAGCAGGTTCTTGGTCTGCTGGTAGTGGTCGAGCATCATCAGATGGTTTTCCCGGCCGATGCCGGACTGCTTGTAGCCACCGAACGCGGCATGGGCCGGGTATTGGTGGTAGCAGTTGGTCCAGACGCGGCCGGCTTTGATGTCGCGCCCGGCGCGGTAGGCGGTGTTGCCGTTGCGGCTCCACACCCCGGCACCGAGTCCGTAGAGGGTGTCGTTGGCGATGTCGATGGCGTCGTCATAGTCGGTGAACGACGTCACCGACACCACCGGGCCGAAGATCTCCTCCTGGAAGATCCGCATGGCGTTGTCCCCGGTGAAAATCGTCGGCTGCACGTAGTAGCCGCCATTGAGATCGCCGCCGAGTTGCGCCCGTTCACCGCCGGTGATGATTTGTGCACCTTCGCTTTTCCCGATCTCGATGTAGGACAGGATCTTCTCCAGCTGATCGTTGGAGGCCTGCGCACCGATCATCGTCTCGGTGTCGAGCGGATCGCCCTGCCGCACTGCCTTGGTGCGGATCGCGGCCATCGCCAGGAACTCGTCGTAGATATCGGCCTGGATCAGCGACCGCGACGGGCAGGTGCAGACTTCGCCCTGGTTGAGGGCGAACATGGTGAAACCCTCGAGCGCCTTGTCCTGGTAGTCGTCGTTGGCGGCGAGGACGTCGGAGAAGAAGATGTTGGGGCTCTTGCCGCCGAGCTCGAGGGTGACCGGGATCAGATTCTGGCTGGCGTACTGCATGATCAACCGGCCAGTGGTGGTCTCACCGGTGAACGCGATCTTGGCGATCCGGTTGCTCGATGCCAGCGGCTTGCCGGCTTCCACGCCAAACCCGTTGACCACGTTGATGACACCGGGCGGGATGAGGTCACCGATGAGTGACATCAGGTAGAGCACCGAGGCGGGGGTCTGCTCGGCCGGCTTGAGGACCACCGCGTTACCGGCCGCCAGTGCGGGTGCGAGCTTCCACACCGCCATCAGGATCGGGAAGTTCCACGGGATGATCTGGCCGACCACACCCAGCGGCTCGTGGAAGTGGTAGGCGACGGTATCCTCGTCGATCTGGCTCAGCGACCCCTCCTGCGCCCGGATCGCCGCGGCGTAGTAGCGAAAGTGGTCCACTGCCAACGGAATATCGGCGTTGAGCGTTTCGCGGATCGGCTTGCCGTTGTCCCAGGATTCGGCCAGCGCGATCGACTCCAGATTCGCCTCGATGCGGTCGGCGATCTTGTTGAGGATCACCGCGCGCTCGGCGGCCGACGTCTTACCCCAGGCCGGTGCGGCGGCGTGCGCAGCGTCGAGGGCGAGCTCGATGTCCGCCCCGGTCGAGCGGGCGATCTCACAGAACACCTCACCGGTGACCGGCGTGCGGTTCTCGAAATACTCACCGCCCACCGGCGCGGTCCATTCACCGCCGATGAAGTTGTCGTAGCGGGCCGCGAACGACATCACGGAGCCTTCCGCACCGGGCCTCGCGTATACGGTCATGGCGTTCTCCTGCCTATAGGACGACGAAATGTGTCGGTCGTCACTGAAAGTAGGCAATTCAGGGTTGCAGCACGGTTGCACGACATCGCGCACCGTGGCAGGCCCGATCAGGCCAGGTCAAAGTCCAATCCGGCCAATTTGCCGCGCGCCTGCGCCTGCTGCACCGAGCCGGGCGCGGTGCCGTCGTGCAACCGGCGCCAACCGTCTCGGTCGTCTCGGCCGTCGGCACTGTCCAGCCAGCGGTGCAACACCAGTGGGTCGCCGCAGGACAGCACCGCCGCGCGCAGCGTCATCGTCAGTTCGGTTCGGAGTCGTCCGATGGCAGGCGAAACGGATTGCGGCAGAAGGGGTCCCGGATAACGATCGAGCGCCGCGGTGACATCACCGGTGTCGAGCGCCTGGTACACCTCGCCGAGGTCCGTGGTGATCGGTACCAGCAGGCGATAAGGCCGCGAGTCGATGGTGTCGGCACCGACGACCTTACGCAGCCGCGACATTTCGGCGCGCACGGTGACCACGTCAAGGTCCTTGTCGTCGAGCAGCATCCCCAGGTGGTCGGCGCTCAGACCCTCGGGATGGCGGCTGAGCAGCACCAGGATGTCCGCGTGCCGACCGGTCAACACACTTGCGCGCGGGTGGCCGAACGAATGGGTGACCAGCCAACGCGGCCGCTCCGATCCCAGCACCGTCAGCCGCGGGCGCTGTGCGGCATCCGCGACGGGCTCTCCGGTCAGCCGCAACAGCGCCAGCTGGGTCTCGACCGCTACGACGGTGGCTCGGACGAGCGCGAGCGTCTGGGGCGTCGCGACCCGCGAGCCGCCGGTCAGATCCACCGCGCCGAGCAGTGCACCGGTGGTCGGGTCGTGCACCGGCACCGCCGTGCAGCTCCACGGCTGCACGACGCGGGAGAAGTGCTCAGAGCCGTAAATCTGCAGCTCAGCATCGACCGCCAGTGCGGTGCCCGGCGCGTTGGTGCCGGCGCCGCGCTCACTCCAGTCCGCCCCGGGAACAAAGTTCATTGCCTCCGCGCGGCGGCAGGCGCCTGCGTCACCCTCCACCCACAGCAGCGTGCCTGCGGCGTCACTGACCGCGACCAACACTCCAGAGCCCGTCGCGTCGTCGACGAGCAATCGCCGAATCACCGGTAACGCCGGCGCCAGCGGATGCGTCTCGCGCAACCGGGACAGCTCCTCCGCGAGTGGCGCGGTTCGCGCCGCCGCGCCGGGGTCGACGCCCTTGGCCAGACTGCGCTGCCAGCTCTTGGCGACCACCGGGCGAAGGGATTCAGCCAGGTATGCGGCGTCGACCTCCCCGGCCACGAACAGCTCGTGGACCGCGCGCACCACCGACGATGGCCGCGGGCCAGTGGCCCCGGTTCGCGGTGTTCTGACTGTTCCCATCGGCGGTCATACTCCTCGCGCGGCAACCCTGACCTACGCGTGCGGTCACGATACCCCCGGTAGGCGCGTCATCACGGGCCAACTGAGTAGGCTCGCCCGCTATGACGGGGTTCAATGCCGCCGGCCGCCCGGCTCCGGTCGCCAGGCTGCAGCCGTACGCGGTGACGATCTTCGCCGAGATGTCGGCGCTCGCCGCGCGCATCGGCGCGGTGAACCTCGGCCAGGGCTTCCCCGACGAGGACGGCCCGGTCGGAATGCTGGAGGCCGCGTCGAAAGCCATCGCCGAGGGGGTCAACCAGTACCCGCCGGGATTGGGCATCGCGCCGCTGCGCGAGGCGATCGCCGCTCAACGCAAGCGGCACTACGGCGTCGAGTACGACCCCGAGAACGAGGTGTTGGTGACCGTCGGGGCCACCGAGGCGATCGCCGCCGCCGTCCTCGGCCTCGTCGAGCCGGGCTCCGAGGTGTTGTTGATCGAGCCGTTCTACGACTCCTACTCCCCCGTCGTCGCGATGGCCGGCTGCCACCGCGTCGCGGTGCCGTTGGTGCCCGACGGCCGCGGCTTCGCGCTCGACGTCGACGCCCTTCGCGCCGCGGTGACCCCGCGGACCAGGGCGCTGATCGTCAACTCACCGCACAACCCGACCGGGACGGTCCTGGCCGATCCCGACCTGCGGGCGCTGGCGGCCCTGGCCGTCGACGCGGACCTGCTGGTGATCACCGACGAGGTCTATGAGCATCTGGTGTTCGACGGCCGGCGGCATCTGCCGCTGGCCGCGTACCCCGGGATGGCCGAGCGCACGGTGACGATCTCGAGTGCGGCCAAGATGTTCAACTGCACCGGCTGGAAGATCGGCTGGGCCTGCGGCAGTCCCGAGCTGATCGCCGGCGTGCGGGCGGCCAAGCAGTACCTGACGTATGTCGGCGGCGCGCCGTTCCAGCCCGCGGTGGCCTATGCGCTCAATGCCGAAGACGCCTGGGTTGCCGCGCTGCGTGATTCGTTGCAGGCCAAGCGGGACCGGCTGTCCGCGGCCCTGACCGAGCTGGGCTTCGCGGTGCACGACAGCGCGGGCCCCTACTTCGTGTGCGCCGATCCGCGACCGCTGGGCTACTCCGACAGCACCGAGTTCTGCGCGGAACTCCCCGGCCGGGCCGGGGTCGCCGCGATCCCGATGTCGGCGTTCTGCGACCCCGCGTCACCGCACATCGGTGCGTGGAATCACTTGGTGCGCTTCGCGTTCTGTAAACGTGACGACACCCTCGACGAAGCCATCAGCCGGCTGAGCGCCCTAAAGGGCGGCCGCGACCTCCCATAGGGTGTCGGGAGCAGCGAGCTGCGATCGCAACGGGCTGAGCACGAGATCGGTGGCTCCGGCATCGAGATAGGCCCGCAGCCGGCGCAGCACGGTTTGCGCCGAACCCACGGCGGCGAGTTCGGCGACGCTGTCCACACCTTCGCGAGCGATCACGTTCTGATACGACGGAATCGTCGTGTAGAAGCCGAGTTCCTCGGCCGCGATCGCGCGGCCGGCACTCTCGTCGTCGGTGACCAGAACCGGCACCGCGGCGATCACGCGTGGAGCGTGCCTGCCGGCTCGGGCGGCCGCCGCACCGATTGTCGGGACGATGAACTCACCGATCGTGCGCGGCCCGGCGAGGTACGGCAACGTCCCGTCGGCCAGTTCACCGGTGACCGCGAGAGCTTTGGGTCCCATCGCCGCGACATACACCGGCACCCGGCCGCCGCCTGGCACCCCGACCTCCCATTCCGGATCGGCCGACAGCTCGGAGCCGTGGAAATGTACTGCACCGGTGTCGAATACGGATCGCAGCACGGTGAGGTGCTCACGCAGCCGGGTGATGGTGTTCGGCCACGCCCGGCCGAACGCCACCCGCTCCGGGGCATGGGCACCCAGGCCCAGGCCCAGGCTGAAGTTGCCGTGACTGGCGGCCTGCGCGGTCTGCGCCAGCCCGGCCACGATCAGCGGGTGCCGCGGGTTGAGCGGAACCACCGAGGTGCCCACACCCAGCCCCGGAACCGCCGCCCCGACCACCGCGGCCAACGCGATGGCGTCGAGGTCGAACCGCTGCGCGAACCACACTTGCCGCACACCCGCGGCGTAGGCACCACGGGCTTGGTCGATCACGTCGTCCACAGCGTTGTCGGCGTCGGGATTCGGCAGTAGCACCACTCCGGTCGTCATACTTGCGCCAACACCGCCCCGCCCGGACGACATTCCGATCTACTCGGGCTGAAGCGAACCCTTGCCGTCGAGCACATAACGGCGAAGACCTTCGGTGGCGGCGGTGAGCACCAGCTTCTTGGCCCGCTTGACCAGGAACTGCGGCAGCGGAGTGGACGGCTCGAGGGTGATGTCGAACCGGACGCGGGTCGCTTCGCCTTCCCGGCGCAGGGTGTACTCGCCGTGTTGGGCGTGCTGTTGCGCAGTCCGGTCGGCGTCCCAGACCACCCAGTCGCATCCCCAGTGGTATTCCAGGACCTCGTGATCCACCAGGCCGAGCAGCCGGACGG
>JAEZIA010000111.1 GCA_023416315.1 Actinomycetes bacterium
TGGGTATCCGGGTGGGTGCTGACGCCCTGCGTAACACCGCGCAGGCCTTCGGGTTCGACAGCCCACCGGCGCCGATCCCGTTGGAGGTGGCGGAGTCGACCATCGGCCCGGTCTCCGACGCCGCCGCCCTGGGGATGTCGAGCATGGGCCAGAAAGACGTGGCGGTGACACCTTTGCAGAACGCGTTGGTGGCGGCGACGATCGCCAATTCCGGTGTGATGATGCAGCCCTACCTGGTGGACAGCCTCAAGGGGCCCGACCTGTCGAACATCAGCAGCGCGGCCCCGCAAGAACAGCGGCGTGCGGTATCGACGCAGGTCGCGGCTAAACTTACGGATTTGATGGTCGGCGCCGAACAGATGACTCAGCAGAAAGGGGCGATCCCCGGCGTGCAGATCGCATCCAAAACCGGCACCGCCGAGCACGGTACCGACCCGCGCAACACCCCTCCGCATGCCTGGTACATCGCCTTCGCCCCAGCCCAGAAGCCCAAGGTGGCTGTGGCCGTGCTGATCGAGAACGGCGGCGACCGGCTGAACGCCACCGGCGGTGCGCTGGCCGCACCGGTCGGGCGGGCCACGATTGCGGCGGCGCTACAGGGGGCGCCATGAGCCCGCGCAGGCGAGCGAAGCGAGGCAAGCCATGAGCCCCCGCAGGCGAGCGAAGCGAGGCAAGCCATGAGTCCCCGCGTAGGAGTGACGCTGTCCGGTCGGTACCGGCTGCAGCGGCTCATCGCCACCGGCGGTATGGGCCAGGTGTGGGAGGCCGTCGACAGCCGGCTCGGACGCCGGGTCGCGGTCAAGGTGCTCAAGCAGGAGTTCTCCTCCGACCCTGAGTTCGTCGACCGGTTCCGCGCCGAGGCGCGCACCGTCGCCATGCTCAACCACCCGGGTATCGCGGCCGTGCACGACTACGGCGAAACCGATATGGACGGTGAGGGCCGCACCGCGTACCTGGTGATGGAGCTGATCAACGGGGAACCGCTGAACTCCGTCATCAAGCGCACGGGACGGCTGTCGCTGCGGCACGCGCTGGACATGCTCGAGCAGACCGGCCGGGCGCTGCAGGTCGCCCACGCCGCCGGTCTGGTGCACCGCGACGTCAAGCCCGGCAACATCCTCATCACACCGACCGGCCAGGTGAAGCTCACCGACTTCGGTATCGCCAAGGCCGTCGACGCCGCCCCGGTCACCCAGACCGGCATGGTGATGGGCACCGCCCAGTACATCGCACCCGAGCAGGCGCTTGGTCACGACGCCACCGCGGCCAGCGATGTCTACTCGCTGGGAGTCGTTGGCTACGAAGCGGTTTCGGGTAAGCGGCCGTTCATCGGTGACGGCGCGCTGACGGTGGCGATGAAGCACATCAAGGAGACGCCGGCGCCGCTGCCGGCCGATCTGCCGCCCAACGTGCGCGAGCTGATCGAGATCACGCTGGTGAAGAACCCGGGCATGCGCTACCGCAACGGCGGGCAGTTCGCCGACGCCGTCGCGGCGGTGCGGGCCGGTCGTCGACCGCCGCGGCCCAACTCCGCGCCGACCATCCGCGCCACCCCGGCGTCGATCCCGGGTAGCTCGCCGCGCCTGCCCACCGCCCCCGCGACGGGGACACGGCCACGTGCCGCCACCGGCAGCCACCGTCCGCCGCCCCCGCGGCGCACGTTCTCCTCCGGCCAACGGGCGCTGCTGTGGGCCGCGGGTGTGCTGGGTGCGCTGGCGATCATCAGCGCGATCCTGATCGTGCTCGCAGACCGCGACCGCAAAGACAACCGGCCCGTCGAGCAGACCGTCACCGACACCGTGACACCCACCGGCGATGCCGGCGTGGCGCCCACGGGTTGGACGGATGGCCCGGTCACCGGTAATCCTGGAGAGCAGATCGGGCCCATCCGATTCACGGCCGCCAGTGTGGCTATTGCCGCCCTGTCCGAGCCCGGCCAACACGACAAGAAACCGCGATGACCACCCCACAGCACCTGTCCGACCGCTATGAGCTGGGCGAGATCATCGGCTTCGGCGGCATGTCCGAGGTGCACATGGCTCGCGACACCCGACTGCATCGCGACGTCGCGGTCAAGGTGTTGCGCGCCGACCTGGCCCGCGACCCCAGCTTCTATCTGCGGTTTCGTCGTGAGGCGCAGAACGCCGCCGCCCTGAACCACCCGGCGATCGTCGCGGTCTACGACACGGGGGAGGCCGAGACCGCCAACGGTCCGCTGCCCTACATCGTGATGGAGTACGTCGACGGGGTCACCCTGCGCGACATCGTCCACACCGACGGCCCGATCCCGCCCCGGCGGGCGATCGAGATCATCGCCGACGCCTGCCAGGCACTGAACTTCAGCCACCAGCACGGCATCATCCATCGCGACGTCAAACCGGCCAACATCATGATCAGCAAGACCGGCGCGGTGAAGGTGATGGACTTCGGCATCGCGCGGGCGCTGGCCGATGCCGGCAATAGCGTCACCCAGACCGCGGCGGTGATCGGCACCGCCCAGTACCTGTCTCCCGAGCAGGCCCGCGGCGAACCCGTCGACGCGCGCTCCGACGTCTACTCGCTGGGCTGTGTGCTGTACGAGATCCTGACCGGTGAGCCGCCGTTCATCGGTGATTCGCCCGTGGCGGTGGCATACCAGCATGTCCGCGAGGACCCGGTGCCGCCGTCGCAGAAGCACTCGGGCATTTCCCCCGAGCTCGACGCGGTGGTGCTCAAGGCCCTGGCCAAGAACCCGGACAACCGCTATCAGACCGCGGCCGAGATGCGCACCGATCTGGTGCGCGTGCACAACGGCGAAGCCCCCGAAGCCCCGAAGATCCTCAGCCCCGCCGAGCGCACCTCGCTGCTCAACGCGGCGCCGGCGACACCCACCCGCGGCGAGGACACCGACGAGATCCCCCGGCAGGGATCGTTCACCGACAGCGAGCGGGCCGGTGGGTCGATCGGCCGCTGGCTGATCGTCGTGGCCGTGCTGGCCGTGTTGACCGTGGTGGTGACGATCGGCATCAACATGGTCAGCGGCAGCCCGCGTGATCTGCAGGTGCCCGATGTGCGGGGCCAGGCGCAGGCCGACGCGATCGCCGCGCTGCAGAACAAGGGTTTCAAGATCCGCACGCAGCAGAAGCCGGACAACACCGTCCCGCCGGACAAGGTGATCGACACCGACCCGGCGGCGAACTCGCAGGCCAGTGCCGGCGACGAGATCGTGATCAACATCTCGACCGGCCCCGAGCAGCGGGAGATCCCGGACTGCAGTAACAACCTGTCGTACGCCGATTGTGTGCAGAAACTCAAGGACGCCGGGTTCGGCAAGTTCAAGCAGACCAACTCACCGTCGACGCCGGAGCAAAAGGACAAGGTGCTGTCCACGATTCCGCCGGCCAACCAGACCTCGGCGATCACCAACGAGATCACCGTCGTGGTGGGCAACGGGCCGCAGACCGCGGAGGTGCCGGTGGTGGCCGGGCAGACGGTCGACGTCGCGCAGCAGATCCTCACCGCGTCGGGCTTCCTCAAGACACTGCCGGTGCCGACCGACAGCACCGAGCCGTCGGGTCAGGTGGTCGGCACCGATCCTGCGGACGGGCAGACCGTCCCGCAGGACACCGTGATTCAGATCAAGGTGTCCAAGGGCAACCAGTTCGTGATGCCGGACCTGCGGGGCATGTTCTGGACCGACGCCGAGCCGCGATTGCGCGGCCTGGGCTGGACCGGCGTGCTCGACAAGGGCGGCGACGTGCAGAACAGCGGTCAGCCGTCGCACGCGGTGGTGATCCAGAGCCCGTCGCCGGGCAGCGCGGTGACCTTCGGGGCGACGATCACGCTGAGCTTCGCGTCCTAGCTGACGGCCTGCTCGCCGAGAGCGTGCCGCACGGTGTCGGCGACCTCTTGTTCGAGGTGGCGCACCAATGACTCCTCGGGCGCCTGCCCGCAGTAGCCCAGCCAGTTGGCGAGCATCCGGTGACCGCCCTCGGTGAGGATCGACTCCGGGTGGAACTGCACGCCATGGATCGGCAGCTGAACGTGGCGGACCGCCATCACCACACCGCCTTCGGTGCGGGCGGTGACCTCCAGCTCGGCCGGCATGGTCTCCGGCAGGATAGTCAGCGAGTGATACCGCGTCGCCGTGAACGGATCCGGAAGTCCTTGCAGTACACCGCAATTGGTGTGGTACACGGTGCTGGTCTTACCGTGCAGCAACTCGGGCGCGCGGTCGACGGTTCCACCGAACGCGACACCGATGGCCTGGTGGCCCAGGCACACGCCCAGCAGCGGGGTACCCGCGGCGGCGCAGGCGCGGACCAACGGGATCGAGGCGCCGGCGCGTTCCGGGGTGCCGGGCCCGGGGCTGAGCAGCACGCCGTCGAATTGGGCGGCGACGTCTGCTTCGTCGGCCAGTCGCGGGTCGTCATTGCGCCAGACCTGCGCGTCCACCCCGAGCTGACCCAGATACTGCACGAGGTTGAACACGAAACTGTCGTAATTGTCGACGACCAGAACCTGCATCAGGCCAGGTTACCTGTGGTGGTGAGGCTCAGTAACCAACCCGACCCACGGGCTGGGCGTAACGCATCCGCACCGGCTCGGTGTAGCCGACGACCTCGACGTCGTCGCGGACCTGCTCGCTGTAACCCAACCCGAATCGCACGACGTACTGCTTGTACAGCGTGACCAGGGGAGCGGCGGCCAGCGCGGCTTGCATGGCGGTCGCGTTGCCGATCGCGGTGATCGTGTACGGCGGGCTGTAGGTGCGGCCGTTGAGCAGCAGGGTATTGCCGACGCAGCGCGGTGCGGAGGTGCCGATGATGCGCTGGTCCTGCATTTGGATCGCCTCCGCGCCGGCGCTCCACAGCGCGTTGAGGACGGCCTGGATGTCCTGCTGATGCACCACCAGGTCGTCGGGGGAGGCGTCGCGCGGGAAACGGCCGTTGGCGTCGCGCTGGGCGTCGGACAGGGTGACGACCAGCCCGGGCCCGTGCACCGGATTCAGGCCGGCAGCGGCGGCGAGCTCATCGGCGCGGGCCTGCATCGCCGCGAGCGCGGTGCCGGCGCCGCCGCCGTGGGCGGAGTCGATCTGGGTGGCCAAGCCGTCGCGCTGCGCGCTGAGCCGGTCGACGGAGTTCTGCGCGTCGTGCACCAGGTCGACCAGCCGGGGGGAATCGCTGCGGCGGATCTCGCTGCCGCCGGAAACGGTGTGGGTGGCGGCCAGCAGGACACCGGCCAGCAGGCACACCACCGGGACGCCGAATCGCCACGCCGAGCGCGGGGCGCCCGTCGTCGCTGCTGCCGGAGTTATCGGGTCGCGGCGCCGCTGCGTTAATCTCATAAGCGATCTGCGCACCATCGTCGCAGAAAAGAGTCCCGGCCCGAAGGTACCCATGCCCAAGTCCAAGGTTCGCAAGAAGAACGACTTCACGATCAACCCGGTGAGCCGTACTCCGGTGAAGGTGAAGGCCGGGCCGTCGAGTGTGTGGTTCGTCGTGCTGTTCATCAGTCTGATGCTGATCGGCCTCGCGTGGCTGCTGGTCTTCCAGCTCGCCGCCTCCGGCTACGACACCCCGAGCGCGCTGCAGTGGATGGCCGAGCTCGGCCCGTGGAACTACGCGATCGCGTTCGGATTCATGATCACGGGGTTGTTGCTGACGATGCGGTGGCGCTGAACGGCGCCGAACACAGTAGCCGACTCGTGCTGTGCACATCCCGTTTTGACGCTGGCAACCTCCTGGTCACCCAATCACACGCGTGTGATTCATCCCCATTGTTGATAGCGCCTGTGGATAACTGCATCGGCCACGGTAGACGTGCTGAAGAACCCTATGCAGCAAACTGAATGGGAGCCGAAAACTCCGGCACTCGCTGCTCTGGGCATCGGCGGCATTTTGATGGCAATCGTCTGTGTGACCGTCGTCACAGACGTCCCGGGCCGCATCCTCACCGGGCTTGCTGCGGTGGGTCTTGTCGTGTTCGCAATCGGATCATGGCGAGCAAGACCCCGGCTGGCTATCACCGGTGACGCCCTGGTGTACCGCGGATGGTTTCGGACTCAGACGCTGCGGGCCGTCGACATCAGGCTGATCCGCATCACGGAGTTCCGCCGGATCGGCCGTAAGACCCGGTTGCTGGAGATCGACACGACCTCTGACCGGCTGATCGTGCTCAGCCGATGGGACCTTGGCACCGATCCGGTCGACGTGCTCGACGCACTGACCGACGCGGGATTCGCCGGCCGCTAAACGCTGATACTGCAGTTGTTGACGCGCTCACTCGAGGAACGCGTACAACAACTGCAGTCTGAGCGATCAGGAGATGGTGACCGACTCGATCACGACGTCGTCGGTGGGCCGATCATTGCGATCGGTAGCCGTGGTGGCGATCGCGTCGACGACCTTCTGCGACTCGGGGTCGACGACCTCACCGAAGATGGTGTGCCGGCGGTTGAGGTGCGGGGTCTTGCCGACGGTGATGAAGAACTGCGAGCCGTTGGTGCCCGGTCCGGCGTTGGCCATCGCCAGCAGGTAGGGCTTGTCGAACTGCAACTCGGGGTGGAACTCGTCGGCGAATTTGTAGCCCGGGCCGCCGCGGCCGGTACCGGTCGGGTCGCCGCCCTGGATCATGAAGCCGTCGATGACGCGGTGGAACACCGCACCGTCGTAGAACGGGCCGGAGGTGCTGCCGGACGCGTTCTGCGTCGAGTACTCCTTGGTGCCCTGGGCCAGGCCGACGAAGTTGGCCACGGTCTTGGGGGCGTGGTTGCCGAACAGCGCGATTTTGATGTCGCCTCGGTTGGTGTGCAGGGTCGCGGTCGCAGTCGCAATGTCGCTCGTCACGGAAGCCAAGTCTGCCACTACCGCCGTGTGCCCGATCCCGCGGCCACCCCTGGGGCGCTGTGGCAGTGTTGAGGACATCAATGCACCGCCAGTGTCGGGAGGACTCATGGGCCGCAAGAGTGAACTCAAGCTCACGTCGCGCGAGCGGCTGAACCGTGGACTGCACTACACCGCGGTGGGTCCGGTGGATATCACCCGCGGCGTCATCGGCATCACCGCGCATTCGGCCGAATCGGCCGCCGAGGCCATCAAGCGCCGCGCCCGGGAGGCCCGCGCCGTGCAACAGGAGGTCGCCAAGGAGGCCGAGGCGGTCAAGGAGGTCCTCGCCGAGTTGCCTCAGATGTTGCAGGATGCGCGCAAGGCGCAGCACCGGCGCCGGCGGCGGTTGTTCGTGTTCGGCTTCCTGGGCCTGGCTACGGTCGGCGGGGCGGTCGCGTTCGTGATTGCCCGACGTTCGTCGGTGCCGGAACCGTCGGCCTTGCCGCCCAGTGTCGAGGTCGCGCCGAAGATTTAGCCCATCTCACTACAGCCCTCACGTGGCTTTTCACAGCAAAACCACAGCTGGTGCGGGCTCCGGACGTAGTTGAGTTTGCTGAAAAGTCAATTACCGGACGGTAGCGGGCATTGATTTTGCTTCCCGAAAACGGTGTGACGATGCATGATGTCAACATGGGTTGGGGGTCCTTGTCTCGCACGAAAGTGAAGTGCGGGATTTGCAGTCACGAGCAGACGCTGTTGCTCGACAGGGATACGTTCACCTGTCGTCGATGCAAGAAGACGATGGCGCGACGCCTCGCTGTGCCTACCAGCCAGCAATAACTTGTCAGGTGTGCCCGGCTGACACGGCCGATGTGAGCAGCCGCCGCGATCGGGCGAGCCCGTCGAATCGTTGTGGAGCCTAGGAGATTCGAACTCCTGACATCTGCCTTGCAAAGGCAGCGCTCTACCAACTGAGCTAAGGCCCCGAACTGTCTCAGTCGTCGAGGGTGTGCCAGATCTCGCCGCGGCGCTTACCGATGATCGCCGCGCCCAGAAAAGACACGGCCAACACCACCAACAGCAGTGCAATCCGCACGGGCGCCCTTCCCGATGACCAGGACATCGTGGGCCTAGGAGGACTCGAACCTCCGACCTCTTCGTTATCAGCGAAGCGCTCTAACCGCCTGAGCTATAGGCCCGTATTCACATACGACCGAGCGACGAGATTACCGCACCGGGGGCACCGCACCCAAACCGGTGGTCGGCGCTAGTCCCGGTCGGCCAGTGTGACCTCGACACCGCCGACGATGTCGGTGCTGAGGTTGTAGATAAACGCGCCGACGGTGGCCATCGCCGTCAGCAGCACGATGTTCACCAGACCGATCAATGCCGCGCCGCCGAAGATCGTGCCGCTGGACACCAATTCGCCGCCGCCACCGCTGGTGGCGGTCAACAGATCCCCGACGTTGCTGTTCAGCTTGCTCCACACACCCATGCCGCCGAGCACGAGATACAGGAATGCCACGGCGATCATCCACACGAAGAACAACGCCACCGACAGCAGCAGCGAGACCTTCAGCGCGCTCCACGGATCGATGTGCCGGATCTGCATGCTGGCCCGCACCGGACCGCGCGAGCGGCTCGCGCCCACCTGCACCCGCGAGCTCGGGGCGCCCTGGCGTGCCGGCTGCTCCGGGCTCGGTTTACGTTGCTGCGCAACGGGCTTCGGCGGTGTCGCTCCGGACAGGTCCGGCAGCTCGCTGGTATAGCCCTCGGGACGCTGTTCGGCTCGCGGCTCGGGACGCTGCTCGGGCTGCGGGCCACCGCCGCTCAGATCGGGGGCGGCAGTGCCGCTGATGAACCGGTTCACCCGCTGCTCGATGCTCGGGGAGCCGCCCGGCGGCGCAGGCTGCCGGGGCTGCCCTTCGCCGGCGGGTCGCTGTGGTGCGCCACCGCCCTGCCGCGCTCGCGCGGCACCGCGCTGCCACGGCGGGGTCTCGCCTGCCCCTCCGTTGGGGAGTCGGGTGCCGGCCCGATCGGCCGAGCCGTTCCCGTTACCCGGGCCCTCGCTCGGTCCGGGTTGGCCCGGCTCGTTCGGTGCACTCACCGCCACTCCTAACCTGTCGCCCTGCCGCGCTACTCTGCGTCGGATTCAGGTTCCAGCCCGGCCACTTCGTCCGTGCTGTCCTGCTCCTCGGCATTGCGGGCGATGGCTAACAGTGTGTCGCCCTCACCCAGGTTCATCAAGCGAACGCCCTTCGTCTGGCGCCCGGCCTTGCGGACCTGACGGGCGGCGGTGCGGATGACACCCCCACCTGAGGTGATGGCGTACAACTCACTGTCTTCATCGACCACCAATGCGCCCACCAGACTGCCACGGCGCCGGTCGTATTGAATGGTCAGGATGCCTTTGCCGCCGCGGCCCTGCGGGGTGTACTCCTCGATCGCGGTGCGCTTGGCGTAACCACCGGCGGTCGCCACCAGCAGGAATGTTCCCTCCCGCACCACGTTCAGCGACAGCAACCGGTCGTCCTCGTTGAACCGCATGCCCTGCACCCCCGAGGTCGCGCGGCCCATCGGGCGCAGTGCCTCGTCGGTCGCCGAGAACCGGATGGACTGGCCGTTGGCGCTGACAAGCAGCAGATCGTCCTCGGCCGAGCACAGCACCGCACCGACCAGCTCGTCGCCCTCGCGTAGGTTGATCGCGACGATGCCGCCCGAGCGGTTGGAGTCGAAGTCGGTCAGCTTCGACTTCTTGACCAGACCGTTGCGGGTCGCCAACACCAGATAGGGGGCGTCTTCGTAGCTCTTTATCTGGATGACCTGCGCGATGCGCTCCTCCGGCTGGAACGCCAGCAGGTTGGCCACGTGCTGGCCGCGCGCGGTCCGCGAGGCCTCCGGCAGTTCGTAGGCCTTCGCGCGGTAGACCCGACCCTGGGTGGTGAAGAACAGGATCCAGTCGTGCGTCGAGCTGACGAAGAAGTGCTTGACGATGTCGTCCTGCTTGAGGCCGGCGCCCTGCACGCCCTTGCCGCCGCGCTTCTGGCTGCGGTACAGGTCGGTCTTGGTCCGCTTGGCGTACCCGGTTTCGGTGATCGTGACGACGACGTCCTCGCGGGCGATCAAGTCCTCGTCGGACACCTCACCGTCGTTGGCGACGATTCGGGTGCGACGGTCGTCGCCGTGCTTGTCGGCGATCTCCTTGAGTTCGTCGCGGACGATGGCGCGCTGCCGCTCCGGCTTGGCCAGGATGTCCTCGAGGTCGGCGATCTCGGCCTCGATCTTGGCCAGGTCGTCGACGATGCGCTGACGCTCGAGGGCGGCCAGGCGACGCAGCTGCATGTCGAGGATGGCCTGAGCCTGGATCTCGTCGACGTCGAGCAGTTCCATCAATCCGACCCGCGCCACGTCGGCACTCTCCGACGCGCGGATCAAGGCGATGACCTCATCGAGGGCGTCCAGGGCCTTGACCAGACCGCGCAAGATGTGCGCCCGCTCGTTGGCCTTGCGCAGCCGATACCTGGTGCGCCGCACGATCACATCGAGTTGATGGGCGACGTAGTAGCGGATCATCTGGTCCAGGCGCAGCGTCCTGGGCACCCCGTCGACGATCGACAGCATGTTCGCGCCGAAGCTGGTCTGCAGCTGGGTGTGCTTGTAGAGGTTGTTCAGCACGACCTTGGCGACGGCATCGCGCTTGATCTCCACGACGATGCGCAGACCCACGCGGTCGCTGGACTGGTCCTCGATATTCGAGATGCCGGTCAGCTTGCCGTCGCGCACCTGCTCGGCGATCGAGGTGATGAAGTTGTCGTGGTTGACCTGATACGGCAGTTCGGTGATCACGATCAGCGTGCGACCGCGGGAATCCTCTTCGATTTCGACCACGCCGCGCATCCGGATCGAACCACGGCCGGTGGTGTACGCGTCGTGGATGCCCTGGGATCCGACGATCAGCCCGGAGGTGGGGAAGTCGGGTCCCTTGACCCGCTCGCACACCGCGGCCAGCGTCGCCTCTTCGTCGGCTTCGTGGTTCTCCAGGCACCAGTACACGGCCTCGGCCAGCTCGCGCAGGTTGTGCGGCGGGATGTTGGTGGCCATGCCGACCGCGATGCCGCCCGACCCGTTGGCGAGCAGGTTGGGGAACCGGCTCGGCAGAACGGTCGGCTCTTGCACGCGCCCGTCGTAGTTCGGAATGAAATCGACTGTCTCCTCGTCGATTTCACGCAGCATCTCCATGGCCAATGGCGTCAGCCTGGCCTCGGTGTATCGCATGGCGGCTGCCGGGTCGTTGCCTGGCGAACCGAAGTTGCCCTGGCCGTCGACCAGCGGGTAGCGCAGCGACCACGGCTGCGCCATCCGCACCAGGGTGTCGTAGATCGACGAATCACCGTGCGGGTGATAGTTACCCATCGTCTCGGCGACGGACCGCGCGGACTTGGCGTGGCCGCGGTCGGGCCGGAACCCGGAGTCGAACATCGCGTAGAGGACGCGGCGATGCACCGGCTTGAGACCGTCGCGCACCTCGGGCAACGCGCGTCCGACGATGACGCTCATCGCATAGTCGATGTAGCTGCGCTGCATCTCCTGCTGGATGTCGACGGGTTCGATGCGGTCGCCCGCTTCGTCGCCGGGGGGCAGGGTGGTGTCAGTCATATGAGTCCTCTTTGTCCCTACGCGGGGTTAAACATCCAGGAAGCGAACGTCTTTGGCGTTGCGGGTGATGAAACTGCGCCGCGCCTCCACGTCTTCGCCCATCAGGATGGAAAACAGTTCATCGGCCGCTGCGGCATCGTCGAGCGTGACCTGACGCAGCACCCGGACCGTCGGATCCATGGTGGTCTCCCACAGCTCCTTGGCGTCCATCTCGCCGAGACCCTTGTAACGCTGAATACCGTCGTCGACGTTGATCTTCTTGCCGGCCTTCTTGCCCGCTTCCAGCAGACCGTCTCGCTCACGGTCGGAGTAGGCGAACTCCGGCTCGCTGCGCTGCCACTTCAGCTTGTACAGCGGCGGCTGGGCCAGGAAAATGTGGCCATTCTCCACCAGCGGCTTCATGAACCGGAACAGCAGCGTCAGCAGCAGCGTCGAAATGTGTTGTCCGTCAACGTCGGCGTCGGCCATCAGCACGATCTTGTGATAGCGCAGCTTGGAGATGTCGAACTCGTCGTGGATGCCGGTGCCCAGCGCGGTGATGATGGCCTGGACTTCGGTGTTCTTCAACACGCGGTCGATGCGGGCCTTCTCGACGTTGATGATCTTGCCGCGCAACGGCAGGATCGCCTGGAACATCGAGTCACGGCCGCTCTTTGCCGAGCCGCCGGCCGAATCGCCCTCCACCACATACAGTTCGGACTTACTCGGATCGGTGGAGCGGCAGTCGGCCAGCTTGCCGGGCAGGCCACCGATATCGGTCGCGCGTTTGCGACGCACCAAATCTCTGGCCTTGCGCGCTGCTTGTCGCGCCTGGGCCGACGAGGCGATCTTGGCGATGATCGTCTTTGCCTCGGCGGGATTGGCGTCGAACCAATGTGTCAGCTCCTCGTGACAGACCTTCTGCACGACTGAGCGAACGTCGGCGTTGCCCAGCCGGGTCTTGGTCTGTCCTTCGAACTGGGGTTCGGCGACTTTCACCGCGACCACGGCGGCGAGGCCTTCCCGGATGTCGTCGCCGGTGAGGTTGGGATCTTTGTCTTTGAGCAGCTTCTTGTCTTTGGCGTACCTGTTGACCACCGTGGTCAGCGCCGCGCGGAACCCTTCTTCGTGCGTGCCGCCCTCGTGGGTATTGATCGTGTTGGCGAACGTATGCACCGATTCGGTGTACCCGACGTTCCACTGCATCGCGACTTCGACCTCGATGCCCGTCGCGGCCCCGTGATAGCCGATGATCGTCGGCTGGATCGGTTCCTTCGCGCCGTTGATATGGGCGACAAAGTCGACCAGTCCGCGGGCGTAGTGAAAGGAGCGCCTGTCGGGGTGCCCCTCACACGGCGTACGCAGGTCGGTGAGAGTCAGCGTCAGGCCTCGGTTGAGAAAGGCCATCTCCTGCAGACGCCGGCCGATGGTCTCCGCCGAGTACGTGACTGTCTCGAATACCTCCGGATCGGCCCAGAAGCGCACCGTGGTCCCGGTTCGCGATGTTGCCGCACCGCGGCGCAGTGTCCCCGGGACCGATCGTTCATACGATTGCGACCAGCGGAACCCCTCGCGGCATATCTCGACCTCGAGGCGAGTGGACAGGGCGTTGACCACTGAGACGCCGACACCGTGAAGGCCGCCGGACACGCTGTAGGAGTCGGAGTCGAACTTGCCGCCGGCATGCAGTTGCGTCATGACGACGTCGACCGTGGGGGTGCCCGGGGGCTGGGCGGCCCCCCGGCTGCCC
>JAEZIA010000114.1 GCA_023416315.1 Actinomycetes bacterium
TGGAGGAGAAACCGGCCAGACCCAAGTCGAGTTATGCGGTTCCCGGACTGTACTTCTACGACAACGACGTGATCGAGATCGCCCGCCAGCTGCGCCCGTCGCCGCGCGGTGAACTGGAGATCACCGAGGTCAACCAGACCTACCTGGACCGGGGCCGGCTGACGGTCGAGGTGTTGCCCCGCGGCAGTGCGTGGCTGGACACCGGAACGTTCGATTCACTCTTGGACGCAAGCGATTTCGTCCGCACCATCGAATACCGCCAAGGTCTCAAGGTGTCCTGCCCCGAAGAGGTGGCCTGGCGGATGGGGTTCATCGACGACGAGCAGCTGGCCCGCCGGGCGTCTGCGCTGGTCAAGTCGGGCTATGGCGGCTATCTGATGAAGCTGCTGGACCAGGAGTAGCCAGCACCGCGGCGATCGCCGTTGTCAGCGGTACCGACAGCGCCAGCGCGATCCCGCCGACCGCCGAGCGTGCGATCTCGATCGCCACGCTCTCAGAAGTCAGCACGTCGGGCAGCGAACGGTTGGCCACACTGAACAACAGCAGCAGCGGCAGTGAACTGCCGGCGTAGGCCAACACCAGCGTGTACACCGTGCTCGCGATGTGGTCGCTACCAATCCGCATGGCGCTGATGAAGATCTGTCTGCGCGAGCCATGACCGGAGTGCGCGAGTTCGAACACCGCCGAAGCCTGCGTGATGGTCACATCGTTGAGCACACCCAACGATCCGATGATGAACCCCGCGAGCAGCAGGCCCTGGATCGACACATGCCCCAAATAGGCGGCCACCTCGTTGTTCTGGTCCTCCGACAACCCGGTCAGGTGCACGAGTTCGATTGCCGCCCAAGATAACCCGGCCGCCAACAGCATCGCGGTCAACGTCCCGAGCAGCGCGGCGCTGGTCCGCAGGCTGACGCCGTGCGCCAGGTAGATGACGGCGAACAGAATTGCTGCGGATGCCACCAGCGCCACCGGCACCGCGGGGGCGCCGTCCCGCAACGCCGGAAGCAGAAACACCACCAGAACCACGAAGGCCACGACGATCCCGACCAGCGCCCGCAGCCCGCGCCAACGGGCCACGGCCACAATGACGATGGCGAACACCGCCGCCAGCGCGATCAGCGGCCAGGTGCGCTCGTAGTCGTAGAAGCCGTAACTGGTCGAGCCTTGCTGGTCGACCTGGCGGAAGATTCGGATGGAGTCGCCCGCCAACAGGTTTGGCTGACCCGGGCCGGGGGAGAACTCCAGCAGGGTCGATGCGCCCTGGTTCGGGCCGCTGTCGATGGCCACCACGGTTTGCACACACGTCCCGCTGCCGGCGATACCGGGCGCCGGACCGGCGGTCAGCACCTGTCCCGCCGACGGGCTTCCGCAGTCGGCCAAGCTGGTCGAGACCACGTGGCCGCCCTCGGTGGTGACCGCCCCGCCCTCGGTGTTCTGGAACGGCAGCGGGATATCGACCTTCGAACCGCTCGGCCACAGCAGTGCCGCGCCCACCACGACCGCGAGGCCGATCACGGCGAGCGTGACGACGACAATGCGGGCGGCGAGCGGGCCGAGCGGCGTCGGGCCGGAATGCGAATGCGAATGCGCCACCCGGACAGGGTAGAGGCGTTGGCTGGATCGCCGGAGAATTAAGTAGCCCACTACGCTAAGCGGCCGGCACGCCGGGCCCCATGCTGATCTCACCAGGGGTCAGGAGGAACGGATGGCCGTCGTCGGAGACCATGCCATTGTTCTCGGTGCCAGCATGAGCGGGCTGCTTGCCGCCCGGGTACTGAGTGATTTCTACCGAACGGTGACGGTCGTCGAACGCGACGATCTGCCGCTCGAACCGGTCAACCGCCGCGGCATACCGCAGGGCCGGCACGTTCACGCGCTGCTCGGGCGGGGCGGCCAGATCATCGACGAACTGTTCCCCGGTTTCCTGCGGGAACTCGTCGACGCTGGTGGCGTCTCCCTCGACGACGGCGACTTCTCGAAGATCTTTGTCTCGTTCGGCGGCCACACCGTCGTCCGGACCGGCGTCTCGCAGCAGCCGGAGGCGGCGATGTACCTGACCAGCAGGCCGTTCCTGGAGTATCACGTTCGACGACGGCTGCGGGCCGTGCCGAACGTGACGATCCTCGACGGCCATGACGTCGTCGACCTGATCGCCACGCCGGACCGCACCCGCATCACCGGAGTACAGCTGGTCGCCCGTGCGGACGGCACGCACCAACGGTTGATGGGGGACCTGGTCGTCGATGCGATGGGCCGGGGCTCGCGCACGCCGGTGTTGCTCGAAGAGCTCGGCTATCAATGTCCGACCGAAGACCACGTCGTCGTGCGCACCACGTACGCCAGTCAATTGTTGCGCATCCCGCCGGGTCTGGTCGAACAGGTGGTCGTGATCGGCGCCGCACCGGGGCGGCCCACCGGGCTGTTCCTGTCGAGCTACGAGAACGACCAGTGGATGTTCACCGTCTGGGGGATGTTGGGCAACGAGCCGCCGTGTGACCGGGCGGGGATGCTGGACTTCGCGTACGGCTATGCGCCGCCGCATGTTTGGGCCGCGGCGCGGGCCGGTGAACCGCTGGGCGAAGTGGTCCGACACCGCATGCCCTCGAGCCAGTGGCGGCGCTACGACAAGTTGCGGCGGTTCCCCGACGGGCTTGTGGTGTGCGGCGACGCGATCTGCAGTTTCAACCCGGTCTACGGGCAGGGGATGACGGTAGGAGCGCTGGACGCGCTTGCCCTGCGCGACTGCCTACGTTCCGGCACCAACGATCTGCCGCGGCGGTACTTCCGCAAGGCCGCGAAATCCATTGCCATTGCGTGGCAAATGGCCGCCGGGAATGATCTGGCATTCCCCGAGGTCGAGGGGCGCCGGTCGATGGCGACGCGGGTGGCCAACCGGTGCGTGGACCGGGTCCTCGGGGTGTGTTCCTACGATGTCGTCGTCGCCGAGAAGTTCTTCAGGGTGAACAACTTCTTCGATCCGCCACTGCGACTTCTGCATCCCGCGTTCCTGTTTCGGCTGGCGACGGCCGACCTGCGCCGGCGGCGCCGAGGTGAGCTACTGCCGGTAGCTGGCGAGAAAGTTGCCTAGCCGCTCGATCGCGCTGCTGAGATCGCGCGCCCAGGGCAGCGTGACGATCCGCAGGTGGTCGGGCGCCGGCCAGTTGAAGCCGGTGCCCTGGGTGACCAGGATCTTCTCCTGGAGAAGAAGATCCAGCACCAGCTGCTCGTCGTCGTGAATGTCGTGCACTTCCGGGTCGAGCCGTGGAAACGCGTAGAGGGCGCCGGTCGGCTTTACACACGACACCCCGGGGATCTCGTTGAGTTTGTTCCAGGCGACGTCACGCTGTTCGAGCAGTCGCCCGCCCGGCAGAACGAGGTCCTCGATGCTCTGGTGTCCACCAAGGGCGACCTGAATGGCATGCTGCGCAGGGACATTCGGGCACAGCCGCATGTTGGCGAGCAGGCTGATGCCTTCGATGAAACTGCTGGCGTGCTCCTTGGGGCCGGTGATGATCAGCCAGCCGGACCGATAGCCGGCCACCCGGTAGGCCTTGGACAGCCCGTTGAAAGTCAGTGTCAGCAGGTCCGGCGCCAGCGTCGCCAGGCTGATGTGCTTGGCGTCGTCATAGAGGATCTTGTCGTAGATCTCGTCGGCCAGCAGCAGCAGTTGGTGCTTGCGCGCCAATTCGACCATCTGGGTGAGGACCTCGCGGCTGTAGACCGCGCCGGTCGGGTTATTCGGGTTGATCACCACGAGCGCTTTGGTGCGGTCGGTGATCTTGGATTCCAGGTCGGCGACGTCGGGCATCCAGCCGTTGGTCTCGTCGCACAGGTAGTGGACGGGGGTGCCGCCGGCCAGTGCGGTCGACGCCGTCCACAGCGGGTAGTCAGGCGCGGGGATGAGCACCTGGTCGCCGTTGTCGAGCAGCGCCTGCAGGGTCATCGTGATGAGTTCGGAGACCCCGTTGCCGAGGTAGACGTCGTCGATGTCGAAGCGCGGGAATCCCTCGACCAACTCGTAGCGAGTGAAGACCGCGCGGCGTGCGCTCGGGATGCCTTTGGAGTCGGAGTAGCCCTGGGCGTCGGGCAGCGCGGCGATCATGTCGCGCATGATCACGTCGGGCGCCTCGAAGCCGAACGGGGCAGGGTTGCCGATGTTGAGCTTGAGGATCCGATGGCCCTCGTTCTCCAACCGGTTGGCGTGCTCGTGGATCGGCCCGCGGATCTCGTAGAGAACGTCTTGCAGCTTGGTGGACTGCGTGAACGTGCGCTGCCGCGGGTGCTGGCTGGTGCCGTGCCACGGCAATTGGTGCGTACTCACGGCGCAATTCTCCCATTCCAGCGCAAATTGGTTTTGCCCATGCCGTTTTGTGTCTTTGCTGTGATGTAGGAAGTCACGGTTCGAATGCAATTGTGGGACGCCTCGGATACAACTGTGATTTCGCTGTGCAGCAGCCATGGTCGAGGTCGAAGTGACTGCTAACTTGGGGCGTCACTACCGGCCTGACGGCGCAAAGGGATAAAACGTGAAGATCACACGCACACTGACGACTGCTTTCGCGGCGGCGGCGGTTGCCGCGATGGGATTTGCTGCTTCTGCGACTGCTGATCCGGTGTTGATCAATGGCACCTACGCCGTCAAGGGCGGCGACGACGGAGCGGTCGTCACCGCGTCGTCGAACTGCGCGCCGGTCGTCGACGGCTGCCGGGCCAACCTCAGCAGCAGCGTCGGTTGGACCAGCGTTGCCACCCTTACCAATGGGCACTGGGACTTCATTGTCACCAAGCCCGACGGCGTGGTGTGCGACGACGGCAGCTACGCGCCGGTCCGCATCGCCTACTCGGTCAATGCCTCCACCCTGACGGGTACGGTGACCGCCGACTCCAACGGCGACTGCCCCGGCGGCCAGATCACCCAGGCGCCGTTCCAGCTCATCAAGGTCGGCTGAGTCCGTATTCGCCGCTCGTCCAGGCTGTAGTTATCGCGCGGAATCGCGAGTGGCGGTGTCGCTAACTACAGCTTCGGTGGGTTAGCGCTTGCCCGGCGGCCGTGCGCCCTTCGCGATGCCCAGACCCTTTACCGGCGGCTGCTCTGCCTTCGGCTCTTCAGCCTTGGGTGCCTCAGCCTTGGGCTCGTCGGCCTTGGCCTCCGCAGGCGCGGCGGGCTCGGGTGCCGCGGTCTCGGCCGGAGCAGCTGCTGCCGGAGCGGACTTCTTGGCTCCCGGGCGACGTGCACCGGGGGCGATCCCTAGGCCCTTGACCGGCGGCTCGGCCTTGGCGGGCTCGACCGTCTCAGCCTTGTCTGGGTCGACGTTGGCCGGCTGGCTGACGGTGGCGGCCTCCGCCTTCGGGGTCTCCGTCGGGGCAGCGGCGGCGGCCTTCTTGGCGCCGGGTCGCTTGGCGCCCGCGGCGATGCCCAGACCCTTGACGGGCGGCTCCGCCTTCGGAGCTTCGGCAGCCGGTGCCTCAGCGGCAGGCGCAGAAGCGGCAGGCGCAGCCGCCTTCTTGGCACCAGGTCGCTTGGCGCCCGCAGCGATGCCCAGGCCCTTCACCGGCTCGGCGGCAGGTGCCTCCGCGGCAGGTGCCTCGGCAGGTGCTGCGGCGGCCTTCTTGGCGCCGGGGCGCTTGGCCCCGCCCGCGATGCCCAGGCCCTTGACCGGCTGAGCTTCCTTGGTCGGTGCCGCCGGTGCCGACGGCGCAGCCGGGGCGGCCTCGGTGGCGGGCGCTGGAGGCGCGCGCGGCCGGCACGAAGGCGCTGGGCACCTGGCACGCGACGCGGACGAT
>JAEZIA010000125.1 GCA_023416315.1 Actinomycetes bacterium
GCTAGCCGACTTCGGCGCGTTTTCGTTCGCCCAGCGGCGGTTTGCGCGCCGAAATCACTGTTCGCCCGCGTGCTCGCCGATCGCCTTCATGATCGCCTCGCCGGCGCGGCCGAACAGGTCGGTGCGCTTGTTCTGCGCCCAGTCGTGCGACGCCCGCGGCGCGTGCAACTGTCCCTTGAAGTGCGGCATGACTTTTCGGGCGAACAACTCATAGGAGTGGTAGGTGGCCACCGGGTCGGCCCAGTCGTGGCCGAGCATCAGGAACGTCCCGAAACCGCCGGACCGCTCCAGCAGGTCGCTGATGTAGGCGATCGCGTCGTCGGGGGTGCCGATGCAGCAGTTGCCCCCGGCGGCGTAATCGGCGACGAACTGCTGCGGCGACTGCTCGGCCGCCTCCACCTCGTTGGCCAGCGGCACGAATCCCGCGGCGCCGAAGTAGTTCGCGAAATGCTGCAGCCCGTAGGTGCAGTCCTCGATCGCCTGCTCCCGGGTGTCGGCCAGGTGCACGATCCCCAGCACCCGCCACGACGACCGGTCGGGCTCGGGCCTGCCCGCCTTGGCGGCCTGGTCGACGACGATGCCCCAGGCGTCCTCCAACGCCGCATAGCCGCCGGGCACCGACATCGACAACGACAGCAGCGACGTGCCCAGCTGCCCGGCCAGCCGTGGCCCGGACGGCGAAACCATTGCCGCTGTTGAGATCTCCGGATACGGCCAGGTGTAGGGCCGGATGTGCAACGCCGCCTCGCGCAGCGTGAACCAGTCCGAGTGCCGGTCCACCCGCTCGTCGGGTCCGGCGCGGAACAGCGCCAGAATCGCCTCCAGCGACTCCTGCATCATCCGCCGCTGCTCCACCGGATCGATGCCCATCATGTAGGCGTCCGAGGGCAGCGCACCCGGCCCGGTCCCGAAGATCACCCGGCCGCGGGTCAGATGGTCGAGCAACACCCAGCGGTCGGCCACCATCAACGGATGGTGATACGGCAGCGACACCACACCGGTGCCCAGCCTGATGTGCTTGGTGCGCTCGGCGACCGCGGCGATGAAGACCTCCGGGCAGGCGATCAGCTCATACCCACCGGAGTGGTGCTCGCCGAACCAGGCCTCGTCGAAGCCCAACCGATCCAGCGCCACCGTTCGCTCGAGGTCGTATTCCAAGGCGACAGTGGGGGATTGGCCGACGGGATGGAACGGCGTGATGAACACCCCGAAGTTCAGCGGCCGCTGCGTCATGACGCCTCCACTTCGCGTAAAAACTCCAACAGCAGCCGGTTCACCTCGTCGGGGCGCTCCTGCTGCACCCAGTGCCCGGCCCCGTCGATCCACTTCTCGGTGTACGGCCCGGCGACGACCTCCCGGGCGCGGGCCGGGTTCATCGTCGAGCCGATCGGGTCGGCGGTCCCACCGACGAACAACGCGGGCACCGTGATCCGCGCGTCGACGAGCGACGGTGTCGACTCCCAGTTGCGGTCATAGTTGCGGTACCAGTTCAGCGCACCGGTGAATCCCGTCCTGCCGAACTCGCGCACGTAGTACGCCAGCTCGTCCGGGCTGATCCACCCGGGCGGTGCGGACGGCGACAAGTCGACGAACATCTCGCGCATGGTGGTGGCCACGTCGGCGGCCATCTCGGCGTCGGCGACGCCCGGTTCCTGGAAGCGCAGCATGTAGAAGTCCTCGCCGAACTTCTCCCGCCACCGCTCGGTGGGCCGGGTCCGGGCCCGGGGAATCGGTGGCACCGACAGCCCGGCCACCGCCCGAACCCGGTCCGGATGCAGCAGCGCGGTGTGCCAGACCACCATCGCGCCCCAGTCGTGGCCAATGAACACCGCCTGGCCGGCGCCTGCGCCGACTTCGGAATCGAGCAGCGCGACGAGGTCTCCGGTGAGCTGGTGGATGTCGTAGGCCTCAACCGCCTCGGGCGCCGAGGAGCCGCCGTACCCGCGCTGGTCGGGGGCCAGTACGTGGTAGCCGGCCTCGGCGAGGACGGGAATCTGGTGCCGCCACGAGTACGCCAGCTCGGGGAATCCGTGCGCCAGGATCACCACCGGCGCACCGCGATCGCCGGCTTCGAGCACCCGCAACCGAACGTCGGCGACGTCGACTAACCGTTCGGTCGCAGCCAGCACCGTGCCAGCCAAGCACAGCTTCACTCCGGCAGGAAGGGCCGATTCGGCGCGCAGCGAACACCGACGAAAGCCTGACGGAAACTATCGGGGGACTTGCCGACGTTGTCCTAGCGGTAGCCTGAACTATCCCAGCTGCGCATATCGGAAGGACCGGGCCGTAACGGCCGATGTTTGATGAACCGCAAAAACGTGATCCGCACACTCACGGTGATCGCCGTTGTGCTGCTGCTCGGCTGGTCGTTCTTCTATTTCAGCGACGACACCCGGGGCTTCAAACCCATCGACACCTCGGTGGCGATGTCACAGATCACCAGTGACAACGTCAAGAGCGCGCAGATCGACGACCGCGAACAGCAGCTGCGTCTTGAGCTGAAGAACGGCAACGGCGACACCGACAACTCCACCAAGGTCCTCACCAAGTACCCCACGGGGTACGGGGTCGAGCTGTTCAACGCCCTGAGCGCCAAGAACATCAAGACCAACACGGTGGTCAACCAGGGCAGCATCCTGGGCTCGCTACTGGTGTACATGCTGCCGCTGCTGCTGTTGGTCGGCCTGTTCGTGCTGTTCTCCCGCATGCAGACCGGCGGCCGGATGGGCTTCGGGTTCGGTAAGTCGAAGGCCAAACAACTCTCCAAGGACATGCCGAAGACGACATTCGCCGATGTCGCCGGCGTGGACGAAGCGGTCGAAGAGCTCTACGAGATCAAGGACTTCCTGCAGAACCCGAGCCGGTATCAGGCGCTGGGCGCGAAGATCCCGCGCGGCGTGCTGCTCTACGGCCCGCCCGGAACCGGTAAGACGCTGCTGGCCCGCGCGGTGGCTGGCGAGGCCGGAGTTCCGTTCTTCACGATTTCAGGTTCGGACTTCGTCGAGATGTTCGTCGGCGTCGGCGCCTCCCGGGTGCGCGACCTGTTCGAGCAGGCCAAGCAGAACAGCCCCTGCATCATCTTCGTCGACGAGATCGACGCGGTCGGCCGCCAGCGCGGCGCCGGCCTCGGCGGCGGCCACGACGAACGTGAGCAGACCCTGAACCAGCTGCTGGTCGAGATGGACGGCTTCGGCGACCGCCAGGGCGTGATCCTGATCGCGGCCACCAACCGACCCGACATCCTCGACCCGGCGCTGCTTCGCCCGGGCCGCTTCGACCGGCAGATCCCGGTCACCAGCCCCGACCTGGCCGGCCGCAAGGCCGTGCTGCGGGTGCATTCGCAGGGCAAGCCGATGGCTCCCGACGCCGATCTCGACGGCCTGGCCAAACGCACCGTCGGCATGTCCGGTGCCGACCTGGCCAACGTCATCAACGAGGCCGCGCTGCTCACCGCCCGCGAGAACGGCACCATCATCACCGCCGCCGCGCTCGAAGAAGCCGTCGACCGGGTGATCGGCGGACCGCGCCGCAAGGGCCGGGTGATCAGCGAGCTGGAGAAGAAGATCACCGCCTACCACGAGGGCGGCCACACCCTCGCGGCCTGGGCGATGCCCGACATCGAGCCGATCTACAAGGTGACGATCCTGGCCCGCGGCCGCACCGGCGGCCACGCCGTCTCGGTGCCCGAGGACGACAAGGGCCTGATGACGCGCTCGGAGATGATCGCCCGGCTGGTGTTCGCGATGGGTGGGCGCGCCGCGGAGGAACTGGTGTTCCGCGAGCCGACCACCGGCGCGGTGTCCGATATCGGCCAGGCCACCAAGATCGCCCGCGCGATGGTCACCGAGTACGGCATGAGCGCCAAGCTGGGTGCGGTCAAGTACGGCACCGAGCACGGCGATCCGTTCCTCGGCCGCACCATGGGCACCCAGTCGGACTACAGCCACGAGGTCGCCCGCGACATCGACGACGAGGTCCGCAAGCTGATCGAGGCCGCCCACACCGAAGCGTGGGCGATCCTCACCGAGTACCGCGATGTGCTCGACACCCTTGCCGGTGAGCTCCTCGAGAAGGAGACGCTGCACCGCAAGGAGCTCGAAGCGATCTTCAGCGAGGTGAAGAAGCGGCCGCGGCTGACGGTGTTCGACGACTTCGGTGGGCGTATCCCGTCGGACAAGCCGCCGATCAAGACGCCGGGCGAGCTGGCGATCGAGCGCGGCGAGCCGTGGCCCAAGCCGATGCCGGAGCCGGCGTTCAAGAAGGCGATCGCACAGGCTTCCGCCACGGCGCAGGCCCAGCAGGCCCGCAGTGGAAACGGAAACGGCGCGCACCCCCCGCAGCAGCCGCAGCCCGGCTCGACGCAGCCCGATTACGGCGCACCGGCGGGCTGGCACGCCCCGGGGTGGCCGCCGCAGGGTCCGCAGCAGGGGCAGCCGCAGGGCGGCTACTGGTATCCGCCGCAGCACGGCTGGGGACAGCCCGCGCCGCAACAGGGGCAACCGTATCCGCCGTATCAGCCGTATCCTTCACCTGGTCACACGGGTCAGCACGCCAAGCCGCCGGAAGACTCGGGTGACGACGGGGGCCGATCGAAGCCGCCGTCCAACGGTTGATGACGAACGGAGCTTCGATGCCGCAGCCCAACTCGAGCACGTTGGAGACCCCTGTCTTCGATCAGCCGAGAGCCGAGGCCGCAGTTCGGGAGTTGCTGCTGGCGGTGGGGGAAGACCCGGACCGCAGCGGTTTGCAGGACACGCCGGCGCGCGTCGCGCGAGCGTTGCAGGAAACGTTCGCCGGTCTGTACACCGACCCGGACGAGGTGCTGTCGACCACATTCGACGAGCAGCACGACGAGTTGGTCCTGGTCAAGCAGATCCCGATGTACTCCACCTGTGAGCACCACCTGGTGGCGTTCCACGGCGTCGCGCACGTCGGCTACATCCCCGGCGAGGACGGCCGGGTGACCGGGCTCTCGAAGCTGGCCAGGGTGGTCGACCTGTACGCCAAGCGCCCGCAGGTGCAGGAGCGGCTGACCGGGCAGATCGCCGATGCGGTCATGCGCAAGCTCAAGCCGCGCGGCGTCATCGTCGTCGTCGAGGCCGAACACCTCTGCATGGCCATGCGCGGGGTGCGCAAACCGGGCGCCATCACCACCACGTCGGCGGTCCGCGGGCAGTTCAAGACCGACCACGCGTCGCGATCCGAGGCTCTGGATCTGATTTTGCGTAAATGACGCAATCACACGCCCCGCTGGTGATGGGAGTTGTCAACGTCACCGACGACTCCTTCTCCGACGGCGGGCGCTACCTCGACCCGGCTCGGGCCGTGGCCCACGGACTCGCCCTTGCCGAACAAGGCGCGTTGATCATCGACGTCGGCGGTGAGTCCACCCGCCCCGGTGCGGTGCGCATCGACGCCAAGGTGGAATCCGCCCGCGTCGTCCCCGTCATCAAAGAGCTTGCCGCTCAAGGCATCACGGTGAGCATCGACACCATGCACGCGGCGGTCGCGGCCGCCGCACTCGACAGTGGTGCCAGCATCGTCAACGACGTCTCCGGCGGCAGGGCCGATCCGGCGATGGCTCCGCTGGTGGCCGAGGCCAAGGTGCCGTGGATCCTCATGCACTGGCGGTCGGTACGCGCCGAACACCCGCACGAGGTGCCCGATTACGGCGATGTCGTCACCGAGGTGCGCGGCGAACTGCTCGCGGCTGTCGACGCCGCGGTCGCGGCGGGGGTGGACCAGAAGAACCTCATCATCGACCCGGGCCTGGGCTTCGCCAAGACCGCGCAGCACAACTGGGCGCTGCTGCATGCCCTGCCCGAGTTCGTGGCCACCGGGATCCCGGTGCTGGTCGGCGCGTCCCGCAAGCGGTTCCTCGGCGCGTTGCTCGCCGACCGCGACGGCACGATCCGCCCGCCGGACGGACGGGAGACCGCGACCGCGGTCATCTCCGCGCTGGCCGGGCTACACGGCGCGTGGGGCGTGCGCGTGCACGACGTGCAAGCCAGCGTGGACGCGCTGAAAGTATTGGGGGCGTGGGCGAATGGCTGACCGGATCGAGCTGCGCGGCTTGACGGTGCGCGGCAACCATGGCGTCTTCGACCATGAGCGACGCGACGGCCAGGACTTCGTCATCGACATCACCGTGTGGATCGACCTGGTCGACGCCGCCGCCAGCGACGACCTCGCCGACACCTACGACTACGGCACGCTCGCCGGGCGTGCGGCCGCGATCGTCGGCGGCCCGGCGCGCAACCTGATCGAGACCGTCGCCGCGGAGATCGCCGACGACGTGATGATCGATCGGCGAGTGCACGCCGTCGAGGTGGTGGTGCACAAGCCGCAGGCGCCGATCCCGTTGACATTCAGCGACGTCGCGGTCGTCGCGCGCCGGTCCCGGCGCGGCGGCAGAGGTCAGATCGTTCCACTCGGGGGTGAGGTATGACGCGGGTGGTGCTCTCGATCGGCTCCAACCTGGGCGACCGGATGGCCCGGCTGCAGGCCGTCGTCGACGGGCTCGGCGACTCGGTGCGCGCGTTGTCCCCGGTCTACGAAACCGACGCCTGGGGCGGCGTCGAGCAGGGACCGTTTCTCAACGCCATCGTCGTCGCCGACGACCCGGTCGCCGACGGTCACGAATGGTTGCGCCGCGCACAGGAATTGGAGAACGCCAACGAGCGGATCCGCGAGCAGAAGTGGGGACCGCGCACGCTCGACGTCGACCTCGTCAGCTGCTACGACGGCACCGAGGAAGTGTTCTCCCGCGACGAGGGCCTGACCCTGCCGCACCCGCTGGCCCATCTGCGGGCGTTCGTGATGGTGCCGTGGCTGGCCGTGGATCCCGACGCCGAACTCACCGTTGCCGGCGAGCGCCGGCGGGTGGACCGCCTGCTCGCCGAGCTCGACGCGGTCGACCGCGACGGTGTCCGGCTGACCCCGCTGGTTCTGGGGCTAGGGGACTGATGGGCCCGACACGTAAGCGCGATCTCATCGTCGCCGCCGCCGCGGTCGCCATCCTCGCGTGGCTGTTGATGCGCGTGCTGTACAGCGGCTTCCCCGCGATCACGGCGTGGACTGGGTTGCCGCTGCTGGCCGTCGCGGTGATCGAGGGCGCCTGGGGAGTGTCGGTGCGGGCGAAAATCCGCGATGGCCAGATCGGTGTCGGCGGCGGACGGCTGCATCCCTTGGCCGTTGCGCGCAGCGTCGCGATTGCCAAGGCGTCGGCGTGGGTCGGGGCGTTGATGCTCGGGTGGTGGGCCGGCGTGTTGGTTTACCTATGGCTCAGGCGAACCGAGCAGGTGGCCGGAACCTTCATCCCCGGTGCGGCCATTGCCGTGCTCAGCGCCTTCGCCCTCATCGCCGCGGCGCTGTGGCTGGAATATTGCTGCCGCTCGCCCGGCGATCCCACCGAGGACCCCGACGCCGCCCCCGAATAGCGGTCGACGGCGAATCGCCGCAGCTCGACGACACGCGCAGCGACATCGCACAGGTACAGTCAGCCCATGACCGTTCTGTCCCGCGGCGCCAAGAATCGGCGCGGCGGCCGCAGGCCGGGTTGGCTGCTCTTGACGGTGTTGCTGGTCCTAGCCATTGCGGCCAGTTCCGCGTTGGTGTTCACCGATCGCGTCGAGCTGCTCAAGCTGGCGGTCATCCTGTCGTTGTGGGCGGCCGTGATCGGCGCTTTCGTCTCGGTCATGTATCGCAGGCAGAGCGATATCGACGCCGCCCGCGCCCGCGACCTGAAACTGGTCTACGACCTGCAGCTGGACCGGGAGATCTCGGCGCGGCGCGAATACGAGCTGAGCGTCGAGGCGCACCTGCGCCGCGAGCTGGCCTCCGAACTGCGAGCGCAGGCCGCCGACGAGGTGGCCGCCCTGCGCTCGGAGCTGGCGGCGCTGCGGGCCAACCTCGAGATCCTGTTCGACGCCGACCTGGGTGATCGGCCCGCGCTCGCGGGCGATCGGGCCGGCGACTGGACCCGCGACACCACGACCATGCCGCCGATGCCCGGACGTGTGGAGAGCAGCAGGATCACCCCGGTGCGGCCCGAGGATGCCGCCCCCCGCACCGCCGAGAATCCGATCATCGACGTCCCTGAGGAGCCGTTGGTTCCGCCGCCGTCCCCGCCGTCTGCGCCGCCGTCGCGCCGCCGTGGCGAACCCGAGCCCGACGCGCAGCCGGGCGGGTCGCACCGCCGTGCCTCGGACAGCGCTGATCGGCCCGCGCAACCCGAACCGCCGTTCGTCCCGCCCCCACCGGTGACCCCCGAACCGGCATCCGACATCGCGGCCGCGGCCGCCGCGCTGTCGTCGGAACCGCCGCGGGCCGAGCACGCGGAATGGCGTCCGGTGGAAGCCGACGGCCGGTGGCTGCCCCCGGGTGCGCCGGGCAGCAACTGGGTGGCCAACGCCGACAGCGGGTTCGTCGTCCCGTCGGCCGCCACCCAGCCGCCGCCCGTCGAGGCGCCGCGCGGCAGGCATTGGACCCCGCCGCAGGAAACCGCGCCGATCGCCGAACCGGAGCCGGAACCGGCTGCGCAGGAACCCGAGCCGGAACCCGCGCCGCGGCCCGAACCGGCCATGCAGCCGCCACCCGAACCCGCCCCGCCGCCGACCCGCCACTCGGTCGAAGCCGCCGGGTACGGCCCGCCGGCGATGTCGACACCGCCGCCGCCCCGGCACCGCGGAGCCGACGAGGAGCCGCGGCGACGCAGCCGCGATGCCGAGCAGACCGGCGGCCAGTCGGTCGCTGAGCTGCTGGCCCGACTGCAGGCCAATGGCACCGCAGGTGGCGGTGGCCGACGGCGTCGACGCGAAGATTAGGCCCCGAGACCACCGGGTTAGAGTTGTGGCGCCCGTCCGGTACCTGATGACAGGACCGGAACGAACAACTCATTGACGTCAGCGAGGTCGTCGACGTGGGGACCCCCAGCGGTTTGCGCCCGGCGCGGCTCAAGGTCGGCATCGTGTCGGCCGGCCGGGTCGGCACTGCCCTCGGTGTGGCTTTCGAACGCGCCGAACACGTGGTGGTGGCCTGCAGCGCGATCTCGACGGCGTCTCGCCGGCTCGCCGAACGCCGGCTGCCTGACACCGAGATCCTGCCGGTGCCCGACGTCGCCGACCGGGCTGAACTGCTGCTGCTCGCCGTGCCGGACTCCGAGCTGGCCGGCCTGGTGAACGGGCTGGCCGCCACTGGCGCGGTGCGCAGGGGAACGATCGTCGTGCACACCTCGGGCGCCAACGGGGTGGCGATCCTGGCTCCGCTGACCGAGCAGGGCTGCGTTCCGCTGGCGATCCACCCGGCGATGACGTTCACCGGTGCCGACGAGGACATCGTCCGGCTGTCCGACAGTTGTTTCGGCGTCACTGCCGCCGACGAGATCGGCTATGCGATCGCCCAGTCGCTGGTGTTGGAGATCGGCGGCGAGCCGTTCGGCGTGCGCGAGGATCAGCGCACCCTCTACCACGCTGCCCTGGCCCATGCCAGCAATCACCTTGTCACCGTGCTCGCCGATGCCCTCGATGCGCTGCGCGCGGCCCTGGCCGGGCAGGAGTTGCTCGGCCAGGAGCTCGTCGTCGACGCCCCGGGCGGTCTGGCCGAGCGGATCGTCGGGCCGCTGGCCCGCGCGGCGCTGGAGAACACGCTGCAGCGGGGGCAGGCCGCGTTGACCGGTCCGGTGGCACGCGGCGATGCGGCCGCCGTCGGCGGGCACCTCGCCGCACTTGACGCTGTGAATCACGAACTCGCGCAATCGTATTACGCGAACTCGCTGCGCACCGCCCAACGTGCGCATGCTCCCAGGGAGGTTGTTGAGGTGTTGGCTGACTGGTCGGGACAGGGACGACGACAATGAGCGCACCGAAATTCACTGCCGGGCAACTCAATCTGTACCAAGTGCCGCAGGCGGTCTCCGATGTCACGCGTGCGCTGCGGCACACCGGCAGGCGGGTCATGCTGGTGCCGACCATGGGTGCGCTGCACGACGGCCACCTGGCCCTGGTGCGTGCCGCCAAGAAGGTGCCCGGCGCGGTCGTCGTGGTGTCGATCTTCGTGAATCCGTTGCAGTTCGGCGCCGGCGAGGATCTCGACGCCTACCCGCGCACCCTGGACTCCGACCTGGAGTTGTTGCGCAACGAAGATGTCGAAGTGGTGTTCGCGCCGAGTGCGTCGGCGATGTATCCCCATGGCGCGCGGACCACGGTGCATCCCGGTCCGCTGGGTGCCGACCTCGAAGGTGCCTCTCGGCCGGGACATTTCGCGGGCATGCTGACCGTCGTGCTGAAGCTGCTGCAGATCGTGCGCCCGGACCGGGCGTTCTTCGGCGAGAAGGACTACCAGCAGTTGGCGTTGATCCGTCAGATGGTCGCCGATCTCAACGTCGACGTGCGCATCGTCGGCGTGCCGATCGTCCGGGAGTCCGACGGACTGGCGATGTCCTCCCGCAACCGTTACCTCAGTCCCGAAGAGCGCGAACAGGCCTGCGCGCTGTCGTCGGCACTGCTGGCCGGCATGTACGCGGCGGGTGAAGGCGCGGCCAGCGCGCTCGACGCCGCCAGGGCCGTGCTCGACGAGGTCCCGACCATCGACGTCGACTACCTGGAGGTGCGGGACCCGATGCTCGGTCCGGCACCCATAGTGGGTGACGGTCGCCTGCTCGTCGCGGCTCGCCTCGGCACCACCAGGCTTCTCGACAACATCGCCATCGACATCGGGACCCCCTCTGGCCCTGGCCCGCACGTCGACTACGACGACCACGAATTGCCCTGGAGAAATTGATGTTCCGCACGATGCTGAAGTCCAAGATCCATCGCGCGACGGTGACGCACGCCGACCTGCACTACGTCGGTTCGGTGACCATCGACGCCGACCTGATGGACGCCGCCGACCTGCTCGAGGGCGAACAGGTGACGATCGTCGACATCGACAACGGCGCGCGGCTGGAAACCTATGCCATCACCGGTCAACGGGGTAGCGGTGTGATCGGAATCAACGGCGCCGCAGCACATCTGGTCCATCCGGGCGATCTGGTGATCCTGATCGCCTACGGGGTGATGACCGACGCTCAGGCGCGGGAATACCGGCCCCGGGTGGTGTTCGTCGACGCCGACAACCGCCAGATCGACCTCGGTGACGACCCGGCCCATGTGCCCGATGACTGCACCGATCTGCTGTCGCCGCGAACGGTGGGCTGACCGTGCTACTGGCCATCGACGTCCGCAACACCCACACCGTCGTCGGCCTGATCTCCGGATCGGGCGATCATGCAAAGGTGGTGCAGCACTGGCGGATTCGCACCGAACCCGAGGTGACCGCCGACGAGCTCGCGCTGACCATTGAAGGTCTGATCGGCGACGACTCCGAACGGCTCACCGGCGCCACCGGGCTCTCGACCGTGCCCTCGGTGATGTACGAGGTCCGGCTGATGCTCGAGCAGTACTGGTCCAGCGTTCCGCATGTGCTGATCGAGCCCGGCGTGCGCACCGGAATCCCGCTGCTGGTGGACAACCCGAAGGAGGTCGGCGCCGACCGGATCGTGAACTGCCTAGCCGCCTACGCGAAGTTCTCCTCCGCCGCGATCGTGGTGGACTTCGGTTCGTCGATCGTGGTGGACGTGGTCTCGGCCAAGGGTGAATTCCTCGGCGGCGCAATCGCTCCCGGCGTCCAGGTGTCCTCCGATGCGGCGGCCGCGCGGTCGGCGGCGCTGCGCCGCGTCGAGCTGACCCGGCCGCGGTCGGTGGTCGGCAAGAACACCGTGGAATGCATGCAGGCCGGTGCGATGTTCGGCTTTGCCGGTCTGGTCGACGGCCTGGTGAACCGGATCCGCGAGGACGTCGACGGGTTCGCCGGCTCCGATGTCGCCGTGGTCGCGACCGGGCACACCGCCCCGGTGATGCTGCCGGACCTGCACACCGTGCAGCACTACGACCAGCACCTCACCCTCGACGGCCTGCGGATGGTCTACGAACGCAACCGCGACAACCAGCGCCGGATCAAGTCCGCCCGTTAGATTCCCAGCCGGCCGGACAACTTGCTGAGCCGCTCCAGGCTCGGGCCGTCGAGTCCGGTGAGTGTCACCGTCTTGTTCCGCGCCTCATACTTGCGCCGGATCGTGTCCAGCGTGGCGACCGACGACGCGTCCCACACGTCGGTGGCCGACAGATCGATCACCACGTGGTCGGGATCGTTGGCGTAGTCGAACTCGTGGACGAGGTCGTTGCTCGAGGCGAAGAACAACTCCCCGCGTACCCGGTAGGTCCGCGGTCGTGACGACGCCGACCCGTCGTCGTCGCATTCGACGGTCGTCAGATGCGCCACCCGGCGAGCGAAACCGACCATGGCGGTCAAAACACCCAGGGACACGCCGATCGCAAGGTTGCCTGTGGCGACAGTCCCGATGACGGTCACCACCATGACTGCGCTCTCACTGCGCGGCATCACGCGCAACGTCGACAGGGCAACGCTGTGCCAGTCGAACGTCGCCACCGAAATCACGATCATCACGGCCACCAGTGCGGCCATCGGGATCAACCCGACGGCGGGGCCCAGCGACACCACGAGGACCAGGACAAAGGCGCCGGTCAACAGCGTCGACAGCCGTGTTCGGGCGCCGGCGATCTTGACATTCATCATGGTCTGGCCGATGACGGCACAGCCACCCATTCCGCCGAAGGCCGCGGTGACGACGTTGGCCATTCCCTGTCCCCAGGCCTCGCGTGTCTTGTTCGACGGGGTCTCGGTGATGTCGTCGACGAGTTTGGCGGTCATCAGCGATTCCAGCAGCCCGACCAGGGCGGCGCCCAAGGCGTACGGTGCGATGATCCGCAAGGTCTCGAATGTGAACGGTACGTGGGGAATACCCAGACTCGGCAATGAATCCGGCAGCGCGCCTTGATCTCCCACGTTCGGCACGTGCCAACCGAACAGCACGACCGCCCCGGTCAGCAGGAGCACGACCACCAGCGGCGCGGGTACGGCGGTGGTCACCTTGGGCAGCAGAACCATCACGATGATGCCGACCGCGGTCAGCGGATACACCAGCCACGGCACGCCCAACAGGTGGGGTACCTGCGATACGAAGACCAGGATCGCCAACGCATTGACGAACCCCACCATGACGCTGCGGGGGATGAAGCGCATCAACTTGGCCACGCCGATGAATGCCAAGGCCATCTGAAAGCATCCGGCGAGGGCGATCGTTGCGACCAGATATCCCACCCCGTGCACGTGCGCCACCGGTGCGACCACTAACGCCACCGCAGCGGTGGCGGCCGAGATCATCGCGGGCCGCCCGCCGGTGAACGCGATCGTGATCGCCATCGTCACCGAGCTGAACAGGCCCACCCTCGGGTCCACCCCGGCGATCACGGAGAACGCGATTGCCTCCGGGATCAGCGCCAACGCGACGACCAGTCCGGCCAATACCTCGGTGCGCAACCGTGCCGGCGAACGCAGTGCGTGCGCAACGGAAGTCACATCCGAGCGGGATCGCCGGGTAGCGGAAGGGGTGAGGCTCACAGCTGGCTCCTCAGGCGCTCTGTGCCGGGCTCTGTCCGAGGAACTCGAGGATGGCGTAACGGCGCCGCTGGTATTGCTCCTCGAACTGAGCCTGCGGTGTCCGCGGGTTGTCGATGGTGATGATGTCGGCGACGGTGGCCGGGCGGTGGCTGAGCAGAACGACGCGGTCAGCGAGCAGTAGCGCTTCGTCGACGTCATGCGTGACGAACAGGATCGTCATCTTCTGCTGTTCCCACACCGAGGTGAGCAGGCGTTGCATGTCCAGCCGAGTCTGCGCGTCGAGGGCCCCGAATGGTTCGTCCATGAGCATCACCTGTGGTTCGCATGCCAGGGTGCGGGCGAGCTGTACTCGCTGGCGCATGCCACCGGAGAGTTGACTGGGCAGATGGTCGAGGTAGGCACCAAGACCGACCTGCTCCAAGCGGGCGGTCGCGGTCCGTTTGAGCTCCCTGCCTCTCACGCCACGCAGCCGGATCGGGTATTGGACATTCTTGAGCGCGGTACGCCACGGGAAGAGGGCGTCCTCCTGGAAGACCATGGCGCACTGTGCGGCATTGCCGGTGACGGGCGCACCGTCCACCGTCGCGGTCCCGCCCATCGGAGTCAGCAGCCCGGCCAGCGCTCGCAGGATCGTCGACTTGCCACAACCGGACGGGCCGAGGAAGACGATGACTTCACCGGGGTCCACTGTTAGTGAGATATCCGCGGCGAGAACACCATTGAAGCCCAGCTTCAGTTTGTCGAGAGTGACTGCGCCTTGGCTCATCGGGCGGCCCTCGGCAACCAGCGGTTGACCCGGCGACCGACGAATTCCACCAACCACGCGGTGATCAATCCGAGCGCACCGATCGAGATCATGCCGACCACGACTCCGGCGTAGTCCAGCAATCCGTAGGACTGCCAGGTGAAGTAGCCGATTCCGAACTGTCCGGAGATCATCTCAGCGCTGACCACACAGATCCAGGCGACGCCCATGGCTACTGACAGGCCGGCGAAGATGCCGGGCAGCGCACCGGGCAGGATCACCTGGAACAGCAGGGACACGCGTCCGGCGCCCATCGTCTTGGCGGCTTCCTCCCATACCTTCGGTAGCGAGTCCATCGCATGGATGGTGCTGACCACGACGGGGAAGAACGCGGCGAAGAACGTGATGAAGACGATGCCCTGCTCGCTGGATGGGAAGAGCAGGATGGTCAGTGGCACCAGTGCGATCGCTGGGATCGGCCGAATGATCTCGATGAAGGGCCGCAACGTCATCCGTGCGATCTCTGAGCGGCCCACCAGAATGCCCAGGGCGACGCCGACGACGGCAGCAAGTCCGAATCCCAGCAGAATGCGTTGCAGGCTGGCCAGCAGGTCGTCGTAGTAGGACCCCGATCCGACCCGTGTGACGAACGCATCGAACACACTGGCCGGGGTGGGCATGCGGTTGAACCGGAGCCACGCCACCACGTTGTGACTCGTGAGCAGGTGCCAGAGCAGCAGGAACGCCGTGATCGGAATCAGCGGCAGGGTCAATGCCGCGGCGCGGGTGCGCAGTTTCGCCGGCAGCAAGCCGGCGATGATGCTGCGGTTCGATATCTTTGGTGGCGACGCTGCTGCTCGAGTGGGTACGGCACCCACATCGTCGAGGGTCAGTGTCATGGTGTCTCCTTCGATTGGCGGGTTGTGTTACTAGCCGGACGATCTCGACTGCGAGACCGCGACCGAATAGCTGACGGGTTGTGCTTGCGGGTGTTCGGCTCGGTAGGCGTCGGCACCGGCGTCGGTGGCGAACGGTTTGTAGCGCTGCGTCGGCGCGGCGCTCGGATCATGCAGCCAAACGGCGTGATCGGCGAACAGCCGGATGCCGGTCAGGGCGTCGGGGACGTATGCGGCCCGCACCGCGGGGGTGGCGGCGACCCGACGCAACAGGCACGTCGGCGTAGCGGCGACCTGGGTGTGATCGGCATCCTGCGGCCATACCTCAGACGCCTGAGTCGGATCGCTGACGGTCATTCGGCACACATCGTCGGCGCCGGTCAACGGAGCGGGGTTGACGATGCTATTACGGCGCCGCTCGTAGTCGGCACCGAACAGCTGACGCAGATAGCTGTCGTCGAGAAAGCCGGCGATGTCGAAATCGGCCGTCACGCTGCCTCGTTTGACAAGGAACGCTTTGATCTGGTCGAACGCCGCGGCGAATTGGGGCTTGAGGGTCATGTCGAAGGACACCAGTCCGTTGGGTCCGTTGTAGAGGTACACGACTTCGGGCTCGATGCCCGTGATGGCGCTCACGCGCAGCGCAGCGGGTAGCGGGTTGGTGTTGATGTAGTCGGTGGTCGCCTTCATCGCTTGCAGGAAGGCAGCCAGCACCTCTGGGTGCGCGTCGGCGAATTGCCGGCGGACCACCACCCCGTGGAAGGTCGGGACCTCGTTGTCGCCGCCGTCATAAAGCAGCCTGGCGTCGTTTCGGAAGATCACCAGTTGCGGCCAGGGCACGAACTGCGCCAGGGCATCCACCTGTCCGCCGTCGATCGCGGATGCCCCCACCGCCGGGTCCTGATTGACGATGTTCACGCTGGCCTTTTCGATCTCGTTGCGCTGCAAAGCAGTTGAGAACATGCCGTCACCGGCTGACCCCAGGCTGGTGGAAACTCGCCGCCCGACCAGGTCGGCAAGGGTCCGCGCAGGTGACTCCGCAGGAACCACAACCTGATTGAGTGAACCGCGCAGGCTGTAGCCGGTGGTGGCGATCAGCTCCGTCTCGGCGTCGCTGTACTTGCGCGTCTTCGAGCCGTTGGTCAATAAGGGGTAATCGCCCATCGAGCCGATGTCGACGTGGGTGGCCATCATCTGGGCGGTCAGTGGTGCACCGGAGGCGAAGTCCTGCCACACCACTCGGTACTTCTTGCCGTTGGCCGTACCGATCCGGTTCAGTGTGTCTTCGAATGCGCGCCGATCGCGCATCAGGGTTCCGGCGTTGACCGTGTTGATGGTCTTGGACTGGTAGCCGACATTCACGGTGATCGTCGGTTCGGTCAGCAATCCACAGCCGGCCAGTGCCTGCGCAGCCACCACGCCCAGCGCCACAGTCGCCGCGGCTGCGGATCGGCGCCGAGCCCGTGAGCGTCCGGTTTGGTTGTCCATGCGCACCAGACTCGATGTCTTCTGTTACCTCGCCGTCACTGAACGTTGCACGGCCGTTACGCCATCAACGCAGGTCAGATGGCCAAGGTCAGGACGGCGAAGACTGAGGATCTCCGGCAGTCCGCCGGGTAGTCCCCGACGATGGTGGCCCAGTCACACCGTGCGCGGTGGACCGAGCCCGTGCCCACGTGACGTCTTCGTTACGCCACCGAAGCAACAGTGGCTTTCCGCTCGCGGCACCCGCCACACTGAAACGATGCCATCGACCAGCACGGAACCTATTGGCGACGAGCACGATTCACAACAGGTGGAGCCCGACTACCGGTTCACCCTGGCCAACGAGAGAACCTTTCTGGCCTGGCAGCGGACGGCGCTGGGCCTGCTCGCCGCAGCGGTGGCGGTAGCACAGTTTCTCCCGGAGCTCACCATCCCCGGTCTGCCGCATGCGCTCGGCGCCGCTGTCGGTGCGCTGGCGATGCTGACCGCGGGTGCCGGGCTACGTCGTTGGCATCAGGTCGATCGTGCGATGCGGCGTGACCTTCCGCTGCCGCGCGCGAGTGCGCCGGGGTATCTGACGGCCGGGCTTCTCGTGATCGGCGCGGTGACGGTGACCCTCGCGGTCGCGGCCAACGCCGGCCCGCAATGACATCGGAATCGTTGGCTCAAGACCGCGGGCTGCAACCCGAGCGAACTGTGCTCGCGTGGACCCGCACCTCGCTTTCCGTCATGATCACCGGGGGACTGCTGCTCGTCAAGGACCCCGATGTTGCCGCCCTGGTCGAGCATCCGGGTCGCGTGGCGGTCGGGTCGGCGGCAGGCGTCGTGGCCGTCATTGTGTGGGCGGTCGGGGTTCGGCGTCGACGCCTGCTGGCCGTCCGCCGCGTGACACACGGCGCGCTCCGGCGTGACGTGGCGATCACCGGCACCGGGGTGCTTGCGTTGACCGGTCTGGTGCTGGCCCATCTGCTGTTACCGCTGCTCTGAACTCAAATGTCGAGAAAGCGAATGTCCTTGGCGTTGCGGGTGATGAAGCTGCGCCGGGCCTCGACGTCATCACCCATCAGGATCGAGAACAGCTGATCTGCGGTGGCGGCGTCGTCGAGGGTGAACCGGCGCAGTACGCGGACCGAGGGATCCATGGTGGTTTCCCAGAGCTCCTTGGCGTCCATTTCACCGAGACCCTTGTAGCGCTGGATGCCGTCGTCGCGATTGATCTTCTTGCCGGCTTTCTTGCCCGCTTCCAGCAGACCGTCTCGCTCTCGGTCGGAGTAGGCGAATTCCGGTGCGCTGCGCTGCCATTTCAGCTTGTACAGCGGCGGCTGGGCCAAGAAGATGTGGCCGTTCTCCACCAGCGGCTTCATGAACCGGAACAGCAGCGTCAGCAGCAGCGTCGAAATGTGTTGTCCGTCAACGTCGGCGTCGGCCATCAGCACGATTTTGTGATAGCGCAGCTTGGAGATGTCGAACTCGTCGTGGATGCCGGTACCCAGCGCGGTGATGATGGCCTGGACTTCGGTGTTCTTCAACACGCGGTCGATGCGGGCCTTCTCGACGTTGATGATCTTGCCGCGCAACGGCAGGATCGCCTGGAACATCGAGTCACGACCACTCTTTGCCGAGCCACCGGCCGAATCGCCCTCCACCACATACAGTTCGGACTTACTCGGATCGGTGGAACGGCAGTCGGCCAGCTTGCCGGGCAGGCCGCCGATGTCGGTGGCGCTCTTGCGCCGCACCAATTCACGCGCCTTGCGCGCGGCGATCCGCGCCTGTGCCGAGGAGACCGCTTTGTTCACAACGGTTTTCGCCTCGGTCGGGTTGGCCTCGAACCAGTGGCTGAGCTGTTCGTTGCAGATCTTCTGCACGAACGACTTGACCTCGGTGTTGCCGAGCTTGGTCTTGGTCTGCCCCTCGAACTGCGGCTGGGACACCTTCACCGAGATCACCGCGGCAAGGCCCTCACGGATGTCGTCGCCGGTGAGGTTGGGATCCTTGTCCTTGAGCAGCTTCTTGTCCTTGGCGTACTTGTTCACCACGGTGGTCAGCGCCGCGCGGAAGCCCTCTTCGTGGGTGCCGCCCTCGTGGGTGTTGATCGTGTTGGCGAAGGTGTGCACCGACTCCGAATAGCCGGCGTTCCACTGCATCGCGATCTCGACCTCGTGGCCCTCGCCCTTGCCGTCGAAGTCGATGACGCTGGGCTGGATCGGATTCTTGGTCCGGTTGATGTGCTTGACGAAGTCGACCAGGCCGCCGGGGTAGTGGAACACCCGGTGCTTGACCTTGTGCTGGCCCCCGGCGGCTTCGGCGGCTTTCTCCTCAGCCGACTTCGGCGCCTCGGCCGTGTCACTGACGACGTCGTCGACCACCTGCTCGGCGGTGACCCGCTCATCGGTGAGTTCGATCGTCAAGCCCTTGTTGAGGAAGGCCATCTCCTGCAGACGCCGGGCGATCGTCTCGAAGTCGTAGGTGGTGGTCTCGAAGATCTCGGGGTCGGCCCAGAATCGGATCGTGGTGCCGGTCGCTTTGGTCTTCTCACCCTGACGCAGGGTGCCGGGCACCGACCTGTCGTAGGTCTGGAACCACTCGTAGCCGTCGGTGCGGACGTCGGCCTCCAGCCGGCTGGACAGTGCGTTCACCACCGAGACGCCGACGCCGTGCAGACCGCCGGACACCTGGTAGGCGCCCTCTTCGAACTTGCCGCCGGCGTGCAGCACGGTCATCACCACGTCGATGGTGGGGATGCCGGTCGCGTGCATGGCGACCGGGATACCGCGGCCGTCGTCGGTGACCTCGACGCCGCCGTCGTCCAGCAGGCGCACGGTCACCTTGCTGGCAAAGCCCGCCATCGCCTCGTCGACCGAGTTGTCGACGACCTCCCAGACGAGGTGGTGAAGGCCACGTTCACCGGTCGAGCCGATGTACATACCGGGACGTTTGCGGACCGCCTCCAGGCCTTCGAGGACTTTGATCGAGTCGGCACCGTACTGTTCTTTGGCAGCCACTAGCGGAACGCTCTCCTTGGGGTTCGCAAGCGCACGGTTTAACCGCCGCGCGCGGGTCCCCACCAGTCTACCGGTAAGTGCGTTCCGGACTGATTCTGCGGCGGCGTTTCTGCACACCTAGTTGCGCCGTGCACGGAATATCTCGGATCGGCATACGTGATCACGCTTGACGCGGTATGCAGTGCGCGTCTCGTGGCCGTCAGCGGACTGTGGTCGCCGGGGTCAGCCGTAGGTGTCGCGCGGGCCACGTCCGGAGATGTGCAGCGGGCCTTTTCGCCACGACGGAGCCGTCGGGCCGGTGATCTTCAGCGACGTGACCACCCCGTCGCCGACGGCTGCGGCGATCTTGGCCAGCAGCTGCGCTTGGACCATCCGCAACTGCGTCGCCCATGCGGTCGATTCGGCCGTGACACTCAGCACACCGTCTCGCAGCGCCGTCGGCTGGGCGTGCTCGGCAATCTGCTCGCCGACGACGGTCGCCCACTGCGCGAAGACCGCTCCTTCGGCGACCCGGTGCGTCCAGCCCCGGGATTTGGCCAGTTCGTTGGCCGCCGTCGCGAAGGTCTGTGGATCACGCCGATCCGGACCAGGCCCGGACCAGGTGCGCCGGTTACCCCGGTCGGCGCCGCGGCGACCGGCAGGGGAGCGGCCGCCCCGACCGACTTCCTTGCCCTGGCTGCGGGCAGCGCCGCGGGCCTCTTCCAAGGCGCGGCGCACCAAGTCCATGCCCGCCAGGTTCGCCAAGTGTTCCGGCGGACCGGCCGGCTCAGGGGTTTCGCCCCCGGGTTCGGTCATGGTGTCACCACCTCGGACATCCGGCCGTTGTCGTCGTCACGTAACGAAATGCCGATACGGGTCGCGTCCCAGTCCGCCGGGATGTCCTCGCCGACCGCGGCGGTGATCAGTACCTGCTCGGCGTCGGCAGCGACCCCGGCCAGCGCGCGGCGCCGCGCGTTGTCCAATTCGGCGAACACGTCGTCGAGGATCAGGACCGGTTCGCTGCCCTCGGTGCGCAACAGTTCATAGGAAGCCAGCCGTAATGCCAGTGCCATGGACCAGGATTCGCCGTGACTGGCGAAGGCCTTCGCCGGCTGATCGCCCAACCGCAACTCCAGGTCGTCACGGTGCGGCCCGACCAGGCACATGCCTCGCTCGAGTTCGGCACCGCGCCGGGCGGAGAGTCCGGCCAGCAACGCAGCCTCCAGCGACTCGACGTCATGGCCGGTATCCGGGCCGTCCAGCACGCTACTGCGGTAGCTGATCGCCGCCGGGCGGGATGCCGGGGCCAGCAGCTGGTAGGCCTTCTCCACCTCCGGTGCCAGCAGATTGGTCAGCTCGATGCGGGCCGCCATCAGCTGTGCGCCGTGCGCGGCGAGGTGACCGTCCCAGACGTCGAGCGTTTCCAGCACGCCGGAATCGCCCCGAAACCGTGCTCCCGCAGCAGATTTCAACAACGCGGTGCGCTGCTTGAGCACCTTGTCGTAGTCGGCCCGGATCGCGGCGACCCGCGGCCTGCGCACCGAGGCAAGTTCGTCGAGATAGCGGCGACGTTCACCGGGATCGCCGCGTACCAACGCCAGATCCTCCGGGGCGAACAACACCGCCCGCACCGCCCCGAGGATTTCGCGGGTACTGCGCACGGGCGACCGGTTCAACCGAGCCTTGTTCGCCCGACCCGCCGCGATCTCGAGGTCGACCGCAAGCTCCCGGCCCTCATTGACGACGATCGCCGACACCACCGCACGCTCGGCACCGGCCCGGATGAGCGGTGCGTCGGTGGCAACCCGGTGCGAACCCAAGGTCGCGCAATACCACAGTGCCTCAACGATATTCGTCTTGCCGAAGCCGTTCGATCCGACGAATATCGTTCGCCCCGGCGCCAATTCGAGGTCGACGCTGCGCCACGACCGGAAGTCGCGCAGCGCCAGGTGCCGAACGTACATGGGAGCGGACTATCCCGACTCCGAGATCCGCTTGACCGCATGTCCGCCGAACTGGTTGCGCAGTGCGGACACCGCTTTCATGGTCGGCGAATCTTCCTGCCGGGAAGCGAACCGGGCGAACAGCGATGCGGCGATCACCGGCATCGGAACCCGGTGGCGGATCGCCTCTTCGACGGTCCAACGGCCTTCACCGGAATCTTCGGTATAGCCCGAGATCGCGTCGAAGCCGGGATCTTCCTTGAGTGCCTTCGCCAGCAGCTGCTGCAGCCAGGACCGCACGACGGTGCCGTTCGTCCACGCCTGGATGACCGCCTGGGTGTCCTTGATCAGCGGTTCGGCGGCCAATAGTTCGTAGCCTTCGGCGTAGGCCATCATCAGGCCGTACTCGATGCCGTTGTGCACCATCTTCGCGTAGTGCCCGGCGCCGACCGGACCGGCGTGCACGAATCCGTCGGCCACATCACCGGCCGGGCGCAGGGTGTCGAAGATCGGCATCACCCGGGCGACGTCTTCGTCACTGCCGCCGACCATCAGGCCGTAGCCTTCCTCCAGCCCCCAGATACCGCCGGACACCCCCGCGTCGACGAACGAAATTCCTTTTTTCCCAAGCAATTCCGCGTGCGGACCATCTTCGGTGTACTTGGAGTTGCCGCCGTCGATCACCAGATCACCTGGGCTGAGCACCTCGGCCAGCGAGGTGATCGTGTCGTCGGTGATCGGCCCGGACGGCACCATCACCCAGACGACGCGGGGCGCGCTGAGCGCTTCGGCCAGCGCCGCCAGCGTCGGCACGTCGGAGACTTCGGGTCTGGGGTCGTAGCCGATGACATCATGTCCGCCCTCGCGTAACCGCTGGCGCATGTTGAAGCCCATCTTGCCGAGACCGACCAAACCCAACTGCATGCGTGCCTCTCTAGATCGCGGACTCCGGTCAGCCGGGAAGCCGGACCGGCATCAACAGGTATACGTAGTCGGTTTGAACGGCCGGGAACGGTCCGGTGCCCTCCACCTGCTCCTCACCGTTCGCCGGCCGAAGGACCGCCGGGCGGCTGGGCGTGGTGAACCCGAAAGTGACCCGGTCAGAATGCAGCGAGCCCAGGCCGTCGGTCAGATACGTCGGGTTGAACGCGATGGTCAGCGGCTCGCCGGCGAATTCGACGGGCAGGTCTTCCTCGGCGCGGCCGACGTCGTCGGCGCCCGCGGACAGGTGCAGTACACCGTCGCCGAACTCCATCCGGACCTGCGCACCACGGTCGGCGACCAGTGCGACACGTTTGATGGCGTCGGTCAACTCGGCGACGCCGATGGTGGCCACCGCGGTGTGCTCGGCGGGCAGCAACTGGCGGAACTTCGGGAACTCGGCGTCGAGCAGGCGGGTGGTGCTGCGCTTACCGCCGCTGCGAATACCCAACAAGCCTTCCTTGCCCACCGCGGAGCCCGCGCCGAGCGCCAGATGAACCTCCGCACCCGAGGTTCCCGCTTTCGCCGCTTCGGCCAGCGTCTTGGCGGGCACCAGGACAGCAGCCTCCAGGCTGGGCGACGACGTCGACCAGGTCAGCTCCCGCACCGCCAGGCGGAACCGGTCGGTGGCCGCCAAAACGACTGTCTCACCGGAAATCTCCACCCGGATGCCGGTCAGCATCGGCAGCGTGTCGTCGCGGCCGGCCGCCACCGCGACCTGGCCGATGGCCTCGGCGAACAGGTCAGCGGAGATCACACCGGTTTCTTCCGGCAATTCCGGCAGCGCCGGGTAGTCCTCGACGGCCATGGTCGGCAGCGAGAACCGGGCGCTGCCACAGGTCAGCGCCACTCGGGTGCCCTCGACGGTGACGTCGACAGGCTTAGCCGGCAACGCCCGCGTGATATCGGACAACAGCCGCCCGGACACCAAAACGCTTCCCGGAGAGGCGATTTCGGCGGGAACTCGCACCTCGGCCGACACCTCGTAGTCGAAACCGGAGATGGTCAGACCCTCATCGCTGCCGGTCAGCAACACCCCGGCCAGCACCGGCACCGTCGGGCGGGTCGGCAGGTTACGGGCAACCCAGGCCACCGCGTCGGCGAAGTCTTCCCGCACCAGGCGGAACTTCAGGTCGGAGCCAACCGTCGTCGTTGCCACGTCTACATAGTCCCTTCATCACCCAATAACCCCCGACCAGCGTTCACCGCGTGCCGGGGCACGGGTGAGCGTGATCTGTGAGCGACAGCCGCAGAACGGCAGTCAGAACAACAACCGTAGAGCGTCGGGCGCCATCTTGAAAGCTAATCGATCGCGGTGACAAGACCATCGGCGGACCGCCACGGCGCGCCTGTGAAGCGACCGTTCCCCAACGCTGTCTTCAAAGAAGAAAATGGAGAAGAGATAACGGCAATAGTAATAGGGCCTGTGCAAGCTGTGGACTAGCCGGCCGATCGCCTGCTCGGGCGCGGTGCGGCCATGTGTATCAACTGTGGATGAGCTTGGCAGAACCGAAGGACACATGTGTACGGCGGAGTGTTGTTCAGTGTTGTTCGACTGCGCGGGCGGCTTTGACCACGGTTGTCCACAGGCGTGTGCACATGCCATGAGCGTGACCACTGGTACGACAGTGACCAAAGTTTTTTACGGCGAACGACCGAAAAGTGGGATTTCAGCGCTTGGAACGCTGGCGGATCCGGGTGGTGAGTTCCTTGACGTGATCGAACACTTCACGCCGGTGGGCCATCTCACCGCGGATCTTCTTCTCCGCGTACATGACTGTGGTGTGATCCCGTCCGAACGCCTGCCCGATCTTGGGCAACGACAGATCGGTGAGTTCGCGGCACAGATACATCGCGATCTGGCGTGACTGCGCCAATGCGCGGGTCTTACCGGGGCCACGTAACTCCTCGACCGTGGTGTCGAAGTACTCGGCAGTGGCCGCCATGATGGCCGCGGTGCTGATCTGCATGGTGCCGGCGTCGGCGATCAGATCACGCAGGACAATCTCGGCGAGCGCCTTGTCGATCGGTGTCTTGTTCAGTGAGGCGAATGCCGTGACCCGGATCAGGGCGCCCTCGAGTTCGCGGATATTGCGCTCGATGCTGCTGGCGATGAGTTCCAGGACGTCGTCGGGGACGTCGAGACGCTCCATCTGTGCCTTCTTGCGCAGAATCGCGATGCGGGTTTCCAGCTCAGGGGGCTGGACGTCGGTGATCAGTCCCCATTCGAACCGGGTGCGCAACCGGTCTTCGAGGGTGGCCAGCTGTTTGGGCGGCCGGTCCGACGAGATCACGATCTGCTTGTTGGCGTTGTGCAGCGTGTTGAAGGTATGGAAGAACTCTTCCTGGATACCTTCCTTGCCTTCGATGAATTGGATGTCATCGACTAGCAGCACGTCGATATCGCGGTAGCTGCGCTTGAACGCGACCTTGCGGTCGTCGCGCAGCGAGTTGATGAAGTCGTTGGTGAACTCTTCGGTGGAGACGTACTTCACCCGCATCCCGGGGAACAGCCGCTGGGCGTAGTTGCCCGCGGCGTGCAGTAGGTGCGTCTTACCGAGTCCGGACTCACCCCAGATGAACAGCGGGTTGTAGGCGCGGGCCGGCGCCTCGGCGATCGCCAGGGCGGCGGCGTGGGCGAACCGGTTGGAGGCGCCGATGACGAAGGTGTCGAAGGTGTACCGGCGATTGAGGCTGATACCGGGCGACTCTGCGGACGGATTACTACGCGGGCGCTCGATAAAATAACTCGGCCAGGTCTCGTGGGCACTGGCCAACGCCTCGCGGTCTTCGTCGACCTCGTCGAGATCGGAGTCGGCCGCCGGCGGCTCGGGAGCGACGGCTTCCTCGTCCTCCTCGGTCGTTGGCGGGGCGATTCGCACGCCGAGTTCGACCCGTTGTCCCAGCCGCCGGCTCAGCGCGTCGACGATTTGGGTCCGGAGATGACGTTCGATCTCGTTCTGCACGAAGCTGCTCGGCACCGACAGCAATGCGAAGCCTTCGGCGATGGTCAGCGGCTGCACCAGTTTCAGCCATGCGCGTTGTTGCGGAGTCAGCGGCGCATCGCCGCCAGTTCCGTTACTGAGGCGTGGATCGGCGGTTCCGTCCCCGTTGAGTTCGGCGACAACCGAACTCCACACGGTGGCGAATGCTGATCCGGGATCATCGGTCAACGACAGATCCCCCTGGTCACAAGGTCGGGCACGAACCAATAGGCGAGTCGACGACGGATCTGTCCACATAGTTATCCACAGGTGTGGACAGGACAGTCAGCTCGCCTCGCAGCTTATCGGCGCAGGGTCGCGGGCCGGCAGGTAATCCGAGCAAGTGTCGTCTGGACTGTCCGCCGACCTGTGCCCCCGCTTGGTGATCGCGCGCCGCTTCGATCTGAAACGGCTTTGGCAGAAGCTAACAGTTTTCGAGGCGGGTGCCAACCGTTCGACAACATTGCGGTCACGGAGCTGTAACGACGAACAGAGCGACGGTGACGGCTGTGACGCCGGTGCCCAGGTTGGGCTGGATGGGCGCCTGATCGGGGCCGTGATCGAGCGCACGACAAGGCGGTTTGACCAGGCGAAGTGACGTCAGTACCCTCGAACAGTCGCCCGAACGTCGGCGACACGGCTGCGACCGGTTTCCGGGACCGCGCCGGTTACGAGCGAGACCAGAGCTTATAACGAGTGGTCGGTTCGTCTGGAGTACGGGCAAGCCTGCACACCGGATGGCGACCGCCATACGCAACAAGGAGAGACAGCCGTGGCCAAGGGCAAGCGGACCTTCCAGCCGAACAACCGGCGCCGGGCGCGCGTCCATGGTTTCCGTCTGCGCATGCGCACGCGCGCCGGGCGCGCCATCGTGTCGGGCCGGCGCCGCAAGGGTCGTCGTTCTCTGACTGCCTGATCCGCGAGGATCGCGCGGCGTGCTCCCGGCCCAGTACCGGATGACACGGTCTGCGGAGTTCGGCGCCACCATCAAGCACGGGGTGCGAGCGGCGCAGCCAGACATCGTCGTGCACGCACGACGGACAGCCGGCTGCGACGACGGACCCCGCATCGGTCTGGTGGTATCGAAGTCGGTCGGCAATGCTGTTCAACGCCATCAGGTTTCACGACGGCTGCGCCATGTCGCGCGCTCCGTTCTATCCGACCTCACCGCCGATGAGCGCATCGTGATCCGGGCTCTGCCGAGCAGCGCCGGCGCGATCTCGGCTCGCCTCGAACAGCAGCTGAAGACCGGCGTGCGGCGGACCCACAAGCTGATGGAGAAAGTTCAGTGAGCCACCTCCCGGCTCGTCTGGTGATCTTCCTCGTCGAGCTATACCGACACACCATCTCGCCACTGCGACTGCCCACGTGCCGGTTCACCCCGACATGCAGTCAGTACGCCGTGGACGCGCTGACCGAGTACGGATTGATTCGCGGTGGTTGGCTGACCGTGATCCGGCTCGGGAAGTGTGGGCCGTGGCATCGGGGAGGATGGGACCCAATACCCGAGCGGCGCCCAGAGGCGCCCGGGGCCGATCTCGAACATGACAACAGGAGCGCACATGTTTAATTGGTTCAGCCTGGACGTCATCTATTACCCGGTGTCGGCCATCATGTGGGTCTGGTACAAGCTGTTCGGCGCCATCCTCGGCCCGTCGAACTTCTTCGCCTGGGCGCTGTCGGTGATGTTCCTGGTGTTCAGCCTGCGCGCTCTGCTGTACAAGCCGTTCGTCCGTCAGATCCGGACCACTCGGCAGATGCAGGAACTGCAGCCGCAGATCAAAGCGCTGCAGAAGAAGTACGGCAAGGATCGGCAGCGGATGGCGCTGGAGATGCAGAAGCTCCAACGCGAACACGGGTTCAACCCGATCCTCGGCTGCTTGCCGATGCTGGCGCAGATCCCGGTGTTCCTCGGCCTCTATCACGTACTGCGCTCGTTCAACCGAACCCAGGGCGGCTTCGGACAGCCACAGCTGTCGCCGGAACTGAACCGGTCGCTGGGCAACTACGTCTTCAGCGCCACCGACGTGGGGCACTTCCTGGACGCCAATCTGTTCGGCGCTCCGATCGGCGCGTTCATGACCCAGTCCAACGGATTGGGTGCCTTCACTGAATTCAGCCGGCCCGCCGTGATTCTGGTCTCGTTGCCGCTGATGTTGTTGGCCGGTATCGCCACGTACTTCAACAGCCGGGCGTCGGTCGCGCGGCAAAGCCCGGAAGCCGCGGCGAACCCGCAGACCGCGATGATGAACAAGCTCGCGCTCTACGTCTTCCCGCTCGGTGTGGTGGTCGGCGGTCCGTTCCTGCCGATCGCGATCATCATCTACTGGGTGTCGAACAACATTTGGACCTTCGGCCAGCAGCACTACGTGTTCGGCAAGATCGAGAAGGAAGAAGAAGCGAAGAAGGAAGAGGCGCTGGCCCGTCGTGCGGCGAACGCGCCGGCACCGGGCGTGAAGCCGACCAAGCCGAAGAAGGGCGCGCCTGCCGCGACCAACGGCGCGGCTGCCGAGGTCGCCGACGAGGCTGCCGCCGAGGGGACGGAGTCGGACACCGAATCGGGATCGGCGAAGCCGGCCGACGGTGGGACGACGAACCGCACACCGCGCCCGGGAGCGCGGCCCAAAAAACGTAAGCGTTGACCGGAGATCGCTCCGGTGAGAAGAGGGAGAGACACATGGCGGATGCCGACACCACTGAAGTGACTGAATCTGACATCGCGGTCGACAACGACCGGGAGCCGACTTCGGACCGGGCCGACGCGAAGAGCGAGGACCTCGAGGAGCGTCTCGTCGCCGAAGGCGAGATCGCCGGCGACTACTTGGAGGAGCTGCTCGACCTGTTGGACTTCGACGGCGACATCGATCTTGACGTCGAGGGCAACCGCGCGATCGTGAGTATCGACGGCGGCGACGACCTGTCGAAGCTGGTTGGTCGCAAGGGCGAGATCCTCGACGCGCTGCAGGAGCTGACTCGGCTTGCCGTCCACCAGAAGACGGGGGAGCGCAGCCGGCTGATGCTCGACATCGCGAACTGGCGCCGCCGTCGCCGTGAGGAGTTGAGCGCGCTGGGCGACAAGGTTGCCCGCCGCGTGCTGGAGTCCGGCGACCGCGAGGAGCTCGCTCCCATGACGCCGTTCGAGCGCAAGATCGTCCACGACGCAGTTGCCGCCGTCAATGGTGTGCACAGCGAGAGCGAAGGCGTGGAGCCCTCGCGCCGCGTCGTCGTTTTGAAGGACTGAAGTTACATCGGTGTAGTTCGTAGTCCGGACGCCCATATGACCGGAGGATGTTTCACGTGAAACATGGCGCAGCGCCCCCACCTCCAACGGCGGCGGCGGGCGTCTTCGGCGACCGGGTGGAACTCGCCCAACGGTTCGCCGAGCTCCTCGCCGGCCCCGGAGTAGAGCGCGGACTCCTCGGTCCGCGGGAAGTGGATCGGTTGTGGGACCGCCACATCCTGAACAGCGTGGCGGTGGCCGAACTGATTGAACCGGACGCTCGAGTTCTGGACATCGGGAGTGGTGCCGGGCTCCCCGGTATCCCGATCGCCATCGCCCGGCCCGACCTCCGGGTGACGCTGATCGAGCCCATGTTGCGGCGGACCGCGTTCCTCGAGGAGGCGGTCACCGCACTCGGCATCGACGTGACCATCGTGCGGGGCCGCGCCGAAGATCCGACCGTGCGCAGTCAGGCCGGGGGAGCCGATGTGGTGGTCTCCCGCGCCGTCGCCTCTCTCGACAAGTTGACCCGATGGAGCCTGCCGTTGCTGCGTCCCGGGGGCCGGATGCTTGCCCTCAAAGGCGAGCGCGCCGAGGACGAGGTGGCAGAAGGTCGCCGTGGGATGGCGTCGTTAGGCGCAACCGGTGTACGGGTGGTGAGATGTGGCGAGAGCTATTCGGAGCCGCCGGCCACCGTCGTGATCGCAGTGCGGGGAGAGCGGGCGGCTGGCGGAAGACGTCCAACGCGAACGTCGGAGAGAAGAGGACCATGACTGTCCCACCAAACCCCGAGCCCGCGGATGTTTCACGTGAAACATGGAACGCGCCGGACGACTTCGAGACACCGATCGGCGCTGCAGCCAAGCGCGCCATGCAGGTTCTGCATACGGTCGGTACGCAGCTGCCGCGTCCACGCGGTCGCCGCGTGTTCACCGTCGCCAACCAGAAGGGTGGGGTCGGTAAGACCACCACGGCGGTGAATCTCGCCGCTGCGCTCGCAGTGCAGGGGCTGAAGACTTTGGTGATCGACCTCGATCCACAGGGCAATGCCAGCACCGCGCTCGGCATCGCTGACCGGCATTCCGGGACCCCGTCCTCGTACGAGGTGCTCCTCGGTGAGATCCCCCTGCAGGCGGCGATCCGGCAGAGCCCGCACAGCGAGCGCCTGTTCTGTGTGCCGGCGACCATCGACCTCGCCGGTGCGGAGATCGAACTCGTGAGCATGGTCGCCAGGGAGAACCGGTTGCGCAACGCCTTGGCTGCGCTGGCCGAGTCCGACTTCGACTACGTGTTCATCGACTGCCCGCCGTCCCTGGGGCTGCTGACCATCAACGCGCTCGTGGCGGCACCCGAAGTTCTGATTCCGATCCAGTGCGAGTACTACGCGCTGGAAGGTGTCTCGCAATTAATGAACAACATCGAGATGGTTCGGGCGCACCTCAACCCACAACTGACCGTCTCGACCGTGGTCCTCACGATGTACGACGGCCGGACGAAGTTGGCCGACCAGGTGGCCTCGGAGGTGCGCCGCTACTTCGGCGACAAGGTCCTCCGCACCGTGATTCCGCGCAGCGTGAAGGTCTCCGAAGCGCCGGGCTACAGCATGACGATCATCGATTACGATCCCGGTTCACGGGGTGCGATGAGCTATCTCGACGCTAGTAAGGAACTCGCACAACGGGCAATCCCGGCATCAGTGGAGGCACAGTCATGACCCAGCCATCATCCAAACGCAAGGGCGGCCTCGGACGCGGACTGGCATCGCTGATACCGACCGGTCCGGCCGACGGCGGTCCGCGGCTGGGCGATGCGGCCGCCGACGTGGTGATCGGTGGGGCGGCCCCGCTGGATGCGGAAGCGGTGGGCGCGGTCTACCGTGAGATCGATCCCTCGGCCATTGAGCCTAACCCCCGCCAGCCGCGCCAGGTCTTCGATGAAGAAGCCCTCGCCGAGCTGGTGCACTCGATCCGCGAGTTCGGTCTCATGCAGCCGATCGTGGTGCGGGTGGTTCCGGACACCGCGTCTGAATCGGAGGGCGGGAGCGCAGCGACCGGGGAAAGGTCAAAGCCGGCCCGCTATCAACTGGTGATGGGGGAGCGGCGCTGGCGGGCAGCGCAGGAAGCCGGGCTCGCCACAATCCCGGCCATCGTGCGCGAGACGGCTGAGGACAACCTGCTTCGGGACGCGCTCCTGGAGAACATCCACCGCGTCCAGCTCAACCCGCTGGAAGAGGCGGCGGCCTATCAGCAGCTGCTTGAGGAGTTCGCGGTCACCCACGATGAACTTGCCGCGCGAATCGGTCGCTCGCGCCCGGTGATCACCAACATGATCCGGCTGCTGCGGTTGCCGATCGCGGTGCAGCGCCGGGTTGCAGCCGGGGTGCTCTCGGCTGGGCACGCCCGTGCGCTGCTCTCCTTGGAAGCCGGCCCGGAGGCTCAGGAGGAGTTGGCCGCGCGGATCGTCGCCGAGGGGCTCTCGGTGCGAGCCACCGAGGAGGCCGTCACCCTCGCGAATCGGTCCGACACCAAGGTGCCGCCGGCGCCGCGACGCAAGCCGATTCAGATGCCGGGGCTGCAGGATGTTGCCGAGCGACTGTCGAGCACCTTCGACACCCGGGTAACAGTGAGCCTGGGCAAGCGCAAGGGCAAGATCGTCGTCGAGTTCGGGTCGGTGGACGATCTGCAGCGCATTGTGGACATGATGAACCGGTCCGCGGGCTGACAACGCCGATACCGCCACCCCGGCCCATTCCGTCACAGTGACGCCAACCCCGCCGCGCGTTCGCTGCCGGACCTCATCAGCGAGGAATCGCACAGTGCGCCAATATCATTCGACCAATATCGGGGAGCGCAGCGTTTGCTCCGCCACTAGTGGCACGTTCCCGGTCGGCTCTCCTATCCTGAAGGGGCGCATTCGCACATTTGCATCGCATGAAAGCCGGGGAGGCTAGTGTCCGTTCGCCTCATGCCGTTGCGGCTCGAGGCGTTCGAGCAACTGCCCAAACACGCACGCCGATGTGTGTTCTGGGAAGTCGATCCTGCGACGCTGCGGGGCGGCGATTACCTACCCGATCCCGAGTTCGAAAAGGAAGCATGGCTGTCAATGGTCATGCTCGAGTGGGGGTCGTGCGGTCAAGTCGCCAGCACGGCGACTGCGGATGGTTCGCGAGCCGATGAGGAACCGCCCTGTCTCGGCTATGTCCTCTACGCTCCGCCCCGGGCGGTCCCGCGCGCCCAGCTTTTCCCCACCGGACCGGTCAGTGCCGACGCCGTTCTCCTGACCTCAATGGCTCTCGAGCCGGGGCAGCCCGACACCCTGCCGCACGCGTTGATCACCCAGGTGGTCGACGAACTCGTGCGTCGCGGTGTGCGTGCTCTGGAGGCGTTCGGCTGTACTGCGGAGGCCAACGAGCTCCTCGACCCTGACGCCATCGATCCGGAGCTGCGCCCAGCCATCGAAGCGCTGGGGGACTGCTCGTTCGACCAATGCATGATCGACGCCGACTTCCTGCTCGACGTCGGGTTCACCGTGGTCGCCCCGCACCGATACTTTCCACGGTTGCGGCTCGAGCTCGACAAGGGGCTGGGCTGGAAGGCCGAAGTCGAGGCAGCGCTGGAGCGTCTGCTGGAA
>JAEZIA010000155.1 GCA_023416315.1 Actinomycetes bacterium
TGGCGACGAACTCGATGCCGACTTGCCCGTCGCGGACGACCCGTCGTCAGCCCACGCCGGCGCTGCTATCGCGGTTCCGACCCCCAGCATGACCGCGAGCGCACCGACCCGGCCGACGTAGCGTGCATACCCCATAATTCCCCCCGGCACTATGTTGCTGTGATTCTGCTTTCGTGTCGATTCACGAGATTCAGCAAAACGTGAATCGATTGATGGTAAGCACAGAAGACTCACAGCAACCGGGGATTCGACCAGCGTGTCAAATTTGCTTGCATTCGCAAACGCGAGTTGGCGCTGCAGTTGGCAATGGCCAATAGGCTCGGCGAATTTTCGCTGGGACGCCCGGGTCAGTGGCGCTAATGCGCCTTCTTGACCGTCTTCCGCAGAGCGCGAAGGGCGTCGTCGAGCTGTTCGCGACAACGCGTGGCCAGATCGTGCTCCTGCTGATAGAGCAGGCCATAGGTGAACGTGTCCTCGCCCGCCGCGTGCGCCGCAAGGGACTGCTGCGCCAAGTGCGTCCGGCTCACCACACTGTCCTGATGATCGCCGAGCAGGCTCTGAATGGTCTTGGCCCGCTCGGACACTTTGGGCTCACCGGTCGCGGCCGCGACGTAACGAAGCCGCTTGGCGCCCTTGCGGATTCGGTGCAGCGCCTCATCGCGGTCGGCGGTGGCGTCCGCAGCGTTCTTGGCTGCCTTGCGCACCCGCTTGTAGGCCGCCCCGATGCTCACCGGCTTGGCTTCATCCCCGGCGTCGGCCGGCTGTGTCGCCACCAGGCCTTCCAGCGCGTCGAGCAGCCGGAAGTATCGCGTCGAGCGCATCGCGGCCAACGAGCGCCGCCGACCGGCCTGATAGCTGCGCTGCGCGCCGGAGACCAGTCGCTCGTACACCGGTCCGCGGACCAGCTCGGCGGGCAGCGCCTCGAGTGCTGCCTCGTAGCGTTCGGCGAGCACCTCGGCGTCTCGTGCGACTCCCAGCACGCCGGCCAGCTGGCGCAACTCGTCGAGGATCCAGGCGTCGTCACTCAGCCCGAACGCCTCCTCCGACGCCTGCAGCAAGCTGCGGATCTTGCGGGTGGTCACCCGCATCTGGTGAATCGAGTCGTAGGCATCTGCCCGCACGGCGCGATCCCACACCAGTAGCTCATCGACCTGCTCGGCGACCGCCCGGTGGACCGGATCGGTCGACACTTCGGCCGTCGCCGGGGCCGAGGCTGCCGTGTCGAGGACCTTGGCCAACTTCGACCCATGCCCGGCCGGCGCCGCACCGGCGTCCAGCAGCCTGTTGCTGAGCCGCTTCAGCAGATCCTTGGCACCCTCGATCTCACCGTCGACGAGTTCCAGTTCCCACTCATGCCAGCGTTGCTCGTCGCCGGCCTGCCCGTCGTCCGGGTCGAACGCCCAGGCGCTGACCTCGTCGTCGCAGAACTCGGCCAGCGGCGCGCCTTCGCCGTCGTAGAGCATTACCACGTTGCGGGTCGTCGCGATCCGCGCGACCGGCGCCAGAGGGCGGTCCCGCACGATCGCCAGCACGATGTCGAGCAGGTCGCCGGGAACCGTCTCGTCCGCCTCGGCCGAGTCGTTCAGGGGGGCGTGCACCTCGGTGCGAGCGTCCGGCCCGGAGGGCAGCTTCAGATGCCAGCCGGCGTCGGGTCCGCCCGTGCGGCGGCGCAGCGTGATCCGGTGCGCGGCCAGGTCCCGCCCCGGTGTGTCGAAGTACACCGCATCCAGTGACTGTGACGGCTGCCGCTCCACCCGGGCCACCGCGGCGAGCCCGTCGAACGACGGGAAGACGGTGCCCGACGGTACGTCGAACTTGCGCTCCACCTCGACATGGCGGGCCGTACCCGCAGCTCCAGAAGCCATCTTCACCTTCGCTCGCGACGATCACCGGTGGTCTGCACTGCCGCACAGGGTGTCATATCCAAGTGAACACGACACCGCGCCCGCGTGCCGTGGGCCGCACGTCTGGGCGCCCGAATCCGACGAGATCGCGCCACGCCAGCGCGCCTTGCACAGCACGCGGCACGAATGCTCTTAAAATCTTCTTATGAAATGCGGAACGCTTGCCGCCTCTGGTCAGGGGAGCCGCTTGAAACTCGAGGATTACCTCGATGCCGACGGCAACATCGCGCTGCCGTCGGACGTGACCATCACCCAGTTCCTGGACCACAACGTCGCCGAACTCGGCGAGATCCCCGCATACCGCTACCTCGACTACGAACACGATCGCGCAGGCACGGCCATCGAGCTGACCTGGCGCGAACTGGGTGTCCGGCTGCGTGCCGTCGGCGCCCGGCTCCAGCAGATCACCCAGCCCGGTGACCGGGTCGCGATCCTGGCCCCGCAGGGCGTCGACTACGTCATCGGCTTCTTCGCCGCCATCCAGGCCGGCACCATCGCCGTGCCGCTGTTCGCGCCCGAACTGCCCGGTCACGCCGAACGGCTGGACGCGGTGCTGGGTGACGCGCGCCCATCGACGATTCTGACCACCACCGCGGCGGCCGAGAGCGTGCAGGGTTTCCTGCGGAAGCTGCCGCGCGAGCAGCGGCCTCGGGTCATCGCGATCGACGCCGTCCCCGACTCGGTCGGGGAGTCGTTCACGCCGGCCGACCTGAGCAGCGACGGCGTGGCCTACCTGCAGTACACCTCCGGCTCGACGCGCACCCCGGCTGGTGTCGAGATCACCCACCGGGCGGTCTGCACCAACGTCGTGCAGATGATCATCTCCGTCGGCCTGGGCTGGGACGTCGCCAGCGTCAGCTGGCTGCCCCTGTTCCACGACATGGGCCTGCTGATGATCATGTTCCCGGCGTTGTTCGGCGCCCAGCTGACCCTGATGTCGCCGACGGCGTTCGTGCGGCAGCCCTACCGCTGGATCAAGGAACTCGCCGCCGAAGCCAAACGGGGACGAACCTTCGCCGCCGCCCCGAACTTCGCCTTCGAGCTCGCCGCGCAGCGCGGCCTGCCGCCGGCCGGGGACGACCTCGACCTGAGCAATGTGGCCGGCCTGATCAACGGGTCCGAACCGGTCAACATGAACTCCATCAACCGCTTCACCGAGGTCTTCGCGCCGTATGGCCTGTCGCCGACGGCGGTCAAACCCTCCTACGGAATGGCCGAGGCGACGTTGTTCGTCTCCACCATCGGGGCGCAGGACCAGGCCGTCGCGACCTATCTCGACCGCGAGCAGCTCGGCCTGGGCCGCGCGGTGCGGGTCGCCGCCGACGCCCCCAACGCCGTCGCGCAGGTGTCCTGCGGACGGATTGCGCGTAGCCAGTGGGCCGCCATCGTCGACCCGGTCTCGGCGGCCGAGGTGTGCGACGGCGAGGTCGGTGAGATCTGGCTGCACGGCGACAACATCGGACGCGGCTACTGGGGCCGGCAGGCCGAGACCGAGCGGTCCTTCCGCAACAAGCTGCAGGTAAGGCTGGACCGCGGTAGCCACGCCGACGGCGCACCGGCCGACGCCACCTGGTTTCGCACCGGCGATCTCGGTGTCTACCTGGACGGCGAGCTCTACATCACCGGCCGGATCAAGGATCTGGTGATCGTCGACGGTCGCAACCACTACCCCCAGGACATCGAGGCGACCGTGGCCGCCGCGTCGCCGGCGGTGCGGACCGGATTCGTCGCGGCCTTCTCGGTGCCCGCCGAGGACGCGGCGGGCGAGCGGGTGGTGATCATCGCCGAACGCGCGCCCGGCGCGGGCAAGGCCGAACCCGGCCCCATCGTCGAGGTGATCCGCGCGGCCGTGTCCCGCCGCCACGCGATACCGGTGGCCGACATCCGGCTGGTCGCCGCGGGCGCGATCCCGCGCACCACCAGCGGCAAGCTGGCTCGGCAGGCCTGCCGAGCAGAGTACCTGGCCGGGGCGCTGTAGATCGGGCGCCCTCAGCTGGCGGGCTGGCCGGAGAATTCGCCGGCCTGATCCCATGCGCGTCGTTCGGCGCCGAACGCCTCGGCCTGCTGAGCGCGGAATCCCGTGATGCTGTCGGCATTGTCCGCCAGAAAGCTCTGATAGTCGGCCATCGAGAACTTTCCGTCGTCGATGTCGACGTCGCCGCGGCCGGCTGCCATGTCGGCGCGCAGATCCAGCAGTTCCTCGGCGCTGACCGGATAGAAGCTGATGCGGTCGAAATACCGCAGCAGCCAAGGGGTTCCCGGTTCGAAGCTGCGGGAGTCGAGCGGGTGGCGGTGATTCCACACCTGGGTGGTGCGACCGACGAACTGGTAGCCGCCCGGTCCCTCCATGCCGTAGATACACAGGTAGGCGCCACCGATACCGACCGCGTTCTCCGGCGTCCAGGTGCGGGCCGGGTTGTACTTGGTCGTCACCAGCCGGTGCCTGGGATCCAACGGCGTGGCCACCGGCGCACCGAGATAGACGTCGCCGAGGCCGAGGACCAGGTACTGCGCGTCGTAGACGATGTCGTGCACCTGCTCCACGTCGGTCAGGCCGTTGATCCGCCGGATGAATTCGATGTTCCACGGGCACCACGGGGCGTCGGCGCGCACGCCGTGGATGTAGCGCTGGATCGCCTCGTGGGTGGCCGGGTCGTCCCATGACAACGGCAGTCGCACGGTGCGGCTGGGGACGACCAGTTGGTCGGTGCCCGGCAGCGTCTCGTCGGTGCGGGCCAGCACATCCACGAGTTCGGCCATGCTCACCACATCAGGGTCGAACTGGACCTGAAGCGATCGCACCCCTGGGGTGAGTTCGGTGACGCCGGGAACCGCACTGGCCGTGAGCGATTCGTAGAGCACGTGCACCCGCGCGCGCATCGCCAGGTCGAGCACCATCGGTCCGTACTCGACGAGCAGGCCACCGTCACCGTCGCGGCGCACGGTCACGTCGGTAC
>JAEZIA010000163.1 GCA_023416315.1 Actinomycetes bacterium
CACTGGCTCTGGAGGTCGACCGAGACGGGATCAACGTCAATATCGTCACACCGGGGCCCGTCGAGACCGACATGCTGACCGATGTCCCCTTCGCGATGTACGCGGTCACTCCAGACGATGTCGCGCAAGCGGTGGTGTTCCTCGACACGGTCCCTGCCGCAGTTGACATGCCGGAGATCCGCCTCAACGCAGTCACCCGAGGTCCCCACGCCCGTCCACCCACCGTCCCGAAGGATCGGAACTGACCGGGATCCCCTATGACCGTCGACTCACCGAGCTGGCGCGACGGCGAGCCGACGTCACACTGATCGTCATCGTCGCAGTCTGGCAGTACGCGGGCAGATCGATTCCTGAATCTCACTGACCGGCCGACGCCGGACCGCGTAGACCAGCGCCTCACGCAGTTGGGTCGTAGGACGCTCCGCTGGTCACCTTGCGGCCACGGCTGTTGCAGCGCCGACCATCGCCGTCGCGCCGATTCGGTTAGTGATGCGAATCGCCCGATCGCTTTGCAGCAGTCGCCTGGCGCGTGAAGCAGCCAGCGACCACGCCAAGTCGATACTGGCGAGCGTAATGACCAGCACTAGGGCCACGCCCAGCCATCCCCACCACGCCGTGTGTTCGATGTCGATGACCGTCGGGAGGATGGCAACGTAGAACAGGACGATCTTCGGGTTGCCGAGAGTTAGCGCCAGTCCCGTGGCAAACATTCGGAACTGGTTGCGCGAAGCAGGTATTGGTGGTCCTGCCGCATCAGTGGTGGCGTTCCACATCTGCCAAGCCAGGTACAAGAGATAGGCGACTCCGAGCCACTTGACGATGATGAACACCACGCTGAAGGTTTGCGCCAACGCAGCGAGACCGGTTGCCGCCACTACCAGCCAGATCACCTCGCCGAGCCACATAGCCAGCAAGAACGGCACCACGGGACGAACGCCCGTGTGCAGGACACGCGAAACTAAGGCGGCGATGCTTGGGCCTGGTGATCCCGCCACCACTATCAGCGCCGCAGCAAACGCAACAAGAGATGAGGCGGACATACTGTCACGTTAGTCGAGGTGCGACCAGCAGCCGAGCCATTTTTCTACGACCGATGATCGCAGCATATTGATCGGGAGCGCCGCGCCTGCCGTCCTCCCCTGCCCGCATCAGAAAGCGGGTCCGGGGACGGCGGAATTAGCGACCGCCCGGTGAGCATCGAGGAGATCGGCAATCTCATCTGCTGCTTCTCGACCGCGCTTCGCCGACGCCGCGTACGGAAAACTCTGTCGCGCACTGCCATTCCCCGTAGACCCGACAGCAGCGATGGCCGCAGAGCCTACACACACGTCAACCGCGGATAGAGCAAATCGACAGCGCGTTGAAATCACCCCGACCCGATTGCTCGCCCTACATCGCGCTCAGACCGTGAAACGACCCATCCCGGCGGTTCATGTGACACCCCAGGGTGGACACTATGACGTGGCCCTTTCTGCGACAGTATTCAAAGTCGACCTCGGCGTCACCGACGTCGATCACGGTTACTACGCCGACCATGCACTGACAGTGGCGCGTCATCCCAGTGAGACCGACGAGCGGATGGTGATGCGGCTGTTGGCGTTTGGGCTGCGCGCACACCGACTCAGCGACGTCGACGGCGAGTTGGCGTTCGGGCCGGGACTGTCCACGCCCGGCGTACCGGATCTGCGGCTCGCGGACTACACGGGCCGGACCCTGGAGTGGATCATCGTCGGCCAGCCCGATGAACGAGCTTTGGGCAAGGCGGCCGGCAAGGCCGACCAGGTACTGCTGTTCCCCTTCGCCGCCGGAGTGGCCACCTGGTGGCGCACGGTGGGACCCAAAGTGGCGAGCCTGCCAAATCTGGCTGTGGTGCAGATACCGCACGCGCCGGTGCAGCAACTGGCCCAGAGTGTCGATCGGCGGGTCTCGGCGCAGGTAATGGTGATGGAAGGTCAGGTCACGATGACGGTGGGCAGTATCGACGCCACTTTCGCGCCCGAGACACTGCGGTAACGCCTACCGATACATCTCGATCAGCGGATTCTTGTTCAGCTTTCCCGCATCCGTTCGTGGCAGCCGCCGGGTGAACGAGATCGACCGCGGGCATTTGTAGGCGGCAAGCCGCTCGTGAAGCCACCGCATCAACCGCTCGGCGGTGTCATCGCCGATGTGGGCCGGATCCACCAGTTCTACGACCGCTTTCACCGTCTGGCCCAGGTCGGCGTCCGGGATGCCGAAGACGGCGGCATCGACGACGAGGGGGTGACTGAGCAAGACGTTCTCCGCCTCCTGCGGGTAGACGTTCACGCCGCCGGTAATGATCATGTGGTGCCGCCGGTCGGTCAGGTAGACATACCCGTCGCGATCGAGGTATCCGACGTCGCCGACCGTCACCCAGCCTTCTGTACTGCGCGACGCCGCCGTCTTCGTGGCGTCGTTGAGGTACTCAAACGGATATCCCCCGTCAAAGTAGAGATCGCCGATCTCTCCGACGGGAAGCTCCGCACCGTCCGGGCCGAGAACGTGCGGCGTACCGAGCAGCGGCCTGCCCACCGATCCTGGATGTTCGAGCCATTCCTCGGCCCGGATGTAGCAGATGCCGGCGCCTTCGGATGACCCGTAATACTCGTCGATGATCGGCCCCCACCAGTCAATCATCTGCGCTTTGATCTCAGGCGGGCACGGCGCAGCAGCGTGCACCACCCGACGCAACGTTGACACGTCATAGCGCCGACGCACCTCGTCGGGAAGGCGCAGCATGCGGATGAACATCGTCGGTACGAACTGGGCATGCGTAACGCCGTACCGCTCAATGGTTTCCAGTGCCAAGACCGGATCGAAGCGCTCCATCACGACCGTGGTGGCCCCCGCCGCCTGCGCGGCCATCGTCCACATCGCGGGAGCGGTGTGATAGGTCGGTGCCGGGCTGAGGTATACCGACCCCGCGCCGATGCCGAGGGCTTCGAACACCGGGGTGGACAGGCTCGACAACCCGCTGCCCGCGGGCCGCAACGGCCTACGGATGCCTTTGGGCCGCCCTGTGCTTCCCGCCGAATACTGGAGCAGTTGCCCGTCGCTTTCGTCCTCGACCGGTGATATCGGCTGGCCCGCAACGCATTCAGGATATCGCTGCCAACCATCGAGATCACCGTCGGCCATCAATCTCACGTGCGGTAGGGCGTGCTCGACTCGGCTCTCGAGTTGACGGCAGGTCGCCATCATACCGTGGGACGCCAGAAGTGCCTTGGCCCGACAATCGTCGACGATGTAGCCGATTTCGGGCGCGGTCAGGTGGGTGTTGATGATCGTGAAGTACAGCCCACTACGCCGTGCCGCCCACATCGCCGCGTGGACATGTGCGTTGTTCTCCATCAGGATCGCCACCGTATCTCCGGCGGATACACCTGATCGGCGCAGGAAATGCGCCAACTGGTTGGCTCGTGCGTCGAGTTCGGCGAAACTGAGCGTGGTTCCGGACGGAACCAGCACGATCGCGGGTTGTTTCCCATCGGCATGGTCGCGAATCTGCATCCCTACCGCTCCTCGGAGAGTCGTAGTGGACGAGACGATATCTGAGGTGCTCGCTTCGAGTGTGAACCGATCAGGTGATGGGGTACGGTGGAAACGATCATTCTCATTTGTGGAATCATGGTGTCGCAAACTCAGACGAATGGCCGTCGTGAAGGAGACAGTGTTGAGCGCAGACATTCTGATCGTCTCGCCGGACGACCATCTGGTGGAGCCCGCTGATCTGTGGACAAGCCGGCTGCCCGAGCGCTACCGCGATATCGGTCCGCGGATCGTCCGCCACCGAGGACGGATGGATCCGACTGTCACGTCGGACGTGGTCTTCATCGACGACGAGGACGGCCGGGATGCGGACATCTGGCACTACGAGGACGCCATCATCCCGATACCGCTGATCAGCGCAGCGGCCGGCTACGAGATCGATGAACTGACGACCGACCCGATCACCTACGACGAGATGCGGCCCGGGTGCTACCGTCCGGCGGATCGGCTTGCCGACATGGATATCGCCGGGATCGAGGCGTCGGCCTGTTTCCCGAACACCCTCGTCCGGTTCTGCGGCCAACGGTTCCTGTATGGCAAGGACAAGGACCTCGCCCTGCTCTGCGTCCAGGCGTACAACGACTTTCAGATCGACGAGTGGGGCGGCGGCTCGAATGGCCGGCTGATCCCGCTGGGCATCATCCCGCTGTGGGACGTTGAATTGGCCGTGCGGGAAGTCGAGCGGGTTGCGGCCAAAGGCATGCCGGCGGTGTGTTTCTCCGAACTGCCGGCGCGCCTGGATCTGCCGTCCATCCACAGTGGCTACTGGGACCCGTTCTTCGCGGCGTGCGAGCGCAACAACGTGGGCATCATGCTCCACATCGGGTCCAGCTCCTCGCTGACCAAGTCCTCCCCCGACTCCCCGCACGTCGTCACCAGTGCGTTGATGGCAGTGAACTGCACGATCGCGTTGGTCGACTGGCTGTTCTCCGCCAAACTCAAGCAGTTTCCGACGCTGAAGATCGCGTTCGCAGAAGCACAGGCCGGCTGGATTCCCTACTACCTGCAGCGCGTCGACGAGGTCTGGGAAGACCGCAGGGCATGGGGCGGCATCCACCCGCTACTGACCGAGCCGCCGAGCACTCAGGTACCCGGTCGGGTGTGGTTCTCCACATTCGGTGACCCCGTCGCGTTCCGCATCCTCGATCTCGTCGGCGAGGATCAACTCATGTTTGAGACCGATTACCCGCACAACGACACCAATTGGCCGCACAGCACCGCCGTCGCCAACAAGGCAACCGAAGGATTGGACGAGGCGACAAAGCGAAAAGTGTTGTCCACCAACGCCAAAAACTTCTTCGGGCTGGCCTAGCGGGTCAGCTGCCCCACGGCTGATCCCACCTGTCGGTCACGGCTGCCGCGGACAGCGGCTTGCGGCGCACCGGATGGTGTCCTCCCCTCGGCCATCCCACCGTCAGCAGCGTCGCGATCTTCCAGTCCGCGGGGATGCCGATCGACGCTCGCAACTCGGCCTCGCACTGGCCGTGCCACAGCGTGATCGCAGCTCCGAGGCCCTGGGCACGGGCCGCGAGCAGGAAGTTCTGCACGGCGGGAAAGATCGAGCCGGCTTGTTGCATCTCGGTGGTGCCGCGTTGTGGCTGAACGCAAAAAAGCACGAGCTCCGGTGCGGCGCCGCCGATCTGCATATGCTCGGCCATGGTCCGCAGCACACGCGTCTTCGGGTCGTCGGCGCCGTCGTCCGCGGGTATCCGGTAGAAGTCCTTCATCACCTCCCACGTCGAGTGGGCCGCCGCGGTGATGACGTCGCGCAATTCCGGCGAGCGGATCACCACGAACTTCCACGGCTGACCGTTCCCGCCCGACGGCGCCCAGGACGCCGCCAGCAGGCACCTGTCCAGCACGTCGTCGCCGACCGGTTCGTCGCGGTATCGCCGTACCGCGGTCGCCGTGCTCATCACGGTCCACAGATCATCCGAAGTCGTCGGCACCGCTTTCGTCGTCACGCGTGGTCCTTCCGCGGCAAAATACCCTGCCAGGTGCCGCCCCGCATCGGGCCGGTGACCATCGGCAGGTCGAGGGTGGAGAGCAACCCGGGCGGAGCTGCGATCACCGCCGGGATCGCATTGAGTTCGCGCATGACGGTGGCATAGGTGAGACCACGCATATTGTTGCCCCTGCCGTGCATCTCGATGTCGACGGTGTACGTGGGCAGACCGTCGACGATCACCCGGTACCCGCCGTGCGGTGACGGATGCCGGGGCCAGTCGGGGGCGGACTGCTCCCCCATCCGAGTGATGTGTTCGAGTACGACGCGCTCCTCGCCATCGACCATCCCGGCGAGCTTGAACCGCATGCCACCCATCGTCCCGGGCTCCACCGGACCGGATGCGACCTCGTAGCGCTCTGTCGCGAGCCACTTGTCGATCGTTGTCACGACATCGTCAAGTGGCAGTCCGACACCGTCGGCGACCAAGTGGACGATGGGTGCCCACAGTGCGGCCAGGCGGCTCGTATCGAATAGCGGGGCCGGATGATCGGGTGGGTGGGCGAAGCCCATGAAGTCGAACATGATCTCAGGCTGGTTGATCGGGCCGTAGTCGAGGATTTCCAGCATGGTGATGGTGTCCACCCGACTGCTGAAGCCGGTCATCGTCAGCGCGATCACGTCATTCGCCCAGCCGGGGTCGACGCCGCTGTTGAACATGCTCGTCCCGCCCTCGCGACAGGCCTGTTCGAGCAGTTCGACGGTCTCCTGATCGGCGGCAGGCGGGTAACACAGCGGTACCAGCGAGGTGCAGACGACGTTCTTGCCTGCGCGCAGGCAGCGCGCGACATCCTCGGCCGCCTCCCGATAGCGATAGTCACCGGAGGCGAAGAAGGCGACGACGTCGGCGTCGACGGCCAAAGCGGCGTCGATGTCACGCGTGGCGATCACTCCGGTGGGCGGCATGCCGCAGATGTCCCCCGCGTCTCGACCCTCCTTGGCTTCGGAATGCACGATCAAGCCGACAAGGTCCAATCCCGGATGGGTGATGGTCGCGCGCAGCGCACCTATGCCGACTTGTCCCGGGCCCCAGAGGATTACGCGTGGATTCACGCGAGTGGCACCGCAGTTGACAACTTTCGCAAGCTCGCGACCCGCAGGGTCATGACGGTACCTCCTCGGGCGTTGTGAGAATATTGCTTCTCACACATCGATAACATGATTACCACACGAGGTAGAGGGAGAGAAGTGAGCGATTACCGGTTCCTCACATGGCAGACCTACGACGACGGCACCATCGTGCGCATCTCGCTCAACCGTCCCGAACAACGCAATGC
>JAEZIA010000170.1 GCA_023416315.1 Actinomycetes bacterium
CACCCCCACCCCGGAGTCGTCGTCGCCGGGATTCATCAGCTTTTTGTCGTCACCGGCGAAGACGTGGCCGTTCAGGTGCGTCACGTTGCTGACATTCCAGTCCGGATCGGTGAGCAGCGGCACCGGCTTGCCGTCATAGGCGGCCATCGCGTTCGGCCCGCCAAAGTACAGCCCGCCGTCGCCGCCGGTCAGGTTGGGATCGAATGCGGTGTTGAACGTGTAGTCGGGGTTGATGACCTTCACGCCGTCGGCGTTCACCACGAAGCTGTCGAAGATCGGCCGGTTGGTCACCGGCGGTGAGCCCGGGCCCTGGATCCCGGTGTCGAAGCCCAGGGTGTGCATCAGCTCGTGCATGATCGTCGCTTTGAAGTCGTCCTGATCCGCGGTGCCGGCATCGTCGTCCCCGACCGCGACGTCGTCGCCCAACGCCCAATTCGAATTCCAATTCACCTCGATATCGCCGTCGGGCTGATCCCCATTGGCGTCCTCTCCGGTGATCAGCTTCTGCTGGACCAGCGTGCGGAAGAAGCCGGGTGCCTGCTGATCGACCAGGTCGCTGCTGGCCTGCGCGAGGTGGTTGGGCTCGTTGTCGTCGGCGATTTTGTAGGTGACGGTGACGGGTTTCGGGACCACCAGGTACGCGGCGATCGCGTTGGCGGCCTCATTGAGCGAGGCTTTGGCCTCATCGGTCCAATGCAGATCGCCATCGGGGTAGATGAAGTCGAAGGTGATGGCGTTCTCGTTGCCCACCAGGTGGGCGGGTTGCTCCGTATTCGGGGCCGCAACACTCGAGGCCATGGCGCTTTGTGCCGATGGCGACTGCGCCTGCGGTTCCTCCGATGAACATCCTGCGACGATACCGACGGCCGCGCTCAACGCCGCAACCCGCAGCCAGACCATGACAGCCACATCTCCCCCGACCCCTTGAATAGCCGGAAGTCTACGTCAGTGATTCGCCAGACATGCGCAATTACGTTGCGCCACGCGCCTATTCGGGCAGGCGCAATTCGGGCTTCTCGACCTCTTCGATGTTGACATCCTTGAACGTGATCACCCGCACCTGCTTGACGAACCGGGCCGGGCGGTACATGTCCCACACCCACGCATCGGTCAGCCGCAGCTCGAAGTACACCTCGCCGTCGGTGTTGCGCGGCACCAGCTCCACACTGTTGGCCAGGTAGAAGCGGCGCTCGGTCTCCACGACGTAGCTGAACTGCCCCACGATGTCCTTGTATTCGCGGTACAGCGAGAGCTCCATCTCGGTCTCGTACTTTTCGAGATCTTCGGCACTCATCGGCTCAGCGGTCCTCTTTGTCTTCGGTCGTGGTGGTATCCATCTTGACTCACAGCGGATCTTCGCGTGCGACTGCCACCGGATCACCGCACCGCGGTGGTGGGCAATCCACCACCATCTCGGTGCCACCTGCCCGGGCCACCCGCCGCACGTTGATGTAGGAAAACCGGTGCTGACGGCACGGACCCAGATCATTCAGCGCCGCGCTGTGCGCCGGGGTGCTGTACCCCTTGTGCTCGGCGAACCCGTAGCCAGGGTGCTCGGCATCCATCGCCACCATCAGCCGGTCGCGGCTGACCTTCGCCAGCACGCTGGCCGCCGCGATACACGCCGCCGCGGCGTCGCCCCCTATCACCGGCAGCGAGGGCATCGGCAGCCCCGGCACCCGGAAACCGTCGGACAGTACGTACCCCGGCCGCACCGACAACCCCGCCACCGCGCGCCGCATGCCTTCGATATTGGCCACGTGCACACCGCGACGATCCACCTCGGGGGCCGGGATGAACACCACGTGGTAGGCCAGCGCATAGCGCTTGATGATCGGGAACAGCCGCTCCCGTTCGGCGTGGTTCAGTTTCTTGGAGTCGTCGAGCGCCGCCAGGCTCTCCAGCCGGTTGGGGCTGAGCACGCAGGCCGCCACTACGAGCGGGCCGGCGCAGGCCCCGCGGCCGACCTCGTCGACTCCGGCGACCGGGCCCAAACCGCTTCGGTACAAAGCGGATTCGAGCGTTCGCAGCCCCGACGATTTGCGGATCACCGTCCGCGGCGGCCATGTCATCGCCGGCACGGTCAGCCCTGTTGCGGGTTGACCGAGGACACACCACCCCAGCGAGACGGCGGCCACGCGATGAACCGGGCCTTGCCGATGACATTGCTCACCGGAACGGTGCCGGCCATCGGGTCACCGGTGCACAGGATGCCCTTCTGCGCGTCGGCGGGAGTGCTGGTGCAGTGCGCCCGCGAGTCGGCCGAGTGCGTGCGGTTGTCACCCATCACCCACAACCGGTCCTCGGGCACCGTGACCGGGCCGAACTCATTGCCCAGGCAGGGATACACCAGCGGGTCGGCCATCATCGTCTGCGCGTTGAGGTACGGCTCGGTCAGCGGCTTGCCGTCGACGGTCAGGCCGGTGTCGGCGCGGCATTGCACAGTCTGGCCGCCGGTGGCGATGACACGCTTCACCAGATCGTTCTCGTCAGGCGGCACGAAACCGACCACGGACAACGCGTTCTGGATGTAGCGGACCGCGGTATTCGTCGACCGGATGGACTTGTAGCCCACGTTCCAGTTCGGCGGGCCCTTGAAGACGATGACGTCACCGGGGCGCGGGTCGCCGAACCGGTAGGTGACCTTGTCCACCATGATCCGGTCGCCGACGCAGCCGGGGCAGCCGTGCAGGGTGGGCTCCATCGATTCCGACGGAATCAGGTACGGACGCGCGATGAACGTCAGCATCACGTAGTAAAGCACCAGCGCGATGGCGACGAGGATCGCGCCTTCGCGTAGCGCCGACTTCTTTTTTTCGCCCTTCTCAGGACTCGCGTCGGCGGTGGTGTCGTCCGGAGCGTCCGTCGCAGTGGCGTTGTCCGGCGTGGCGTCGTCCGAGCCCGTGTTGTCGGTCACGTGGACAGCGTAGTCAGAGGAACGGACCGGTCAGCACCGACATGTGGCTCGCGCTTCTCTCAAGCCACATGTCGAAGCTCAGCGCTTCTCTCAAGCCACATGTCGAAGCTCAGCGCTTCTCCTTGATCTTGGCCTTCTTGCCCCGCAGCTCGCGCAGGTAGTACAGCTTCGCCCGGCGGACGTCACCGCGCGTGAGGACCTCGATGTGGTCGATGTTGGGCGAATGCACCGGGAAGGTGCGCTCGACGCCGACGCCGTAGCTCTCCTTGCGCACGGTGAAGGTCTCCCGGATGCCACCGCCGGAACGACGGATGACGACACCCTTGAAGACCTGGACGCGCTGCTTGTTGCCCTCGATGACCTTCACGTGGACATTGATGGTGTCCCCGGGGCTGAAGGTCGGGATGTCGTCGCGCAGCGACGCCTGGTCGACGAAGTCCAGCGTGTTCATCGGTGACACTTCCTTG
>JAEZIA010000176.1 GCA_023416315.1 Actinomycetes bacterium
GAGATCCTGAAGAACATGGAACTCGAGGCGTCCTACCGCTCGGCGGGCAGCCTCGGCTTCGATGAGCTGATCTCACCGGAGGAGACCCGCAACGCGCTCGTCCTGGCTCTGCAGCGCGGCATCTTCAGCCGTCAGGAAGTCGCCGAGCCGGTGAGTCGAACGCTGATCACGCCTTAGGGCACGGCCCCGCGGTAGGCCGCGACGACGGGCTCGAGCTCGTCGGGAGTGGCACCGTGCAGGATGACCGCGTCGGCGCCGTAGTCGAATTCCTTGCGGATCCGCTCGACGCACTGCTGCGCCGATCCGGTGGCCGACGGTTCCAGCCACTCGTCGGGGATCAGCGTCGCGATGTGCTCGATCTGTTCGGCGGTGGCCTTGTGGTCGATACCGCCGCCGATGGACTGCACCACCGAGTCGGCGCGGAAACGTTCCAGCACCGCGGGATCCCAATCGTTGGTCGACACCAGTAGATCGCCGTAGCCCTGCAGATAGGTCGCCAGTCGCGCCACGGTCTTCTTCAGCCGCAGCTCCTCCGGAAGGTGGTCGCCGACGGTGGCGAAGCATGACCAGACTCGCACGCTGGCGGGGGCGCGGCCGGCCTGCTCGGCGGCGTCTTTGACGGTCTTGACGCTGCGGGCCAACGTCTCCGGCGTGAAGTAGGTGTGCAGGATGACGTCATCGTATGCGCGGCCGCCCAGCTTGAGCGTCTGCGGCCCGAAGGCCACGATCGCCAGCCTGATGTCCTCGTTGAAATCGGGATCCAGGAACAGCACCGGGTACTTGCCCAGCGGCCCGTCGTGGTTGAAGATCAGTTCGCCGTGCCACAGCCGCCGCATCACCTGGGCGAAGTCTTCCATCTGCGCGGTGGTCACCGCCGGGATGCCGAACGCCCCGTAGATCGCCGCGATGCCACGGCCGATGCCGAGGGTGAACCGGCCGCCGGAGAGCCGGTGCATCGTGGTCGCCCACGAGCCGGTGATCAACGGATGACGGGTGTTGTGATTGGTTGCTGCCGTGGCGATCTGCATGCGGCTGGTGACCGCAAGCGCCGCGCCGACCAACGAGGACGCCTCCTTGACGTTCCAGCGCTCCGAGATGAATCCGGTACCGAAGCCGAGTTCCTCGCCGCGGCGGGCCTCCTCCATCAGGGTTGCCGGACCCTCGCCGCCTGCGCCGGCCAGCAAGTAGTAACCAAGCTCATCCAATACGCGCGTCGTCACGCCCAAACTCCTTGTTTGTAGCCACAGTTCCACACTTCGGTGATCCGGCCGTCGACGACCCGGAAGATCTCCATGCTGCCGATGTCCACACGGGTGCCGTCGTTGAGCGTCATCGGCGACTGGTAGACGATCGCAACATGCTCTCCGTCGTCACCGGTGACCACCAGGTTGAGGTCGAATCGGATCTCGTCGAACATCTCCAGATGGTCGACCACCCGCTTGACCGCCTCGTCATGGGTGAGCACCACCGCCTCGCCGACCTCGTGCCGAATCACGGTCTTGCCCAGCAGCTCTTCGGCGAGCGCGACGTCGCGGGTGTTCCAGACCACGAGGTTGTACAGCTCGACGACCTCGCGCGCCGTGCGGCTCATCAGAACACCTCCAGCGCGTCGATGTCGGCGATCGTGGCCACCGCGCGGTCGGTCAGGGTCAGGCACAGGTCCCGGGAGCGCTGCGGCAGGCCATCCCAGCCGATCAGCGTGATCACGGGCAACACCATCAGAAAGCCGGTGGCCAATCGGTAGTGCCGCCAGGCGTCGTCGAAGGAATATCCCACATCGCCGAGGTCATCGAGATAACCGCGCAGCAGCTCCTCGTCCTGGCCGCGCCGGATATCGGTGGGCAGACCCTGGCTGACCAGATACGCGATATCGGTCGCGCCGGCGCCGACACAGGCGAACTGGAAATCCACCACCTTCATCCGGTCGGCCGAGAAGAACATGTTGTCGGCCCTGATGTCGCCGTGCAGCAGCATCGAGCGCTCGGTCAGACCGTCGAGCGCGGTCGCGGCGTGCTCGGTGAATCGCTCCGCGAACCGGGCCACCGCCGCGGGCACGGCCTGCTCGGAGTGTGCCCGGTAGATCTCCCAACCCGGCCCGAAGGCAGGCACCAGCAGATCTCGGACGGCGGGCATGTCGAACCGCGGGAAGGCCTGCACGACTCCGGCATTCGCCGGCTGCAGGGACCATGCGTGCAGGGCCGCCAGTTCCCGGATGCAGAGTCGTGTCCGTTCGATCGACAATCCGGCGAGGTGGTCGGCGTTGTCCCAGTCCCGCAGGTCTTCCAACAGCAACACGAAATCGGCGGAGTCGTCGGCGATCCGGGCGGTATACACGTGTGGGGTGCCCATCGGTGCCCGGCCGGCGATGTCGCGGTAGAACGTCAACTCCCGCCGGTACCCGCCGAGAAGCTCCATGGCGCCGCGGGCTTCCGACTGCGCCGCCAGCTTGGCGATCATTGTCGCAGGCACACCGTCACCGGTCAGATGTAGCCGGTACAGCAGCGACGAGAAACCACTGTCCTGGGCGATCTGCTCGGCGAGGACTGCGGTGACGGTCGCGCCGAGCGCGTCGGTGAGCCACGCCGAATCCACGCCGTCAATGCCGGACGGCACCGATGCCGTGGCTGAAGTCACGCTCGAAACATAGTTGTCGCGCGTTTAATATGCAAGGGTGCCGTCCCCCGCCCGCGGTTTGACGCAGCCCGAACGGGTCGAGACCTCTCGACGTCGCCTGATGGAAGCTGCCGCCGGGCTGATCGTCGAGAAGGGTTGGGACGCAATCACTGCCGCTGAGATCGGACGGCGGGCCGGGTACAGCCGCACGATGGTGCACGCCCGCTTCGGCGGCAAGGAGGCCCTTCTCGAGGACCTCCTGCATGAGTATGTCAGCCGATTGAGCCCGGACCTCAACCCGCACGCCACCGGCATGGATCAGGTACTCGCGCACATCGACCGCATTCGGGACCTGCACGCCACGGATCCGTATGTGCTGCGGGCGATGTTCGTCGCCGCCTTCGAGACGGTGAAGACGACCTCCCCGCTACGCGAGCGCGTCCGGGACCAATTGGCCGACGGGGTCGCCAATGTGGCCGATGGCCTGCGAAAAGGACTGAAGGACAATTCGATTCGCCCTGATATCGATCTGGACCGTGCGGCAGCTGACATCAGTGCCGTCGTGTTTGGTGTCGCGTTTCTGTGGATCGCACTGCCGCCGGGTTTCGACCTCGACACCGAGTTGGCCCACGCCCGCACCCGAATTGTTCGCGACTACGGAGCCTGAGGGAGCTCCCGCAGGAACCGCTCGGTCTGCGCCTGCACGGCACCGGAGAACAGGTGCCCGACGTGTCCGCTGTCGTGCCAGTACAGCTTCCCGCCCCAGTGTTCGTGCATAGCGAGCGCACACTTCCGGTAGGCCATCTGATCATGCCAGGCGCCGACGATGAGTCGGCGCTGCGGGGGCGGCAACGGTGCGACGGCAAGCGGATCGATCACCGAAGTCAGGTCGATGACGATCTCGGATGCGAGTGCAGCGCCGACGATCTCGGCCGCCGATCCCCACCGGTGCAGATGTTGGGCGATCATCCCGTTCAAACCGAGGATCGGCGTGTACAGCGCGACGGCGTCAACGCGGTCGTCGAGTCCGGCCACCAGCGCGGCGAGCGCGCTGCCCAGTGACAACCCGGCCCACGCGATCGCCGTCGAGTCCGGTTCGATCCAGCCGATCACCGCCCGCACTTCGGAGACGGCCCGTACCATCCCCGCGACGTTGGCGACCGGATCGGTGCCGGGATAGGCCGGCCAGCGATTGCGCCGCGGACCGTGGCCCGGCTGAACCGGCAAGGCGATATTGAAGCCGAGGTCGCGGTGGAGGCGGCCAACCCGGGCCACGAGAATGTCCGACATCCCACCCTGGCCTGCGCCGTGCACCCACACCAGCCACGGCCGCGGCCCGTCGTCGTGCCGGAACAGCACCACCTCGGCCTCGGCGGGCCCGTCATGACCCTCGCCGGCCAGCGGCCCGACCAGCCGTGGATCGTGGTCGTAGCTCATCCGCTCATAGGACAGGACACCGGCGTTCACCCGGCGGATCCCGCTGACCTGCAACGGATCCGGAGCGCGGTGCACTCCGCTCACCCCCAGCCCCGCCAGTTCGGCGGCCACCCCGGCGTAGCCGTCGATCGGGCGGTCCAGCCGTGGCGGCGGCGACATCAGGGTCATCCCGGTCACCACCAGCTCGTCGAGTGCAACCTCGGCGACCTGGCGTATCCCCCGCCCGGACAGCGGTTTCCAGTCCTCGGCCTGCAGCGCGGCGACCGAACGCGGCAGCACCCCGCCAAGCTGGGTGGCGAGACGATGCGCGTTGGCGAGCTGCATTCGTCTCACGCCAGCTTGAAGCCGACGTAGCCGGCGTCGGCAATCTCGTCACAGCGGCGGCGGTATTCGGGGATGCCCGCCGTGTAGCCCATGTACATCCGCTTCTTACCGGGGACGTTGGCGCCGTTGTACCACGAGTTGCAGCTCGAATGTACCAAAACAGTCGGCGCCACAAGGGATGTGGTGTGCTCGATCCACTCCTGTTGCGCCTCGGGCAGCGCATCGATGGTCCGGTAGCCGCTGCCCTTCAGGTAGGCGATACAGTCGCCGATCCACTCGACGTGCTGTTCGAGCGCGGCGACGAAGTTGGTGGCCGCCGACGGGCTGCCCGGCCCCTGGATGGTGAACAGGTTGGGGAAGCCCGCGACTGCCAGCCCGAGGTAGGACACCGGCCCCTCGCCGGCCCAGACGTCGCGCAGCAGGATGCCGTCCCGGCCGCGCACGTCGACGCGGGTGAGCGCACCGGTCATGGCGTCGAACCCGGTGGCGTAGACGATGACGTCGAGATCGAAGTGTTGGGTAGCAGTGTCGATGCCGGTCGGCGTGATCGAGTGGATCGGGTCCTTGCGCAGATCGACCAGCGTGACGTTGTCGCGGTTGAAGGTTTCGTAGTAGCCCTGGTCGATGAGCGGGCGTTTGCAGCCGAAGGGATGGCTGGGTACCAGCGCGGCGGCGGTCTCCGGGTCATCGACGATGCGGGCGATCGCCTCCCCGTACAGCGCGGTGGCCATCCGGTTGGCCTCAATGTCGAAGAAAATGTCGCCCCAATTGAGTGCACCCATCACGCCACGCTCCTCGACGGCCCGTAGCTGCTCCTCGCGGGTGGCCGACTTGATCGGCGGACTGA
>JAEZIA010000214.1 GCA_023416315.1 Actinomycetes bacterium
GCTCCGACGTCGACATCCAGCTGGTCGTCGTGGACGGCACCCTCTACGCCGCGCTGACCCCCAACAACTGGCTCGACATGGGCCCGGCCAAGGACGTCTACGACCCCTCGGTCGTGTTGAACCCCGACAACGGCCTGGGCAACTGGCTGGCCAACATCACCGACGCCAAGTCCGAGGCCACCGAGACCATCAACGGCGTGGACACCGTGCGTATCTCCGGAAAGGTCAGCGCCGATGCCATGAACAAGCTGATCCCACTCAAGGCGACCAACCCGCTGCCCGCGACCGTCTGGATCCAGAAGGCCGACCCGCACCAGCTGGTCCAGGCCAAGGCCGACACCGGCAACGGCGGCAGCATCCAGATCACGCTCTCCGAGTGGGACAAGCCGGTCACCGTCACCAAGCCCGCCGTCTGACCGGCCCACTGATGGCTGAGTCCCCCGACACCGCCGCCCACCGGGCACAGGTATCCGGCCGCAACCGCCGGATGGCGCTCGGCGCAGGCAGTCTGGCGGTCCTCCTCGGTGCGCTCGACACCTACGTCGTGGTCACGATCATGGTCGACATCATGTCGACCGTCGGGATCCCGGTGAACAAGCTGCAGCAGGTGACGCCGATCATCACGTGGTACCTGCTGGGCTACATCGCCGCCATGCCGCTGCTCGGGCGGCTCTCCGACCGGTTCGGCCGCAAGCTCGTGCTGCAGGTGTCCCTGGCCGCTTTCGCGGCCGGTTCGGTGGTCACGGCGCTGTCGACCGACCTGACCATGTTGGTGATCGGCCGGCTCATCCAGGGCAGCGCCGCGGGCGCCCTGCTGCCGGTCACGCTAGCTCTGGCCGCCGACCTCTGGGCGGCGCGCAGCCGTGCCGCGGTGCTCGGCGGTATCGGCGCCGCCCAGGAACTGGGCAGCGTGCTCGGCCCGCTGTACGGCATCGGCGTGGTGGTGCTGCTGGGCAAGTGGCAGGACGTGTTCTGGATCAACGTGCCACTGACCCTGATCGCGATGGTGATGATCCACTTCGGCCTGCCGTCCCGCGACCGCAGCGCCAACCCCGAGAAGGTCGACGTGGTCGGCGGTATCCTGCTCGCGATCGCGCTGGGCCTGGCGGTGATCGGGCTCTACAACCCCAACCCCGACGGTAAGCAGTTGCTGCCGCCGCACGGCCTGGTGCTGGTGATCGGTGCCGTCGTCGCGGCGATCGCCTTCTTCGTCTGGGAGAAGGTCGCCCGGACCCGGCTGATCGAGCCGGCCGGCGTGCGGTTCGTCCCGTTCCTGGCCTCACTGGGTACCTCGCTGTGCGCCGGGGCGGCGCTGATGGTCACGCTGGTGAACGTCGAGCTGTTCGGCCAGGGTGTGCTGGGCAAGGACCAGACGCAGGCCGCGTTTCTGCTGCTGCACTTCCTGATCGCACTGCCGATCGGCGCGCTGATCGGCGGTTGGGTGGCCACCCGGATCGGCGATCGGATCGTCGCGGTGGTCGGCATGCTGATCTCGGCGGGCGCCTACTGGCTGGTCTCGGACTGGGGCGTCGACGTGGCCAGTGCGCGTCATGACCTGGGCTTCATTTCGCTGCCGGTGATCGACACCGACCTGGCGCTGGCCGGGCTCGGGCTGGGCCTGGTGATCGGCCCGCTGACCTCGGCTGCGCTACGGGTGGTGCCGGCCGCCCAGCACGGCATCGCCTCGTCGCTGGTCGTGGTGGCCCGAATGACCGGCATGCTGATCGGCGTGGCGGCGTTGAGCGCCTGGGGCCTGTACCGGTTCAACCAGATCCTGGCCACCCTGCCGACGGTGGGCGGCGACAGCCTGGCGGCCCGGATCGCCGGTGAGGCGCAGCGGTATCGCACCGCCTTCGCCATGCAGTACGGCTCGATATTCTTCGTCACGGTGATCGTGTGCCTGGTGGGAGCCGCCCTTGCGCTCTTCATCGGCGGCAGGCAGGTACACGCCGACGACACCGAAGCCGAGGCCTCACTCACCGCTTCGCGGTAGCAGTCGGCGGGTACCCGCCGAAGATGAGCAATGAACTTTCTGGCAAGAAGATCGCATTCCTCGTCGCCCCCGAAGGCACCGAACAGGTCGAGCTGACCAAACCGTGGGAAGCCGTCGAACAGGCCGGGGGCACTCCGCAACTGGTGTCGACGGAAGTCGGCAAGGTCCAGGCGTTCAACCACCTGACCCCCGCCGATACCTTCGAGGCCGATAAGGCCGCCGACGCGGTGTCGGTGTCGGACTACGACGGTCTGGTGCTGCCCGGCGGTGTGGCCAACCCCGACTTCCTGCGCACCGATTCGACGGCGGTCGGCTTGGTGAAGAGCTTCTTCGACGCGGGCAAGCCGGTCGCGGTGATCTGCCACGGACCGTGGACGCTGATCGAAGCCGACGTCGTCGAGGGCAGGCGGATCACGTCGTGGCCGAGCGTGGCGACCGACCTGCGCAACGCCGGCGCCGACTGGGTGGACGAGGAAGTCGTGGTGTGCACGGGCGGCCCGAACACGCTGGTCTCCAGCCGCAAGCCCGACGACCTGCCGGCCTTCTGCGCAAAATTGGTGGAAGCGTTCGCCGGATAGGCCGGCGTCGGTAACGTCGCGGTGATGCCGGATCCGACATGCTGACCGCCGCACTGCGCGATCTGCAGTGGCGCAAGCGACGATTCGTGATCGCGATCGTCGGCACCGGCCTGGTCTTCGCGATGACCCTGGTTCTGACCGGATTGGCCAACGGGTTTCGTGTCGAGGCCACCCGCACCGTCGACGCCCTCGGCTTTCCGGGTTACCTCGTCAAAGCCGGGGCGCCGGGTCCGTTCCTGGGCTCCTCCCCCTTTGCGGCGATTCAGCTGCGACAGGTGGAGCGGATACCGGGGGTCACCGCCGCCGTGCCACTGGTGTACGGCAGCGCCACCACGGCCGAGGGCGGATCGGCAGGCAACGTCAACGTGTTCGGCGCGTTGCCGCGGGACGGCGGGATGCCGCCGATGTCGGCGGGCCGGGTACCGACGCTGCCCGACGAGGTGGCCGTGTCCACCACGATGCACCGTCCGATCGGCGACCGCATCGAAATCGGTTCTCAGCCAATGGATATTGTCGGCCTCGTCGACGACTCGACAGCACTGGCCGGACAGCCCAACATATTCCTGACCGTCGAGGGCGCCCAGCAGCTGTTGTTCTCCGGTCAGCAGTTGATTTCCTCGATCGGTCTGCGTGGCGTCCCTGCGGCGATCCCCACCGGATTCCACACCGTCGACCGCGAGGGTGCAATCGATGACCTGTCCCGTGCACTCAACGGCGCCCGCCGGGCGATGACGCTGATGGCGGGGCTGTTATGGGTGGTGGCCGCGCTGATCGTCGGATCGATGATCTACGTGTCGGCGATCGAACGCACGAGGGACTTCGCTGTATTCAAGGCCGTCGGCGTGCCGGCCCGCTCGATTCTCGGCGGTCTGGCCGTGCAGGCGGTGATCATCGCGGTCCTCGCGGCGGTGCTCGGTGGGGTGTTGTCGGTGCTGTTGGGCCCGCTCTTTCCGATGCGGGTGGACATTCCAACCGCGGCGTTCGTGGCGCTTCCGATCCTGGCCGTGGCGATCGGCCTGCTGGCCAGCGTCGCCGGGCTGCGCCGTGCGGTCACCGTCGACCCGGCGCTGGCGTTCGGGGGGCCCTAGCGTGGCCGACCTTCGGATCAAGGACCTCGTCGTGGAGTACTCCCGCGGCGAATACGCGGTACGCCCGATCGACGGGCTGAGCCTGGACCTCAACGCCGGATCGCTGGCGATCCTGTTGGGGCCCAGCGGTTGCGGCAAGACCACGCTTCTGTCGTGCCTGGGCGGCATCCTCACCCCATCCGCGGGCCGCATCGAGTTCGGCGATGTGGACCTCACCAAACTCGACGAGCGCGAGTTGTCCGCCTACCGCCGCAAGACCGTCGGCATCGTGTTCCAAGCGTTCAACCTGGTGGCAAGTCTCACCGCGCTGGAGAACGTGATGGTGCCGCTGCGGGCGGCCCGGGTGCCGCGCCGGGAAGCGCGGCAGCGGGCCGAGGAACTGCTGGCCCGGGTGGGGCTGGCCGACCGCATGCGGCACCGCCCCGGTGACCTCAGCGGAGGCCAGCAGCAGCGGGTGGCGGTCGCCCGGGCGGGCGCCCGCGGCCCCCCCCGGGGGCTGGG
>JAEZIA010000298.1 GCA_023416315.1 Actinomycetes bacterium
ATGCCGCGACGTACTGGCGCAACCAGGCCAAGGACAACGGAGGGTCGGTCTACGGACGGATCATCAACACCACCTCCGAAGCCGGGCTGTCCGGGCCGGTCGGTCAGGCCAACTACGGTGCCGCCAAGGCGGGCATCACCGCGCTGACGCTGACGGCAGCGCGCGGACTCGGACGCTACGGCGTGCGGGCCAACGCGATCGCGCCGCGGGCGCGCACCGCGATGACCGCCGACGTGTTCGGCGAGGCTCCCGAACTTGCCGAGGGCGAGGTCGATCCGCTGTCGCCCGAACATGTGGTGACGCTGGTGCGCTTCCTGGCCTCACCGGCTTCGGACAAGGTCAGCGGCCAGGTGTTCATCGTCTACGGACCGACGGTCACGTTGGTGGCGGCGCCGACGGCCGAGCACCGGTTCCACGCCGACGGCGCGGCATGGGACCCGGCTGCGCTGGGCACCTCGATGCAGTCCTACTTCGCAGATCGTGACCCCGAGCGCACATTCGGGGTGATGGGCCTGATGGACGACTGATCGGTTGCCCGCCGATCTAGTCGGTCGGCGTCTGGCCGGCCAGCGCGTCGAGGAATGATCGCGCCCAACGATCGACGTCGTGGGCGAGCACCTGGCGGCGCAGCGCCCGCATCCGGCGCCTGCCCTCCTCAGGAGTCTGGTTGACCGCGGCCTCGATGGTGTCCTTGACGCCCTCCAGATCGTGCGGGTTCGCCAGGTAGGCCTGCCGGAGTTCGGCTGCGGCACCGGTGAATTCGCTGAGCACCAGCGCCCCGCCGAGATCGCTGCGGCACGCCACGTACTCCTTGGCGACCAGGTTCATGCCGTCGCGTAGGGGAGTCACGAGCATGACGTCCGCCGCCACGAAGAACGCAATCAACTCGTCGCGGGGGACGGGTCGGTGCAGGTAGTGCACCACCGGGTGGCCCACTTCGCCGTATTCGCCGTTGATGTGGCCGACCTGCTGCTCGATCTCGTTGCGCAGGACGCGATAGCTTTCCACCCGCTCCCGGCTCGGGGTCGCCAGCTGCACCAGGACGGTGTCGTCGCGTTTGGCGCGCCCCTCGGCAAGCAACTCCGAAAACGCTCTCAGCCGAACGTCGATACCCTTGGTGTAGTCCAGCCGGTCGACACCGAGAAGGATCTTGCGCGGGTTGCCGAGCTCGGCGCGAATCTCCTTGGCCCGCTTGCGGATATCGCGATTGCGCGCCATCCGGTCCAGGTCGGCGGAATCGATCGAGATCGGGAAGGCGCCGACTTTGACGGTTCGAAAACCCAGTTGCACCTCGCCGAAGCGGGACCGCACACCGACTGAGGCGCGAGAGGTGTTGGCCCCCACCAGCCGTCGCGACAGGAACAGGAAGTTCTGGGCGCCGCCGGGAAGGTGGAAGCCGACGAGGTCGGCACCGAGCAGACCTTCGATGATCTCGGTCCGCCACGGCATCTGCATGAACAGCTCCACCGGCGGGAACGGGATATGCAGGAAGAACCCGATCGTCAGGTCCGGCCGCAGCATCCGCAGCATCTTCGGCACCAGCTGCAGCTGGTAATCCTGCACCCACACGGTGGCGCCCTCGGCGGCCGCGCGCGACGTCGCTTCGGCGAAGCGGCGGTTGACCTCGACGTAGCGATCCCACCACTCCCGGTGATAGATCGGCTTGACGATCACGTCGTGGTAGAGCGGCCACAGCGTGGCGTTGGAGAAACCCTCGTAGTACTCGGCGACATCCTCGGCCGACAGTCGCACCGGAAAGAGTTGCATGTCGTCTTCGACGATGGGCTCCTCGGGCCCGTCGACGATTCCCGGCCAGCCGATCCAGGCGCCGCGCTGGCGGCGCAGCAACGGCTCGAGCGCGGTGACCAGACCGCCCGGGCTGCGCTTCCAGGTCAGGCTGCCGTCCGCCAGCCGCTCCATGTCGATCGGCAGTCGGTTGGCAACCACCACGAAGTCAGAATTTCCGGAGCGGGTGGCGGTGTTGCCCCCGGACACCGGTTACGCCTCGAGCTTTGAGGGTCCAATGCCGAGCATCGATAGGAAGACCCGGCACTCGTCGGCGTCATTGGCGTAGGCCGCCACGACCCGTCGAGCCTGGCGCGCCGTGCTGTCGGCCAGGGGCTCCACGTCGTCGATGTCCGCGGGATTCGTTTTTGCAGGCATTACTCAACCTTAGCGAAGGGGCGATGAGCCGCTACGGGCTCGAGGAAATGGTCGACTTCGGCTGGACCGGCACCTCATCCTGGCTGGTCTCGGCGCAGGCCACGGATTCCCAATAACCGGTGCACGGATAGCCGTTGATATTGGGCACCAGGTCGGCTCCGAGTCCGGACTCGGTGGTGGAGGTGATCGACGCAGTGGTGCGCGGCGCCAGCTCCTCGGTCGCCTGATCGCCCTCGGTGGTGGCCACCGGCGTCATCGTCGGCAGGCAGTTGCCCGTCGACGGGTCCAGCGACTCACCTGCCTGGCAGCCGCCCGTACCGCTCGCATCGGAGGGCACCGGAACCGGCACGGGCTGCGGGTTGGGAATCCCGCCCTCGCCTTCGGCGTGCGCCAACGGAGCCGCGGCGACCGCGAGCGCGAACGCGCCCGCGGTCAGCAGCTTCGGAACCCAGGTGACGTGGATCGGCATCGTTGCCCTCTCTGCTGGGCCCGTGGACTACGGGCTGGACGAAATACTCGAGTGCGGGGCGACCGCGGGCACCTGGTTCTCCTGTAGCCCGATGCACTGGCCGGTGTTGGCGCCGGTGCACGGGATGCCTTGAACCTCCGGCAGGCTGTTGGGGTCGCCCGGCGTCGAGAACGTGATGTTGCCACCACCGCTCGACGGCGTGGGGTAGTTGCCGCCGGGCTGGTTGGGGACCAACTCCGGAATGCACTGATCGGTATAGAGGTCCTCGTGCTCGCCGGCCGGGCAGGCGACGGCCGGCGCCGCCGGTGCCCCTGACGGTGACGCGAAGAACGCAACCGCCGGAGCGGCTGCGATCGCGACGCTGAATCCACCGGCGAGGAGGATGCGGCGGCCGACTGAAGAGGAAATCGCCATAACTTCACTTTCTCGAGAAGTTGACGGAGTTCCGAAGCCGGCCCTCCGTTCTAGGGACTGACGGTCGAGCTTGGTTGCACCACGGGAGCTTGCTGCTCTTGCTGCAATCCTATGCACTCACCGGTGTTTGCGCCTGTGCAAGGTATCCCCCGTACTTCCGGCAGGCCACCCTGCGGACCGGTGCTGGGCACAACCTCACACCCGCCGGACGCCGGATTGACTGCCTGACCGGCCGGGCACGCCGCCACGGGTGCGGCCGACGGGACGGCGAAAACGGCAAGTGCCGGTGCCGCCGCCACCGCGAGTGCGAAGCTGCCTGCCAAGGCCAGGCGCCGCGCAGAATTCTTCACATGAGCCATGATCATGCCTTCTTCTCGGGTTTGCTGAGTGGGCGTGTGAGGCAGTGTAGGGCTACCTCAGGGGTACCGCAGTTGTTCGGCGGTTTTATCGACGGTGCCCCGTCAGCCGTTACACCGGGGTCAATATTTATTCCTCGACGAATTGTTCTCGACACAATCCCTGTTCACAGCCGACAACAGCGGCGGGCGGAAAACATCGGACCGGAATATCCCCGACCTCACTTGGGGCGCGGAATTGTTGCGGCACGGATTCCCAACGGCGGTTTATCGTCCAACTGTTCCGATGTCCTCGGGGATGCCGTCATGGACGCTCAGATATTCGCTGGACCCCGGGGTGGGACGGGCGCTATGCGCCGGCGCAGCGCCATGGTTCTATACGGAGAACCTGTTTACTGTGAGGAGTGCGGCGTGCAGCTCTCGTTCGAAGATCGGACGTACCTGGTCACCGGTGGTGGCAGCGGAATCGGCAAGGGGGTCGCGGAGGGGCTGGCCAAGGCCGGTGCCAACGTCATGATCGTCGGCCGTGGTGCCGACCGGTTGGCCGCGACCGCCGATGAGATCAATGCCGCCGCACCGAACGGCAATGTGCGGTACGAACCCGCCGATGTCACCAACGAGGACCAGATCGCCGGCGTCGTCGACGCGACCACGGCGTGGAACGGCGGCCTGCACGGCGTGGTGCACTGCGCGGGCGGATCGCAGACCATCGGCCCGATCACCCAGATCGATTCCGAGGCATGGCGTGCCACCGTGGACCTCAACATCAACGGCTCGATGTACGTGCTCAAACATTCGGCCCGCGAGATGGTGCGCGGCGGCGGCGGTTCGTTCGTCGGCATCTCGTCGATCGCGTCGAGCAACACCCATCGGTGGTTCGGGCCGTACGGCGTCACCAAGGCCGGCCTGGACCACCTGATCAAGCTGGCGGCCGACGAGTTGGGGCCGTCCTGGGTGCGGGTGAACGGCATCCGGCCGGGGCTGATCCGCACCGAGCTGGTGCAACTGGTTCTCGACTCGCCGGAGATCAGCGGGGATTACGCCGACTGCACGCCGCTGCCCCGCCCCGGCGAGGTCTCCGACGTCGCGAACACGGCGCTGTTCCTGCTCAGCGATGCCGCCCAGTGGATCACCGGGCAGATCATCGGTGTCGACGGCGGGCAGAACCTGCGCCGTGGGCCGGACTACTCGGCGATGCTGGAACCGGCTTACGGCGCCGACGGGTTACGCGGAGTGGTCTGAGCCCGCAGCGTCGCGAGCCGCGAGGCTGCCGACTGCCGACCAGTCCAGGTGTTCGCCGCCGCCGGCGAGCAGCCGAAGGAACCGGTCGCGCAGCAGGCTGGCGATCGGCAACGGCACCCGTAGTTCCTCAGCGGCCGCCAGGACGAGTCCAATGTCCTTGTGGCCCAACGGCGCCGCGAACCCGGCGGGTTCGAACTGCTCAGTGGCGATGAGCCCGCCGTAGGTCTTGTAGACCGGTGCCGAGAACAACGTGGACGTCAGGATCTCCAGGTACTGCCCTTTGTCGACCCCGCCGCGGTCTACTAGTGCCATCGCTTCACCGAGCGATTCGATCACCGAGCCGATCAGGAAATTGCCGCTCAGCTTGACCAGGTTGGCCGCCGGCGGGTCCTCGGCCACCACGAACGTTCGTTGACCGATCGCATCGAAAACCGGTGTCGCCGCGCTCACCGCATCCGGCGGGCCGGCGGCGACGACGAACAACGCCGCGGCGGCGGCAGCCTCCGGCCTGCCGAACACCGGCGCGGAGACGAAACGTTGCCCGGCGGAGCTGTGCTCGTGGACAAGGCGTTTCGACAGCTCGACACTGATCGTGCTGGACGACACATGCACGGTGTCAGGGCCCGCCGAAGCGAGGATGCCGTGGTCACCCAACGTCACCGCCGACACGGCGGAATCGTCGGCCAGCATCGTCAGCACGACCTCACCCCGGCAGGCGTCGGCCACACTGTCGGCCGGCCGAGCGCCCGCTTCCGCGAGCGCGTCCACCTTCGCCCGCGATCGGTTGTAGACGGTCACGTCGTGGCCGGCCTTCACCAGATTGGCGGCCATACCCGCGCCCATGTTGCCCAGCCCGATGACTCCGATACGCATAAGCGTCCACGGTAGGCGCTGGAGCTCAGTTGACGCAGGGCACCGAGCCACCGTCGATCGGGGCGCCCTGGTCGGGTGTCGGCGTCACGCTCATTTCCGACCAGCTGCGGGTCGTCGATGTTGCGGTGCTGTCCTGTGGCGCAAGCTGCTCCAGCGGAAGGTCGTAACCGTCGCCGAGCACCACCCGAACATGGTCGGCGGCGATCGAGCTGGTGGCCTGCGGGGCGTTCTCCACGCCGAGCAGACTGGCCACCGACTGCGCGTCGGTCTGTGCCCCGGCGCCGTAGGTGATCACCGTGTCGATCGGATCACCGGACTCGCGGTCGCGAACCTCGTTGACGGTGAAATCGTGCTTGCCGAGTAGCGCCGCAGCCTGTGCGGCCAGACCCGAGATGTCGCTGGCGTTGACGATGCTGATTTTCGTGTCCGGGTCGGGCGGCGGAAGTGGTTGTTGGACAGCGGCAGTGGTGACCGCTGCGGAGTCACCGCCGATGGCCCGCGCGATCTCGGCTCGAATCTTCGCCGGGTCGACGATGTTGACGTCTTGGCCGTTGATGTTGTCGTAGCGCACCACCGGAAGTGTGCGGAACTCGACGTCGCCGCCGGCCAGCGCAGCCATCCTGCGGAACTGATCTTCGCCCCACCCTTCGGACAGCACGATGTCCTGGCGCGCGACATCCATCAGTCGCTTGAACTTATCGAGGTCGGTGAACGATCCCGACTGCTGCAGCTGGTGGGTCACCGACAACAGGAACGCCTGCTGGCGATGGGTGCGGTCGAGGTCCCCGTTCTCCAGCCCGTGCCGCTGCCGGACGAACGCCAAAGCCTGCTCGGCGTTGAGGACTTGGCGGCCCGCCGGGAAGTCGGCGCCGGAATAGTCGTCATGGACGGCATGGTTGAGGCACACCTCGACGCCGCCCAGACTGTCGGCGAGGTGATAGAAGCTGGCGAGATTCACCTCGGCGAAGTAGTCGATGGGCTGGCCGGTCAGATTGCGCACCGCGCGGATTGTGGCCTTGCGTCCCGCTTCGCGCCCGTCGTGCTCGAGTTCTTTGCGGTCCGAGACGCCCTCGTCGGCCAGTTTCTGTTCGGTTTGCGCCTTGGTCAGCCCGTACGCTTCTTTGATCTTGATGTGGCTGTAGCCCTTGATGCCGGTGACGGCCACGTAGTCATCGCGCGGTATGGAGAACGCGACGACGCTGTCGTCGGCACTGATGTGCACCAGGATCAACGTGTTGGTGTTGTAGCCGCCGGAGTCGGAGTCGCCGGCGTGCAGCTTGTCGAGTAGTCCGTCGGGCAGGTCGTTGCCGTCCTGGTCCTTGCGGGAGTCCAGACCGATCAGCAGGATGTTCATCGCCCCGCCGCTGGATCGCGGCTCATCCGAGCCCAGCGCCTGGGAGACGGTGATGCCGCTGAGCAATCCGTGCGCCTGCGAGTAGGCCAGGCCGGTGGCCATCACGATCGCGACCGACAGCACGCCGATCAAGGCTCGGGTCAGGCCCCGCATCGCCCGACGGCCGGTGTTCGACCGCCCTCGATGCCGGCCGCGACGGTTGCCCGTGGCGGCCGCTCGCGGGGGCGGCGACGGATCCATGCTCGACAGTATGCGGGGTTCTGCTGGCTGGGCCCCAGTTGACCAGGTGTCTGCGGGGTGATGCAGGTGGATACCCCCGGGCCGTACAGGTAACCGTCGGTGCAGATCAAAGCTTTGCGAGGCCGGTCGCGAGGGTCGTGGCGACAGGCCCCGCGCATGGCTGAATGGCGGTGCTTCTCACATGCGGAGTCACTGCGGCGAACTCCGTGAGGCCGCGCGTGCCGCACGCTATGCTGAGCACGTGCTTAGCATGATGCGCTGCGGCGGACGCCGATGAAGCCCGCGCCCTTCGACTATCACCGGCCCGACAGTGTCGCGGCGGCGACCCAGATGCTTGCCGACTTCGGCGATGACGCCAAGTTGCTCGGCGGCGGACAGAGCCTGGTCCCGATGCTGTCCATGCGGCTGGCGTTCTTCGACAACCTGATCGACATCTCGCGTCTCGGGGAGCTCAAGGGTGTCGAGGTCAAGGGCGACGCCCTGTGGATCGG
>JAEZIA010000453.1 GCA_023416315.1 Actinomycetes bacterium
TAGGCGAAGATCACCGGCTTGTCGGCGGTGAAGATCATGTCGAACTCCCGGCTGGACAGGCCGTGCGGATGTTCGGTCTCGTCCTGCAGCCGCATCAGGTCGACGACGTTGACGAACCGCACCCGCAACTGCGGCAGATGCTGGCGCAGCAGGTCGGCGGCGGCGAGCGCCTCCAGCGTCGGCACGTCACCGGCGGCGGCGATCACCACGTCGGGGTCCTCGCCGAGCGTCTCGTTGCCGGCCCACTCCCAGATGCCCACTCCGCGGGTGCAGTGCGCGATCGCTTCGTCCATGGTGAGGAAGTTGGGGTGGGGCTGCTTGCCTGCGACGACGACGTTGACGTACTGGCGCGAGCGCAGGCAGTGGTCGTAGGTGGACAGCAGGGTGTTGGCGTCCGGCGGCAGGTAGACCCGAACGACGCTGGCGCTCTTGTTCACCACGTGGTCGATGAAGCCGGGGTCCTGGTGCGAGAAGCCGTTGTGGTCCTGGCGCCAGACATGGCTGGACAGAAGGTAATTGAGGCTAGCGATCGGCCGGCGCCACGGGATCTGATCGGTGACCTTCAACCATTTCGCATGCTGGTTGAACATCGAATCCACGATGTGGATGAAGGCCTCGTAGCAATTGAACAGCCCGTGGCGCCCGGTCAGCAGGTAACCCTCGAGCCAGCCCTGGCACTGATGCTCGGAGAGCATCTCCATCACCCGACCCGCACGGGCCAGATGTTCGTCGACCTCGGGGCCGACGAACTCGGCGTTCCACTGCTTGTCGGTCACCTCGAAGACGGCCTGCAGCCGATTGGACGCGGTCTCGTCCGGTCCGAAGACCCGGAAATTGTCCGGATTGAGCCGGATCACCTCGGTCAACCACTGACCAAGCACCCGGGTGGCTTCGGCGACGGTGCCGCCCGGCGCCGGCACGTCGACCCCGAAGGTCCGGAAGTCCGGCAACCGCAGGTCCTTCAGGAGCAGCCCGCCGTTGGCGTGCGGGTTGTCGCTCATCCGTAGCTGGCCGGACGGGGCCAGCGCGGCGATCTGCGGATCCAGCTTTCCCTCGGCGTCGAACAACTCGTCGGCTCGATAGGACGCCAGCCAATCGGCCAGCACCTGCAGGTGCTCGGGCGTATCACGGGCGTTGGACAGCGGAACCTGGTGCGCGCGCCACGAGCCGGTGGTCTTCTTGCCGTCGATGTAGGCCGGACCGGTCCACCCCTTGGGTGTGCGGAACACGATCATCGGCCACGCGGGCCGCTCCTCGGAGCCACTCGACTTGATCTCCGCGATGCGGTCCAGCACCTCGTCGAGCAGGACCGCGAACCGGCGGTGGGCGTCGCCATGTTCGGTCGACCCGTCGTCAGGCACCTCGAAGAAGAACGGCTGGTGGCCGAATCCGATCATCAAACTGCGCAATTCGTCATCCGAAATACGCGCCAGCACAGTGGGATTGGCGATCTTGTAGCCGTTGAGGTGCAGGATCGGCAGCACCACGCCGTCGCGGGCGGCGTTGACGAACTTGTTGGAATGCCAGCTGGTGGCCAGCGGCCCGGTTTCCGCCTCGCCATCGCCGACCACCGCGACCACCAGCAGGTCGGGGTTGTCGAACGCGGCGCCGTAGGCGTGCGACAGCGCGTAGCCGAGTTCGCCGCCTTCGTGGATCGAACCCGGTGTCTCCGGCGCGACATGTGACGGGATGCCGCCGGGGAAGGAGAACTGGCGGAACAGCCGGCGCAGGCCCTCGGTGTCCTGCGTGATGTCGGGGTAAGTCTCGGTGTAGGTGCCGTCGAGGTAGGCGTTGGCGACCAGGCCGGGCCCACCGTGACCGGGCCCGGTGATGTAGATCGTCGACTGCTCACGCGCCTTGATGGCGCGGTTGAGGTGGGCGTAGAGGAAGTTCAGCCCGGGCGTGGTGCCCCAGTGGCCGAGCAGCCGGGGCTTGACATCCTCACGGGACAGCGGCGTGCGCAGCAGCGGGTTGTCCAGCAGGTAGATCTGTCCGACCGAAAGGTAATTGGCTGCCCGCCACCAGCCATCGAGTTGGGCGATGGTCTCTTCGCTTACCGAGTCGCTTATCGAGTCCATCACCCCATCAAACCCCGTTTCGCGCCACCATGGCAGCCGCGGCGCCGATTGTTCACTCGATTACGCTGTCCGACGTGCTCAGCGTGGTGATGATCTCGTGACGACTTCCAAACTGCTCACCGGCGTGCGGGTGCTGGATTTGTGTGACCACACCGGCGACGCGATCACCCGCCTGCTGGCCGACCTCGGCGCCGACGTCATCAAGATCGAGCCGCCGGGCGGTAGTGCGGCACGGCACGAAGCCCCCACCCTGAACGGGGTCAGCATCCCGTTCGCGCTGCACAACGCGAACAAGCGCGCCATTGTGCTGGACCCGGCCGAGGCCACCGATCGGGAGCGGCTCGCCGACCTTGCCGCGGGCGCCGACATCGTGGTCGATAGCGGAATCCCCGGATTTGCCGCGGCTTTCGGCACCTCGTGCGCGGCGCTGGCCGATGAGTTCCCGCAGCTGGTGACCATGTCGGTCACCGACTTCGGCACTCAGGGTCCGCGCTCGTCGTGGCGGGCCACCGACGCCGTGCTGTACGCGATGTCCACCGCGCTGTCGCGGTCGGGGCCGACGACGGGTACACCGGTGCTGCCCCCGGACGGTATCGCCACGACCACCGCCGCCGTCCAGGCCACCTGGGCGCTGCTGGTGGCGTACTTCAACCGCTTGCGGTGCGGGACCGGCGACTACATCGACTTCTCCCGCTTCGACGCCGTGGTCCTGGCGTTGGATCCACCGTTCGGCACCCAGGGTCAGGCCGCGACCGCACGCAGCGCCGCCTCGCGCTGGCGCGGCCGGCCCAGAAACCAGGACTCCTACCCGATCTTCGCGTGCCGGGACGGGTACGTCCGGATCTGCGTGCTGGCACCGCGGCAGTGGCACGGTATGCGGGCGTGGCTGGGGGAGCCGGAGCAATTCCAGGATCCGGTATTCGACTCGATTATCGCGCGTACCAAGGCATTTGGTGAACTGAGCCAGTTGATGGCGGCCCTATTCGCCGACAAGACGATGGCGCAGCTGGTCGCCGAGGGGCAAGCACACGGCGTGCCGATCGCCGCCGTGCTGACCCCGTCGCAGGCGCTGGAATCCGAGCACTTCACCGCGGTCGGCGCACTGGTCGACACCGAGCTCGCGCCGGGCGTCAGCGCCCGGGTTCCGGCCGGCTACTGGGTGGTCGACGGCAGTCACGCCGGCTACCGCACCCCGGCACCTGACCTGGCGCGCAGTGAGAGTCGTTGGCAGACAGCGCAATTCACTCCTGACCCGACACAGGCCCTCGGGGCGCGGCCGCTGGCCGGTGTGCGGGTCCTGGATCTGGGTGTGATCGTCGCCGGCGGCGAGTTGAGCAGGCTGTTCGCCGATCAGGGCGCCGAGGTCATCAAGATCGAGAGCGCCGGCTATCCGGACGGGCTGCGGCAGAAGGGTCCCGATCAGCAGATCAGCGAGTCCTTCGCCAGGGCGCATCGCAACAACCTCGGCCTCGGCCTCGAACTCCGTAGCGAGCAGGGTGCGGAGTTGTTCAGCCGCCTGATCGCGGCCTCCGACGCCGTGTTCGCCAACTTCAAGCCGGGAACCCTGGCGTCGCTTGGTTTTTCCCACGACCGGTTACGCGAGCTGAACCCCGGCCTGGTGCTGGCTGAAAGCAGCGCGTTCGGCGACACCGGGCCGTGGAGCAAGCGGCTCGGTTACGGCCCGCTGGTACGTGCGACGATCGGGGTGACGCGGCTGTGGACCTCCGAAGAGCCGCCGGCGCCCACCGCGCGGCACGCGTTCTACGACGCGACGACGATCTTCCCGGACCACGTCGTGGGCCGGATCAGTGCGATCGGCGCATTGGCCGGGCTGATCCGCCGCGAGCGGGACGGTATCGGCGCCCGGATCCACGTCTCGCAGGCCGAAGCCGCGATCAACCAGCTCGACACCCTTTACGTCACGCTGGCCGCCGCGGCGGGCGGGGCCGGTGACATCGAGGGGGATCCCGCCCGGCACCTGGTGCTGCCATGCGCCGGCGACGACGAATGGTGCGTGGTGTCGGTCCGGTCGGACGCCGACCGCGCGGCACTCGCCACGGTCGTCGGGGACACCGAACTGCGCGACTGGACGCGGGATCGTTCGCCGCTGGAGGTGGCCGAGGCGCTGCAAGCGGCCGGAGTGCCCGCAGGCCCGATGACCCGGATCGCCGAACTGGCCGAGGATCCCCAGCTCCGGCTGCGAAACGTGTTCAGCGAGATGGTCCATCCGCTGATCGAGCATCCTTTGCCGACCGAGGCGGGTCCGGCGCCCTACCGGCACATCCCGCCCGCACCGCAGCGCCCCGCACCGCTACCCGGCGCGGACACCCGGCAGGTCTGCCGCGAGGTGCTGGCCATGACCGACGGTGACATCGACGACTTGATCGAGGGCGGCGTGCTCTTCGCCGCCGAGGTCACCGAGAGCACCGGCGCGACCAGATGACGTCCGCCGCACAGCTTTTCATCGACGGCACGTTCCGGCGCGCCGTGCAGGTGCAGCCGGTGATCGAAGCGGCGACCGGGGAGCCGCTGGGCGACGGGGCCAGCGCCACCGAAGCCGACATCGACGCCGCGGTGTCGGCGGCGCGAAACGCGTTGCCGGACTGGCAGTCCGCCTCACCCGATCACCGGGCCGGCCTGCTCACCGCGTTCGCCGCCGCGCTGGACAAGCGGGCACGCTCCACCGACGAACTGGTGACCCGGGAGAACGGCATGCCGATGTCGTTGTCGCGCGGCGCCAACGGCCGCTTCCCGGCGGCGCTGCTGCGTTACTACGCCCAGCTGATCGCCGACACCCCGATCGAGGACATCCGCCCCAGCATGATCGGGCACACCATCGTGCGCCGGGAAGCCGTCGGCGTGGTGGCCGCGATCGTGCCGTGGAACTATCCGCAGGCGCTGGCGGCGTTCAAGTTGGCGCCCGCGCTGGCCGCCGGCTGCACGGTGGTGCTCAAGGCCGCGCCCGAAACCGCGTTGGACGCTCTGGTGTTCGCCGAAGCGGCCGTTGAGGCGGGGCTACCGGCCGGGGTGCTGAACATCGTGCCGGGCGGTGCCGCCACGGGTGCCTATCTGGTGGCCCATCCCGGCGTGGACAAGGTCACGTTCACCGGGTCGACGGCGGCGGGCCGCGCCATCGGCGAGGTGTGCGGCCGGTTGTTGCGGCCGGTCACCCTGGAACTGGGCGGCAAGTCCGCGGCGATCATCCTCGACGACGCCGACCTGGAGGCCACTGTGAAGGGCCTGCGCACCGCGTCGTTCGTCAACAACGGCCAGACCTGCCATCTCAGTTCGCGGATTCTGGCGCCGCGGTCGCGCTACCAGGAGGTGCTCGACGCGCTGGTCGGGATGGTCGGCGAGCTGACGGTCGGCGATCCGTTGGACACGTCGACCGACATCGGCCCGCTGGTCAGCGCCCGGCAACGGGACCGGGTGCTGGGCTACATCGAGTCCGGTAAGGCGAGTGCGGCGAAACTCGTTGTGGGCGGCTCGGTTCCGGCGGATCAGCCGAACGGCTGGTTCGTCGCACCGACCGTGTTCGCCGACGTCGACAACTCCGACCGGATCGCCCAGGAGGAGATCTTCGGTCCGGTGCTCGCGGTGATTCCCTACGACGGTGACGACCAGGCGATCGCACTGGCCAACGACAGCGAGTTCGGGCTGGCGGGCACGGTGTGGTCCACCGACGACGAGCGCGCCACCGAAGTCGCCAGGGCGGTCCGCACCGGCACCATCGGCGTCAACGACTATCAGCTCGATTTCCGGGCGCCGTTCGGCGGGGTGAAGGCCAGCGGTATCGGCCGCGAGCTGGGGCCGGAGGGGCTCGACGCGTTCTTCGCGCTGAAGTCGATCTACCGGGTGGGCCCCGCAGACGACTGAGTGGCCACCCGAAGCACGGATGGCCACTCAGCTCGGAGTCTGCTTTAGCCCGTTCCCAGGCAGCCCACGCCGTTGACGCAGCCGCCGGCACCGCCGGGTCCGGCGCCGCCCTGCACACCAGGAGCCGAACCGCTGACACCGCCGGGTCCGGCGCCGCCCTGCACACCAGGAGCCGAACCGCTGACACCGCCCGGTCCCGCGCCGCCGGCCGCACCGGGTAC
>JAEZIA010000455.1 GCA_023416315.1 Actinomycetes bacterium
CGGCGACGAAGTACGCCTTGTTCTCCGGCGAGATGAGCTTGAGGATCAGCATGTGCTCGGCGAGCCAGCCCTCGTCGTGCGCCATCGCCGAGGCGATCCGCAGCGAGTAGCACTTCTTGCCCAGCAGGGCGTTGCCGCCGTAACCCGACCCGAAGCTCCAGATTTCGCGGGTCTCCGGGAAGTGGGTGATGTACTTGGTGTCATTGCACGGCCAGGGCACATCTTCTTGGCCCGGCTCCAGCGGAGCACCGATCGAATGCAGCGCCTTGACGAAGAAGCCGTCCTCGCCGATCTTGTCCAGCGCGGCCTTGCCCATGCGCGTCATCGTCCGCATCGAGACGACCACATATTCGGAGTCGGTGATCTCCACGCCGAGCTTGGGATCCTCGGCGCCCAGCGGGCCCATGCAGAACGGGACCACATACATGGTCCGGCCGCGCATCGCGCCGCGGTAGAGCCCGGTCATGATCTCCCGCATCTCGGCGGGGTCCATCCAGTTGTTCGTGGGCCCGGCATCGATCTCGCGCTCCGAGCAGATGTAGGTGCGCGATTCGACGCGGGCGACATCCGACGGCGCCGAACGGGCCAGGTACGAGCTGGGCTCCTCGGTGTCACTCAGCTTGGTGAACGTGCCTGCGGCGACCAACTGGTCGCACAACCGCTGGTATTCCTCGTCGGAGCCGTCGGCGAAGACCACACGATCCGGCTGGGTGAGCTCGGCGACCTCCTGGACCCAAGCGAGGAGGCCCTGATGCTTAGTCGGTGCGTTGTCCAGACCGGGAATGGTCGCTGACGTCATCGCTATCTCCTGCTTACTTTTGTGTCCAGGACGCAGGCTGGATTCCGCGTCGAGACACGGTCCTCTCCTGAAAAGTAGGTTAACGCGGGTGAGATACCCGCGGTTAATCGGGATTATGTCCGATCACTCACAGGAACGATTCAGAAGGCCCTAATTCGCCGCTTTGCATCGATTCAGTCGGTCCAGTTCGCCGCGCACCGCCGCCAGTGCGCGCATGAGCACCGGCGCCTGCCGATCCCGGACCGCGCCGGCGCGGGCGCCGGCGATCGTGTGTTCGCGAATCTGCCGGTCGATCCCGGCGACCACGTCGTCGGCCCGCGCGCTGTCCGCGGCGTCGCGCTCGGCCGCAGCCCGGCCCAGCGCCGCCTCGGCGGCCAGCACCCGACCGGCCACCCACTCCTCCAACGCGGCGCGCAGTGTGGTGGTGACCTCCACGACCCAGCGGTCGAGCACCGCGCGGTCGTGTAGCCAGCCCCGCACACCCACCACCCACAGGGTCAGCGCCAGCCCGATGACCGCACCGGCGACGGCGCCGCCGACCGCCCACCGCGGGGCCAGGTCGGCCAACACCCGACTCAGTGTCAGTGCGACCCCGAACCCGAAGCCGGCACCCAGCGCCAGCATCAGCCGGGTCTCCGGACCGCGGGACCGCACCGGCGCCGCACCCACCTCCGCGTCGGGGCGCGACTCCGCCGGCGCGACGACCAACCCCAGTTCCGCGCCGAGATCGGCCAGCTGCCGGTCCACGCCCTCGGCGACGTCGTCGACCACCTCGGCGGCTCGGCGCCGCACCTCGTCGGGGAACGTCGTGAGCCCACGCCGACCCGACCCGGCCACGTCTTCGGCCAGTTCGGTCCGCACCGACGAACACCGGTTGCGGGCGAAGTAGGACAACTGCAGCCGGGCCTGCTGAAGCTGGCTGCGCAGGGCGATGGTGCGTTCGGACTTGTCCAGCCGGAACTCGCGCAGCGCGGCCGCGCGCTGTTCACGCAGTGCGGCCAACCGGGCTTCGCGTCCCGCGCCCGCCACGTCACGCTCCAGCCCGTCGATCTGAGCCGCGAGTCGATTTTCCCACGCCCGCAACCGATTTCGCTCTGGCAATGTGTCGTCGACGAGGAGGTCCTGCAGCACCGCGGCCAGGTCGTCGAGGACGGGCGGGATCAGATCCGGCGCGGCGGCGGCACCCACCCAGGGCATATCGCGGTAGCGCCTGGCGCGACGGGCCAGCAGCGTCCGGTTGGCGTCGAGGACGTCACGCCAGCCGCGGTGGACGTCGATCTTGGTCACCACGCCGAGCACGGCGTCGGTCTCGGCGACGACGGAATCCAGTAGTGCGCAGTCCGACTCGGTCAGCGGTGCGGTCGCCGACACCACGAACACCACCGCGACGGGCGCCTCCCCGGCGGCCAGCTCCTCGGCCACGGTCAGCTCGGGCAGCCGCTCCCGCAGCGCGGCGACGACACTGCTGGTGCCAGCCAGCCACGGCCCGGCCACCAGCACCACGTCGCGACGGACGATCGCCGGGGCAGGCAGGCCCGGGGCGATCTGCGCCACCAGGTCATCGACGGGGTCGGTCACGGCAGTGGCTCCGGGACGCCGCCGGCCCGCTCCCACAGCCGCAGCGAGCCGCGGGTGATGTCGGCGGCGCAACGGCCGTGCAGGCGGGATACCGGTCCCCGCGCATACCGCTGCCAGACGATCGCGCGCCGCAGATGCGCCTCGGCGGTGCCGCCGTCGTCCACCGTCATCCCGGCCGCCGTCATCACCTCGATGGCCGCGGCCATCCTGGCGACGGCGTCGGCCGACGACGCGGCCAGGCGTTCGTAGCGCACCGGGGCGGCGGCCGCATCGATTCCGGCCAGCAGGCCATCGAGCGCGCTGGCCCGCCGCAGCGCGGCCCGTACCCCGTCCCGGTCCGCGCCCACGCGGATCGCGGACACCGCGTGCGCGATGCCGAACAGGTCGAGGTGGGTGAGCAGCCGCTGGCGCAGCGGGCCGGGCAGCCGGTGCGGGCCGGCGGCGAACCGGTCGGTGGAACCCAGGTCGGCGGGGTCGGTGCCCAGCGTCCGCAGCGCGTCGAGCATCTCGGCGTCGAGGACCGTATCGTCCACCGCGGCCAGCGCGACGAGGCCGGCCAGCGGATAGATCGGCCCGCCGAGGTGATCCGCAAGCAGCCTGCAGCGCTCGGCGGCCGCGGCGACCGGCCCCGCGCCCCCGAAACCGATCAGGTCGGCCTTGTTGAGGACGGCGACGACGGGCAGCGGCGACTCGACCAGCGCGCGGCGGTCTTCCGGTTTGAGCGTCTCGGCGACCACATAGATGTCGAGGTCAGCGCGCTCCGCCACCTCGACCACCGGAAACCCGGCAGTTCGCAGCACCCTGGCGACCGTGCGCTGACCGCACCCGGGGCGGCCGATGACCCTGATCCGCACCACACCGGACATGCTGGCATCAGCCGACCTGTGGCGCGAGCCACTACCAGGCGAAGGCAACTGTTGGGTATCAATCTGTACCACCTGGCGGGTACACCGGAATTCATGAGAGACCATGGACGGATGCATGCGCAGCGCCACTGTGGCTCAGCCACGCCCGACGCGTGGCCCGCGCATCCCTATCCCCGGATCACCAGCTTCCGCTCCCGCCGCTCGACGTTGACCGAGTCGCAGCAGGAGTCGTGGGACCGGTTGTGGCCGGTACTGGGCACTCAGGCCCGCAATGGCGAGAAGCCTGCGGGCCTGCTCGATACCGCGGCGTGGTTCGGCAGGCAGGCTCCCGTCGTCCTGGAGATCGGCTGCGGAACCGGCACCTCGACCCTCGGAATGGCGCTGGCCGAACCCGATATCGATGTGGTGGCCGCCGAGGTTTATCGGAAGGGCCTCGCTCAGCTGCTCGGCGCCGTCGACCGCGAGGGCCTCTCCAACGTCCGGCTGGTCCGCGGCGACGCCGTCGACGTCCTCGAGCACATGTTTGCTCCCGCGTCGCTGACCGGGGTTCGGGTCTTCTTCCCCGATCCGTGGCCGAAATCACGGCACCACAAGCGCAGGCTGCTGCAGCCGCACACGATCGCCCTCATCGCCGACCGGCTGCGCCCGGGTGGGGTGCTGCACGCCGCCACCGATCACGCGGGCTACGCCGAACAGATCGCCGAGGCAGGCGACGCCGAACCGCTGCTGAGGCGGGTGCAGCCGGGAGAGGAGCTGCCGATCTCGGTGCAGCGGCCGACGACCAAATATGAGACGAAGGCCGCTCAAGCGGGCAGCGCGGTGGCCGAACTCTTGTGGGTGAGGCAACCATGAGCCTGCTCGACGATGCGGCGGCCGCCGCTCCCGCCCTCCCGAACGGCGACGATCAGGAGGTGAGCTCGCCGATTCAGCGGGTACTTCTGGTCTGGGACGCGCCCAACCTGGACATGGGGCTGGGATCGATCCTCGGCGGCCGACCCACGGCCGCTCACCGGCCGCGGTTCGACGCGCTGGGCCGTTGGCTGTTGACCCGCACCGCCGAACTGTCGGCCGGCCACCCGGAAATTTCGGTGGAACCGGAGGCGACAGTGTTCACCAACATCG
>JAEZIA010000503.1 GCA_023416315.1 Actinomycetes bacterium
ACATCTGCAAACCCGTGGTGGCCTCGATCCTCGCGTCGACGTCGTCGGATCACATCCTCGACGGGGAGATGGCCGCCCTGCAGGACACCAACGACCACTTCCTGGCCAACATCCAGCGCAACGGCACGTACTCGGTGGTGCCCCGGCTGCCGGGCGGGGAGGTCACCCCGGAGAAGCTGATGGTGATCGCCGAAGTGGCACGCGATTTCGGGCTCTACACCAAGATCACCGGCGGCCAGCGCATCGACCTCTTCGGTGCCCGCGTCGAGCAACTGCCGCAGATCTGGAAGCGACTGGTCGATGCCGGAATGGAATCCGGCCACGCCTACGGCAAGTCGCTGCGCACAGTGAAGAGCTGTGTGGGCTCGTCCTGGTGCCGCTACGGTGTGCAGGACTCGGTGGCGATGGCCGTCGACCTCGAATTGCGGTACCGCGGACTGCGTTCGCCGCACAAGATCAAAATGGGTGTCTCGGGCTGCCAGCGCGAATGCGCCGAAGCCCGCGGCAAGGACGTCGGCGTGATCGCCACCGAGAAGGGTTGGAATCTCTACGTCGGCGGCAACGGCGGCGCCAATCCCAAGCACGCGCAGCTGCTGGCAGGCGATCTCGACTCCGAAACGCTGGTCCGCTACATCGACCGCTACCTGATGTTCTACATCCGCACCGCAGATCGCCTGCAGCGCACAGCAGTCTGGCAGGAAACCATCGAAGGTGGCCTTGATCACATCCGTGCGGTGGTCTGTGACGACTCGCTCGGCATCGCCGCCGACCTCGACGAAGCGATGGCACGCCACGTGCAGGGCTACTCCGACGAATGGGCGGGCGTCCTCAACGACCCCGAGAAGCTGGGACGTTTCGTGTCCTTCGTCAACGCCCCGGACGAATCCGACCCGACGGTCGCGTTCGACGAGAGCGGCCCGCGCAAGGTGCCGCTGCTGCTGGGCATGCCCGCCATCGTCAACGCTGCCGAAAGCCGCCCGTAACAGCCGCGAAACACGACCCTTGGAGGCTTGGAAGCATGACAGTTCTTGCAGATCGCGTCGGGCTCGACGTCGATGTCTGGACGCCGGCCTGCCCGCGCAGCACACTGCTGGCCGGGCGCGGCGTGGCGGTCCTGCTGCCCGACGGCCGGCAGGCGGCACTGTTCTTATTGTCCGACGGAACGTTGGCCGCCGTCGGCAACATCGATCCGTTCGGCCGCGCCGCGGTGATGTCACGGGGCATCGTCGGGGACCGGCGTGGCGAACCGACCGTGGCCTCGCCACTGCTCAAGCAGGTGTTCTCCCTGGTCGACGGTCGGTGCCTCGACGACGAGTCACACGCACTGCCGGTCTACGACGTCAGGGTGGTCGATGGATTCGTCGAGATCAGAAGTCACTGACCCACTGGCCGGCTTCACCGTCGGGGTAACGGCTGCTCGCCGGGCCGAGGAACTCATCACGCTGCTGGAGCGCCGCGGCGCCACCGTCGTCCACGCGCCGACGATCCGGATCGTGCCATTGGTCGACGACGTCGAACTGCACCGGGTGACCCAACAACTGATCGCCGAGCCGCCGGACCTGGTATTGGTGACCACCGGAATCGGATTCCGCGGTTGGGTGGAGGCCGCCCACGGCTGGGATGTTCACGACGGCCTGCTGGCCGCGCTCACCGCGACCCGGATCGTGGCCCGCGGACCGAAGGCCCGCGGCGCGGTACGCCAGGCGGGGCTGTGCGAGGAATGGAGCCCGGAGTCGGAATCCAGTGTGGAAGTGCTGGAACGGCTGCTGTCCGAGGGCGTCGACCAGTTGCGGGTCGCGGTGCAATTGCACGGCGCCGCCAGCGAATGGGAACCCGACACCGACATCTGCGACGCGCTGACCCGGGCCGGCGCCCAGGTGGTCCGGGTCCCGGTGTACCGCTGGGAGCCGCCAGAGGAAACCCGGCGCATCGACCAGCTGATCACGATGATCGTGAATTCCGATGTCGACGCCGTGAGCTTCACCAGTGCGCCCGCGGTGGCGTCGCTGCTCGAGCGTGCGAAAGCCCTTGGCGCACTGGATTGTCTGGTCAATGCCCTGCGCCATGACGTGGCGGTGTTCTGCGTCGGGCCGGTGACCGCCAGCCCGCTGGTCCGGCTCGGGGTGGAACCCCATTCGCCTCAGCGCTACCGGCTGGGCGCACTCGCCCGGTTGATCACCGACGAATTGCCCGGCCTGGCAAAGCATTACCGCGCGGGCGGGCATCTGATCAGTGTCCGCAGCGCCAGTGTCGAGGTCGACGGCGAGCTCAAGGTGTTGCCGCCGGCGGCGATGGCTCTGCTGCGCCGGCTGCTGGTGGCTCCCGGCCTGGTGGTCTCGCGGGAAGAGTTGCTCGCCGAGCTGCCCGGCGGCGGTGGCGACACCCACGCGGTGGAGACCGCGATGACGCGGCTGCGCTCGGCGCTGGCCGCCCCGCGCGTGATTCAGACCGTCGTCAAGCGCGGCTACCGGCTCGCGCTGGATCCGGCGGCCCCATGACCGCCGATCTGATCCTGGTGGCCCACGGCACCCGAAATCCCCAGGGGCTGGCCACGATCAGCGAGATCGCGTCGGCCGTCGCCGAGCATGTCGGAGAAGTGCGCACCGCGTTCGTCGACGTCCTCGGCCCCAATCCCCGCGAACTCCTTGCCGATTCGACATCGCCGGCGATCGTCGTCCCCGCGTTCCTGGCGTCGGGTTACCACGTCAACGCCGACCTGCCCGCCCGGGTGGCCGAAAGCGGGCACTCCCACGTCACGATCACCACTGCGCTGGGGCCCGACCCGGTGCTGGCCGAGATCATGCGCGGCCGCCTGCTCGAGGTGGGCTGGACACCGGGTGACGCGGTGGTGATGGCGGCGGCCGGGTCCTCGGATCCCGCCGCCCGCCGGGAACTGATGCAGGCCGCGGCGCTGCTGGCCGACCTGGTCGGGGAGGTGCATCTCGGCTTCGTCGCGACCGGCGCACCGACCGTCGCCGACCTGGTGGGCCGGATCAAACGGTCCGGGCGACGGGTGTTCATCGCCTCCTACCTGCTGGCGCCCGGCGTCTTCCACACCCGGCTCGCCGGCTGCGGCGCGGCCGCGGTGACCGACCCGTTGGGCGCCCACCCGGACCTGGTGGCGCTGTTGGCCCAGCGTTTCGCCCCGATTCACGCATTCGCCCCTGGTGGTGGCACCATTGATCGGTGTCCGCTGAACTGAGCCAGAGCCATCGAACGTCGCCGCTTCGCGCGGCCGACATCGATGAGGCCGGTCAGCGAATTTCCGGCGTGGTCAGCCAGAGCCCGCTGCAGTACAGCGACCGGCTCTCCCAGGCCACCGGCGCCGAGGTGTACCTCAAGCGCGAGGACCTGCAAAGCGTGCGGTCCTACAAGCTGCGCGGGGCATACAACCTGCTCATGCAGCTTTCCGACGCCGAACTGGCGGCCGGGGTGGTGTGCTCGTCGGCCGGAAACCACGCCCAGGGATTCGCGCTGGCCTGCCGGTCGATGGGCGTGCACGGCCGGGTCTACGTGCCGGCCAAGACACCCAAGCAGAAGCGCGACCGGATTCGCTACCACGGCGGCGAGTTCATCGACCTGATCGTCGGCGGGGCCACCTACGACCTGGCCGCCGAGGCCGCGCTCGAGGACGTCGCACGCAGCGGCGCCACCCTGGTCGCACCGTTCGACGACCTGCGGACGATGGCCGGGCAGGGCACCATCGCCGTCGAGATCCTCGCGCAGCTCGACACCGAGCCCGACCTGGTGATCGTGCCGGTCGGTGGTGGCGGCTGCATCGCCGGAATCACCACCTACCTGGCCGAACGGACGACCAATACCGCGGTGCTCGGCGTCGAGCCGGCAGGTGCGGCCTCGATGATCGCGGCGCTGGCCGCGGGCGGCCCGGTGGACCTCGAGCACGTCGACCAGTTCGTCGACGGGGCCGCGGTCAAGCAGGTCGGTGCGCTGCCGTATCAGGCGTTGGCGGCGGCGGGGGACATGGTGTCGGTCACCACGGTCGACGAGGGTGCGGTCTGCACCGCGATGCTCGAGCTGTACCAGAACGAGGGCATCATCGCCGAGCCCGCGGGCGCGCTGTCGGTGGCCGGGTTGCTGGAGGCCGACGTGGCGCCCGGGTCGACGGTGGTGTGCCTGATCTCCGGCGGCAATAACGACGTCTCGCGCTACGGCGAGGTGCTCGAGCGGTCGCTGGTGCACCTCGGGCTCAAGCACTACTTCCTGGTCGACTTCCCGCAGGAGCCCGGCGCGCTGCGGCGGTTCCTCGACGAGATTCTCGGACCGGGCGACGACATCACGCTGTTCGAGTACGTCAAGCGCAACAACCGGGAGACCGGTGAGGCGCTGGTCGGTATCGAACTCGGTTCGGCCGCCGGCCTCGACGGCCTGCGCGCGCGGATGGACGCCTCCGGCCTGCACGTCGAACCCCTGGAGCCCGGCTCGCCGGCCTACCGGTATCTGACCTAGCGGCCTAGCGTGGCGCGGCGACCGCCACCCCGACGGCTTCCGCCGCCGCGGCCAGCCGCGTGTCGTAGGTGATCAACCCGCGCAATGCAGGAGCCGTGCGCGCGGCCGCGAGGTGAATGGCATCCAAGGTTCGCAGCGTCGGTGGACCGAGGGAACCGGCTTCGTCGAGTAACCGTACGCGATGAGCGTGCCCGACAAGGTCGAACGACTCGCTGCGGCGCACGGCCCGAAGCAATTCGGTGCGCGAGAGCGCAGCGGTGAACCACACGTCGTGCGCGTACCGAATCAAATACGTTCGCAATGCAGGTGTTTCGCGCTCTCGCGTCACCAGCTTTACCAGTGCGGAGGTATCGAGGTACAGCTGCATCAGCGTTCGTCGGCGCGTAGTTGTCGCAGCGCGGACGATGCATCGAATCCATAGTCGCGTGCGGGTTCGTCGAGCAAGTCTTGCCCGGACGATGCGGGCAGAACCTCCCCGCGCGCAATCAACTCGTCCCAGGTGCCATCACCGGCCGGCACCAACATCGCGACCAGCCGTCCTCGCACGGTGATCTCGATCGGCTCACCGCCGGCCGCACGATCGACATACCGACTGGCGTGCTGGCGTAGTTCGCGCAACCCGATGCGCTCCATGTAGCACACGGTAGCACTCAGATCGGCACAAGATCCCGGTCGTCGGCGCTGACACCGTCGGAGCCGGGTCTGGTCAAAGCCGAATCGTGCACGGTGTTGCGACGTGACGAATTCCGTTATCCACAGGCTGCTCTAGCCGGCGCGGGTCACCACCACCGAGTGCCCCGGCAGCCGGCTGCCGTTGGCGCCCAGCTCGGGTTCACCCCAGGACAGCACCACCTCGCCGCTGACCGGCACGCTGACCGGCGTCTCGCCGAGGTTGCACGCGATCGCAATCCGGCCGCGCCGCATCACAATCCAGCGCTCGTCCTCGTCGTAGTCGACGACCAGGTGCGTCAACCACGGATCGGCCATGTCCGGCTCGTCGCGCCGCAACGCGATCAGCCCGCGGTAGAACGCCAGCAGCTCGGTGTGCCTGCCGTCGTCGACTTCGTCCCAGTTGAGCTTCGAGCGCAGGAACGTCTGCGGATCCTGCGGGTCGGGGATGTCGTCGGCGTCCCAGCCGTGGTCGGCGAACTCCGCCTTGCGGCCCTCGGCGGTGGCCTTGGCCAGTTCGGGCTCGGGATGCGAGCTGAAGAACTGGAACGGGGTCGACGCCGCCCACTCCTCACCCATGAACAGCATTGCCGTATAAGGCGATCCGAGCGCGAGCGCGGCCTTGATCGCGAGCTGGCCGTAATCGAGGTTCTGCGACGGCCGGTCGCCGGTGGCACGGTTTCCGACCTGGTCGTGGGTGCAGGTGTAGGCCGTCAACCGGGTGGCCGGGATCAGCGATTTGTCCAGCGGCCTGCCGTGCCTGCGGTGCCGGAACGACGAGTAGGTGCCGGCGTGAAAATACCCGTTCTGCAGAGTGGTGGCCAGTGCGGCCATCGAGCCGAAATCGGCGTAGTAGCCCTGCCGTTCGCCGGACACCGCGGTGTGGATGGCGTGATGGATGTCGTCGTCCCATTGTGCGGTCAACCCGTATCCGCCGTGGTCGCGGGGCGTGATCAACCGGGGATCGTTGAGGTCGCTCTCGGCGATCAGCGACAGCGGACGGCCGAGAACCGCTGACAGCGCATCGGTTTCGGCGGACATCTCTTCGAGGATGTGGATCGCGGTGTTGTCGATAAGGGCGTGCACGGCATCCAGCCGCAGACCGTCGGCGTGGAAGTCGCGCATCCACCGCAGCGCACACTCGATGATGTAGCGGCGCACCTCGTCGGCGTCGGGGCCGGCCAGGTTCACGCCTTCGCCCCACGGGTTGCTCACCGCCGACAGATACGGCCCGAACTTGGGCAGGTAGTTGCCCGACGGCCCCAGGTGGTTGAACACCGCGTCGATCAGCACCCCGAGCCCGCGCGCGTGGGCGGCGTTCACCAGGCGCACCAAACCGTCGGGGCCGCCGTAGCTTTCCTGCACGGCGTACCACAGCACCCCGTCGTAGCCCCAGCCGTGCGTGCCGCTGAACGCGTTGACCGGCATCAGCTGGACGAAATCGACACCGAGGTCGACCAGATAGTCCAGCTTCTCGATGGCGGCGTCGAAAGTGCCCTCCGGCGTGAACGTTCCGGTGTGCAGTTCGTAGATCACCGCGCCCTCGATCGAGCGGCCGGCCCAGCCCTGGTCCGACCACTGCGCGGCCGAGGCATCCCACAGCTGCGAGCGTTCGTGCACACCGTCGGGCTGGCGGGCCGACCGCGGATCGGGCAGCACGGTCGGATCCTCGTCCAGCACGTAGCCGTAACGGGCGTCCGGTGCACAGTCCACATCGGCGCGCCACCAGCCGTCATCATCGACGGTCATGTCGTGCAGCCGGCCGTCGACGTCCAGGCGCACCAGTTTGGGAAGCGGTGCCCACACCGCGAATTCAGTCATCAGATCTCTCCAGCAGGACGACGGGCAGCTCGGCGAACAGATCACCGGCCGGTGTCGGGCCGCTCCAGCGGGCCCCGGTCAGCCGGTCGACCCACACCCCGTCCGGCAGCGGCAGCATCGTGTCGCCCCAGCCGTCGTGGTGCAGCCGGACCGTCCAGCGGGTCACCGCGACCAGCACATCGACACCGCGCCGGAACGCCACGACGTGCGGAGCGGCGACTCCGGCGGCCAGCACCGGGTGGTAGTCGCCGGACAGGAACGATTCGGGGCGGTCGCGACGGGCGTGCAGCGCCGCGTGCACCACGCGGATCTTGCTGTGCGCCAAGCGCTCCAGCTCAGCTGCCCGCAGCGAGTAGTCGACCGGCCTGCGGTTGTCGGGGTCGACCAGGCTGTCCTCCCACAGCTCGGTGCCCTGATAGACGTCCGGGATCCCGGGCACGGTGAGCGCCAACAGCTTCTGGCCGAGCGCGTCGCTGTGCGCGTGCGGTTCGAGCTGGACCACCAGACCGGTGAGTTCGGTGGCGACCGGGCCGTCGATGATCGCGTCGACCCACCCGTGCACGGCGTCCTCGAACTCGGTGTCGGGGTCGTTCCACGACGTGCGCCACCCGGCTTCCCGGATCGCCTTCTCGGTGTAGGCGTGCAACCGGCCGCGCAGCTCGTCGGTGACCTCACCGCTGGCCGGCCACACCCCGAAGATGTTCTGCAGCAAGAACAGTGCGGTCGCCGGATCCGGCGCCGGGGTGCTGGTCTGCCAGCTGGCCACGAACTCGGCCCACAGCGACGGCACCTGCGAGAGCACGCCGATGCGTGCCCGCACGTCCTCGCCGCGCTTGGTGTCATGGGTGGACAACGTGGTCATCGACGTCGGCCACAGCCGCCCGCGCACCGCCGCGCTGCGGTGGAACTCCGCGGCGCTGACACCGAACCGCTCCGGCTCACCGCCGACCTCGTTGAGCGACACCAGCCGGGCATCGCGATAGAAGTAGCAGTCCTCCACCGACTTCGCCGTCATCGCCCCGCACAGCTGCTGCAGCCGCGCGCCCGGCTCGTTCGACTCACTGGCCAGCGCCGCCGACACCAGCTGCAGCGGTACCGCGAGCTCCGGCTGCGCTGCGACGGTATGCGCGATCGCACCGGACAGCACCGCCGACAGGTTCAGGTAATCCGACCGGTACACCCCGACGTTCGTCAGCAGCGCTGCGACCGCGTCAGGCAGCTGCGGGTGGTCGACGCCGACGGTGGCCACGATCGTGCGGCACACCCGCGCCAGCTCACTGGACAGCGTGTTGGTCGCGGCCTCGATCTTCAACTGCCGCACCAGATCCGGTGCCGCCGCATAGTCGAATCCGTTCGCGTCCACCAACTCGGTCAGTGCCTCGGCGCCGGTGGGGTCGATGAACACCCCACCCACCTCGCGTAGCACGTCGTAGCCGGTGGTGCCGTCGATCGGCAGCGACGGGTCCAGCGGCTCGTCGACGCCGAGGATCTTCTCGATCACGATCCACGCCTGCGGCCCGGTGAGCTCGCGCAGCCAGTGCAGGTAGCCGGACGGATCGGTCAGACCGTCGGGGTGATCGATGCGCACCCCGTCGACCAGGCCCTCGCTGAACCAGCGGGCCACTTCGGCGTGGGACTTCTCGAACACCATCCGGTCTTCCTGCCGCAGCCCCGCCAGCGAGGTGATCGAGAAGAACCGGCGGTAGCCACACACCCCGTTTCGCCACCCGATCAGCTTGTAGGCCTGGCGGTCGTGCACCTGCGCTCCGCTGCCCTCACCGGTGCCGGGCGCGATCGGGAACGCGAGGTCGCCGAGGCGCAGCACATCCCCGTCGACGGTCAGGTCGGCGACGTCGTCGTCAGACCCCAACACCGGCAACAGAATTCGGCCGTCGGGGTCGGCCGACCAGTCGATGTCGAAGTACGTCGCATACGGCGACTGCCTGCCGTAGGTGAGCACGTCCCACCACCATGGATTGTTGGCGGGTTGGTCCACCCCGACGTGGTTGGGGACGATGTCGACGATCAGCCCCAGCCCGCGCGCCTTGGCGGCCTCGGCGAGCCGGGCCAGCCCGTCGGCGCCGCCGAGTTCATCGGACACGGTGGTGGGGTCGGTGACGTCGTAGCCGTGGGTCGATCCCGGCGCCGCGGTCAGGATGGGGGACAGGTAGAGGTGAGAGACGCCGAGACCGTCGAGATAGTCGAGAAGTTTCTCGGCGTCGGCGAACGTGAACGCGTCTCCCGCCGAGGCGCCGCGTAGTTGCAGGCGATAGGTGGACAGCACCGGGTAAGCCATAGCTGTGCCTGTTCCCGCTAGGCGGTCTTTTGAAGCACCAAAACCGAGCGCGATGGCACGCTGATCGTCTCGCCCGCCTTCACCACCGTGTCGGTGCCGCCGCCGGCATCAGAGGTGTCCAGCACCGCCGTCCATTCCTGGGCGTATTCGCTGTCGGGAACGGTGAACTCGATCGCCTTCTTGTGTGCGTTGAAACACAGCAGGAACGAGTCGTCGACCACGCGTTCACCGCGCGAATTCGGCTCGGGGATGGCCTCACCGTTGAGGAAGACGCCGACGAACTTGAAGCCGGAGTCCCAGTCGTCGTGCGTCATCTCCTGACCGGACGTGGTGAGCCAGGCGATGTCGCGGACCTGATCGCCGCTGCGGATCGGTTCACCGTCGAAGAACCGGCGGCGCCGGAACACCGGATGCGCCTTGCGCAGTGCGGTCACCTTCTTGGTGAACTCGAGGAGGTCGGCGCAGGTCTCCCGCAGGTTCCAATCCATCCAGGACAGCGGCGAATCCTGGCAGTAGACGTTGTTGTTGCCCTGCTGGGTGCGTCCGATCTCGTCGCCGTGCGCGATCATCGGGGTGCCCTGGGACAGCATCAGGGTGGCCATGATGTTGCGCATCTGCTTCTGCCGCAACGCCAGGATGTCGGGGTCGTCGGTCGGGCCCTCCACACCGCAGTTCCACGACCGGTTGTGGCTTTCGCCGTCGCGGTTGTCCTCGCCGTTGGCCTCGTTGTGTTTCTCGTTGTAGGACACCAGGTCGGCCAGGGTGAAGCCGTCGTGGCAGGTGACGAAGTTGATGCTCGCGCTGGGCCGCCGGCCGGTCGCCTCGTAGAGATCCGACGAGCCGGTCAGCCGGGAGGCGAACTCGCCGAGGGTGGCCGGCTCACCGCGCCAGTAGTCGCGCACGGTGTCGCGGTACTTGCCGTTCCACTCGGTCCACAGCCCGGGGAAGTTGCCGACCTGATAGCCGCCCTCGCCGACATCCCACGGTTCGGCGATGAGCTTGACCTGGCTGATCACCGGATCCTGTTGCACCAGGTCGAAGAACGCCGAGAGGCGGTCGACGTCGTAGAACTCCCGCGCCAGCGTCGAGGCCAGGTCGAAGCGGAACCCGTCGACGTGCATCTCCAGCACCCAGTACCGCAGCGAGTCCATGATCAGCTGCAGGGTGTGCGGGTGCCGGGCGTTGAGGCTGTTGCCGGTACCGGTGAAATCCTTGTAGAAGCGCTTGTCGTCGTCGAGTAACCGGTAGTAGGCGGCGTTGTCGATCCCGCGGAAGTTGAGCGTCGGTCCCAGGTGGTTGCCCTCGGCGGTGTGGTTGTAGACCACGTCGAGGATCACCTCGATGCCCGCCTCGTGGAACGAGCGCACCATCGTCTTGAATTCGGCGACCGCACCACCGGCATGCTGGTTGGCGGCGTATTGGTAGTGCGGGGCGAAGAAGCCAAAAGTGTTGTAGCCCCAGTAGTTTCGCAGCCCGAGGTCCAGCAGTCGGTGGTCGTGCAGGAACTGGTGCACCGGCATCAGCTCGATGGCCGTCACGTTGAGGCTCTTGAGGTGCTCGATGATCACCGGGTGGCCCAACCCGGCGTACGTGCCGCGCAGCTCCTCGGGAATGCCGGGATGGGTCTGCGTCATGCCCTTGACGTGTGCCTCGTAGATGATCGTCTCGTGGTACGGCGTCCGCGGCGGACGGTCGGAACCCCATTGAAAGAACGGGTTGATCACCACACTGGTCATCGTGTGGCCCAGCGAGTCGATCCCCGGCGGCGTCCCTCCGGACGCCAGATCCTCCGCACCCAGATCATAGGAGTACAGCGCCTGACCGAACTGGAAGTCGCCGTGGAACGACTTGCCGTACGGGTCGAGCAGCAGCTTGCTCGGGTCGCACCGGTGGCCGGCAGCCGGGTCCCACGGACCGTGCACGCGGAAGCCGTAGCGCTGGCCGGGGGTGACGGTGGGCAGGTAGGCGTGCCAGACGAAGCCGTCGACTTCGTCGAGCTCGATCCGCGTCTCGGTGCCGTCTTTGGCAATCAGACACAGCTCGACGGAGTCGGCGACTTCGGAGAACAGCGAGAAGTTGGTGCCCGCGCCGTCATAGGTGGCGCCGAGCGGATAGGGAGTGCCCGGCCACACCGTGATCAGCGTGGGTTCACTCGACGACATCGTTAGACCTTATCGACGTGACACCGATGATGCGCAAGTTGTCACCACCACCCGGTGGCCGCCCCCAGCTGCCTGCCGAGCTCGGGAATCAACGTGCGCATATACGTCGCGGAGATGTGATGAGAATCGTGATAGATCAGGACATTTCCTTCGACGGCGCGGCAGATGTCGGGACGGCACACCGCGTCGCTGAGATCGAGCACCCGCATCTGCGGGAACTGCTTCAAGAAATCCAGGGTCTGGTTGCGCTCGGAGAGCACCTCGGAACGCTTGATCCCGCACGACTCCGCGTCGCCGCCCTTGGCCAGGCAGTCCGTCGGGAAGAACGGTTCGCCGTCGCGCACCAACCATGGGGTGTCACGCATGGCCAGAATCGGAATGTTGTTGGCGGACAAGGTTTGCCAGATCCCGATGTAGGTGGCAGGCATGACATCGCCGGGTTTGATGTTCCACGGCCGCGTCGAGGTGGTGAACACGAAGCTGGGGCGGTCGCTGATCAGCTTGGCCATCACCCGCTCGTTCCACTGGTGACAGTTGGGGTAGGGCCGGTTGTCGCCCATGACGAGGGGGCGCTCCTCGGTGGTGAGCGGACACCCCATCTTCAGATACGTGACGATCTTGAAGTGGTGCATCTTGGCCAGCGCGTCCAGTGCGGTGATCCAGTGTTCGGCATGCGAGCCGCCGGCCAAGGCGATCGTCCTGGTGGCGGACAGGTCACCGTAGGTGCAGTTGATCACGCCGGCATTGTCGAAATCACTGATGCAGCCGTCGTTGGTGGACTCGGGCAGGTCGTTCTTGGCCTCCAGCACGGTGGGCCGCATCGGCAGCTTGGGGACCCGAGCGTGTTCGGTCAGCGCCCGCGCACCCGGGTAGCCGGTGGTGGACAGGGAGACCAGTTCCTTGCCGTGTGAGCGCTGCACGGTGACGTGCTCGCGCCAGGTGAACGCCGTCGCGGCCAGCGCGACCCCGAGCATCGCGACGGTGGTGCCGAGCGCGATCGTCGGCCGCCGCCAACGGGTTCGCCAGGGGATGCTCGGCTGGGGTGTGGCCGTGGCCGTGCCACGCCGGAACCGCAGCGGTTCCTCGACGAAACGCATCGTGAGGTACGCCAGCACACCCGAGATCGCCAGAATGATCGCGCCGTCGACGAAGCCGGCCCGGCTGGTGTCGGAGTAGACCAGCCAGAAGATCAACAGCGGCCAATGCCATAGGTACAGCGAGTAGGCCATCGCCCCGAGCGTCACCAGCGGACCGGCCGACAGCAACCGGTTGGGCAGCGGCATCCGGTCCCTGGTCGACGGCCGGGCCTGCCGGTTCGCCGCCGCGAGGATCACCAGCAAGGTGGCGCCGACCGGCACCAACGCCCACGGCCCGGGAAACTCCTTCACCCCGTCGATCAGCGCGCCGCACGAGACGATGGCCGCCAGCCCGATGGTGGCCGCCACCGTCCGCAGCCACATCGGCCAGCGGACGTACGGCACAAGCGCGCCGACCAACACACCGAGCAGCAACTCCCAGGCGCGCGCGAAGCTGTTGTAGTACGCCGCCATCTGGTTGTCGGTGTGCAAAACGGTGGCAAAGATGAATGACGCGATCGTGAGGACGGTCAGCAACACCACGAACGTCGCGCGCAGGCGCCGCCCGAGCGGGCGTCGCAGCAAATACGCGAACGCGAAGATGAGAATCAGGAACGACACATAGAACTGGCCCTGAACGGACATCGACCAGATGTGTTGCAGGGGGCTGACCGCCTCACCGGCGCGCAGATAGTCCGACTCCGTCGCCAGCAACTCCCAGTTCTGGAAGTACGCCAAGCTCGCCAGGCTCTGATCAGCAAACGTCTCCCAACGGGTCTGCGGCTGGATCAGGACCGTCAGCACGGCTCCCGCGGCAAGCACCACGACAAGCGCGGGCAGCAGGCGCCGGACCAGGCGGCGGATTTCCGGCCACGGGGACAGCGAAGAGTCGGGCTTCAGCGCGGTGCGCAGCAGGGAGCCGCCGAAGAAGAACCCGGACAGCACCAGGAACACGTCGACGCCGCCAGAAACCCGTCCGAACCACACGTGGAACACCGCCACCAGGGCGATCGCCAGTCCGCGGAGACCGTCGAGGTCATGGCGGTAAAAGCCCGATTCCCGCGACCCCATTACGGGCGGCGAAGCAGGGCTGACGGTCAACATGATCGGAACACAATCTACCCAACCCAGGTACTCTTCTCATCCGCAGCGAACCGCGCGTCCAGCGTGCGGATCCCGTCGAGCAAACGGTGGCGGGGCCGCGTCGACGCTGCACTAGGCTCAGTCTTCGTGTCGGCGTTGACCCCCCAGCAGATCCGCGAGATCGACGCCGCGCATATCTGGCATCCGTACAGCACGATCGGTGCCGAGGCGATGGCTCCGGTGGTCGCGGTCGGTGCCAAGGGCGCCTGGCTGACCCTGGTTCGCGACGGCGCCGAAATTCGGGTCCTCGATGCGATGGCGTCCTGGTGGACGGCAGTTCACGGCCACGGCCACCCGGTGCTCGACGCCGCCCTGACCCAGCAGCTGTCGGTGATGAACCACGTCATGTTCGGCGGGCTGACGCACGAGCCGGCCGCCCGGCTGGCGCAGCTGCTCGTCGACATCACCCCGCACGGGTTGGACACCGTGTTCTTCTCGGATTCCGGCTCGGTGGCGGTCGAGGTCGCGGTGAAGATGGCGCTGCAGTACTGGCGCAGCGCGGGGCGGTTCGGCAAGCACAAGCTGATGACATGGCGTGGCGGATATCACGGCGACACGTTCACCCCCATGAGTGTCTGCGACCCGGACGGCGGCATGCACTCGCTGTGGAGCGATGTGCTCTCGCCGCAGGTGTTCGCCCCGCAGGTGCCCACCGACTACGACCCCGCCTACGTGGCGGCGTTCGAGGCGCAGCTGCTCGAGCACGCCGACTCCCTCGCCGCCGTGATCGTCGAACCGGTGGTGCAGGGCGCCGGTGGCATGCGATTCCACGACCCGCGCTACCTGAACGACCTGCGCGCGCTGTGCGACCGCGCCGGTGTGCTGCTGATCTTCGACGAGATCGCCACCGGCTTCGGACGCACCGGGGAGCTCTTCGCCGCCGACCACGCCGGGGTCAGCCCGGACATCATGTGCGTCGGTAAGGCGTTGACCGGCGGATATGTCACCCTGGCCGCGACGCTGTGCACGCTGGACATCGCGCGCACGATCAGTGGCAGCGACGCGGGCGCATTGATGCACGGCCCGACGTTCATGGCCAACGCGTTGGCGTGCGCGGTGTCGGTGGCGGCGGTGGAATTGCTGCTGGCCCAGGACTGGCGCGGGCGGGTCGCCGAGATCGGCACCGGCCTGGCCCGGGGCCTCGAACCGGCGCGAGCGCTGCCGTCGGTCGCCGACGTCCGGGTGCGCGGTGCGATCGGAGTAATCGAGACCCATCGGCCCGTGGACCTCGCGGTCGCCACCCCGGTCGCCCTGGACAACGGCGTCTGGTTGCGGCCCTTCCGCAACCTCATCTACGCGATGCCGCCGTTCATCTGCACCCCCGACGAGGTCGGCCAGATCACCTCGGCGATGGTGGCCGTCGCGCACGCGCTAACCTGAACACTGTTCAAGTAGCCTCGGAGGAGTGCCCGTGACCCGCGTAGGTCTGTCCCCACTGGCCTGGCTCGACACCGTCGAGCAGCAGCGCCGGGAAGCCGGCCTGCGCCGCTCGCTGCGGACCCGCCCCGCGGTGGCCACCGAACTGGACCTGGCGTCCAACGACTATCTGGGTCTGTCGCAGCACCCCGCGGTCATCGACGGCGGGGTGGCGGCGCTGCGCACCTGGGGTGCGGGGTCCACCGGTTCCCGGCTGGTCACCGGCAACACCGAACTGCACGAGGAATTTGAAACGGCCCTGGCCGATTTCGTTGGCGCCGAGACCGCGCTGGTGTTCTCCTCGGGTTACACCGCCAACATCGGCGCGACGGTCGCGCTGTCCGGTCCGGGCTCGCTGGTGGTATCCGACGCGCTGTCACATGCCTCCCTGGTCGACGCCTGCCGGCTGTCCCGGGCCCGGGTCGTCGTCGCCCCGCACCTCGATGTCGACGCCGTCGAAACCGCCCTGGCCGGGCGGGCCGAGGAGCGGGCGCTGGTGATCACCGAGTCGGTGTTCAGCACCGACGGCGGGCTCGCGCCGCTGCGCCGCCTGCACGAGGTATGCCGTAAACACCGGGCGGTGCTGCTGGTCGACGAAGCCCACGGGTTGGGGGTGCGCGGCGTCGGCGGCCGCGGCCTGATCCACGAGGCCGGCCTGGCCGGTGCGCCCGACATCGTGATGACGACGACGATGTCGAAGTCCCTCGGCAGTCAGGGAGGCGCCGTGCTGGGACCGGCCGCGGTACGCGATCACCTGATCGACGCCGCGCGCACGATGATCTTCGACACCGGGCTCGCCCCGGCGCCGGTCGGCGCGGCCCTCGCCGCGCTCACCGTTCTCGCCGCCGAACCCCAGCGCGCCACCGCGGTGATCGACCGGGCCCGCGAACTCGCCGAGATCTGCGACGTCCCCGAGGCACCCGAATCTGCCGTCGTCTCAGTCATTCTCGGCGATCCCGAGATCGCGGTGGCCGCGGCGGCCGCCTGCCTGGACGCGGGCGTACGGGTTGGGTGCTTCCGGCCTCCGACGGTGCCCGCGGGTACCTCGCGGCTGCGACTGACCGCGCGGGCATCGCTGACCGATCACGAGATGGCCACCGCGCGTGAGGTATTGACAGCGGTATTGGCGGCGCAACCGCGATGAGCGTGCTGGTCATCACCGGCACCGGGACCGGGGTGGGGAAGACCGTCGTGACGGCGGCGCTGGCCTGCCACGCCCGGGTCGCCGCACGCGATGTCGCGGTGTGCAAACCCGTGCAGACCGGCACGGCGGACGGCGACGACGACCTCGCCGAGGTCGGACGGCTTTCCGGTGTCACAGAATTGGTCGGTGTCGCCCGCTATCCCGAGCCGCTGGCCCCGGCGGCCGCAGCCGAACGCGCCGGCCTGCCGCTGCCCAGTGCCGAGGAACTGCTGAGCGCGATCCGCGGCGTCGACCGGCCCGGCCGGCTGACGCTGGTCGAGGGCGCGGGCGGCCTGCTGGTGGAGCTGACCGCCGAGGGTGCGACGCTACGCGATCTGGCGGTCGAACTCGCCGCGCCGGTGCTCGTCGTCGTCGAGCCCGGCCTCGGCACCCTCAACCACACCTCGTTGACCCTGGAAGGCCTTGCCGCCAAAGGCCTGCGCTGTGCCGGTCTGGTGATCGGCGCCTGGCCCGCGCAGCCGGGTACCGCGGAGAAGTCCAACCGCGGCGCGCTGGCCCGGCTGGCGCCGGTGCGGGCGGCGCTTCCCGCCGGGGTCGCCGCGGTGTCGCCGCAAGACTTCGCGTTGTTCAGCGGTCGCGCCTTCGACCCGGACTGGGTCAACGGCCTGATCTGAGATGGCGCACTCGATCGAGCTGCTCCTCGACCAGCGCGCCGACACCACGATCCGGCAGCTGTGGCAGGCCCTCGCCGACGCCGGCCTGGCCAGTCAACTGAAGGTCACCTCCGACACCAACCGTCCACACATCACGCTGATCGCGGCCCAGCGGATCGCCCCCGACGTCGACGGCGCGCTCACCGAACTTGCCGACAGCTTCCCGCTCGACGTAACGCTAGGCGCGCCAGTGGTTTTCGGCGCCGGCAGCCGGCTGACACTGGCCCGCCTGGTCGTCGCATCCGCGGAGCTATTCGCGCTGCACGAGCAGGTGTACGCGCGGTCCCTGCCGTTTGCGCCAAACCTGTTCGCGCACAGCCAACCCGGCCAGTGGACCCCACACGTCACGCTCGGCCGCCGGTTCACGCCGGCTCAGATCGGCGACGCGCTCGCCGCGGTCCGGCTCACCACTGACATCGCGGCGGCGATGACCGGCCTGCGCCGCTGGGACGGCGACGCCCGGACCGAGCACTCATTGATCAGGTGAGCGCGTCGGCGGGCGACGTCCGTCGCGCCGCGATCCCGTCGATCAGCAGCCGCAGCCCGAACCCGAACCCGGCAGACGGATCGGCGGGCAGCGTCGCGGACTGCGGCAGCTCGGCACCCGCCGCATCCCACTGCAGCCGCGACTGCTCGTCTGCGGTCGCGCCGAGCACGTAGTACAGGACGGTGCGGGCGGCCTGCACCCGGTGTGCGATGTCGACTCCCGCCTCGCCCGCCGCGTCGGCCAGCCAGGCCAGGATCTGCGCCATCGCCTCGGACTGGCCGGCAGCGAAACTCGCCGACACCAGCTCGGCTCCGTCGGTGTGCGACAGCAGCGCGTCACGCAGCTGGCCGCAGATCGCCGCGACCCGATCGCCCCAGTCGGCGGCCACGTCGTCGACACCGGCCAGGATCCGGTCGGCCACCGCACCCAGCAATTGCTGCTTGTTGGCGAAGTGCCAGTACAGCGCGCCGGGGGAGACGCTGAGCTCCCGCGCCAGCCGCCGCATCGACAGGTCGGCCATGCCGTAGTTGTCCAGCAGCGTCGTCGCTGCGTCGACCACGTCGCGTTTGTGGAGCTGCACACGAGTAGCCTAGCCTGAACACTGTTCAAGTTCGCAGGACCTCAGGAGGACAAGCCGGTGACGCAGGCAGCGGTGGACGTATTGGCACTGGCGCGCGAGCAGGTGCTCGACCGCGGTGAGGGTCTGACCCGCGACCAGGTGCTCGAGGTCCTGCAGCTGCCCGATGACCGGCTCGAAGAGCTGCTGGCGCTGGCCCACGAGGTCCGGATGCGCTGGTGCGGACCCGAGGTCGAGGTCGAAGGCATCATCAGCCTGAAAACCGGTGGCTGCCCGGAGGATTGCCACTTCTGCTCGCAGTCCGGCCTGTTCGCCTCGCCGGTGCGCAGCGCGTGGCTGGACATCCCGAGCCTGGTCGAGGCGGCCAAGCAGACCGCCAAGTCCGGTGCCACCGAGTTCTGCATCGTCGCCGCCGTGCGCGGACCCGACGAGCGGCTGCTGGCCCAGGTGGCTGCGGGCATCGAGGCGATCCGCAACGAGGTCGACATCCAGATCGCCTGCTCGTTGGGCATGCTGACCCAGGAGCAGGTGGACCGCCTCAAGGAGATGGGTGTCCACCGCTACAACCACAACCTGGAGACCGCGCAGTCCTATTTTCCCAACGTCGTCACCACGCACTCGTGGGAAGAGCGCTGGGGCACGCTGGAGATGGTCCGCGAAGCCGGCATGGAGGTGTGCTGCGGCGGCATCCTCGGCATGGGGGAGACCCTCGAGCAGCGCGCCGAGTTCGCCGCGAACCTGGCCGAACTCGACCCGCACGAGGTGCCGCTGAACTTCCTGAACCCGCGCCCGGGCACGCCGTTCGGCGACCTGGAGGTACTGCCCGCGTCGGAGGCGCTCAAGGCCGTCGCCGCGTTCCGCCTCGCGCTGCCGCGCACGATGCTGCGGTTCGCCGGCGGCCGCGAGATCACCCTCGGCGACCTGGGTGCCAAGCAGGGCATTCTCGGCGGCATCAACGCCGTGATCGTCGGAAACTACCTGACCACACTGGGGCGCCCGGCTGAGGCCGACCTCGAGCTCCTGGAGGATCTGCAGATGCCTATCAAGGCTCTCAACGCCAGCCTGTGATGGTCGAACAGCTGCCCGCACCGGTCAGTGCCGGGGTCTACAACGTCTACACCGGCGAACCCGCAGGCAGTGCCGTGCCCACGGCGGCCCAGCTGGGGCTCGAGCCGCCCCGCTTCTGCGCGCAGTGTGGCCGGCGGATGGTGGTCCAGGTGCGTCCGGACGGCTGGTGGGCCACCTGCTCCCGGCACGGCCGCGTCGACTCCCACGACCTCGAGGCGCAGCGGTGAAACGCCGCGCGGCCGTTCTCGTCGTCCTCGGCCTGACCGCGGCCGGCGCGGCGATCGGGGCGTTGTGGTCGTGGCTGGCGCCGCCGGCACACGGGGTCGTCGCGCTGACCCGGTCCGGTCAGCGGGTCCAGACCTACCTCGGCAGCGAATCCGACCACCTGTTCGTGTCCGCGGCGATGCTCGTCGGTCTGCTGACGTCGATGGCGGTCGTGGCCGCCGTGCTGGTGTGGCAGTGGCAGGCCCACCGTGGACCGCTGCTGGCGACCGCACTGTGGGTCGGTTCGGTCGCCTCGGCCGGTGCCGCCGCCGGAGTCGGTGCGGCCCTTGTGCATTGGCGGTACGGTCCGGTGCCCTTCGACACCGCGCCGGTGACGCCGGAGAACCGGATCTTCTACTACAGCGAGGCGCCGCCGGTCTTCTTCGCGCATGGCCCCCTGCAGATCGCGATGACGCTGCTGTTCCCGGCCGCCGTCGCGGCCCTGACGTACGCATTGCTGGCGGTGGCCACCCCGCGAGACGACCTCGGGGCCCTGCCGGCCGCCGCTTAGAGCGGACGGAACGGCACCCGGCCGCCGGTCACCACCCGCGCGACGATCCCGCCGAGGCGCCACATGCCGGCGTACGTTATCGGGTTGAGTAGCGTCGGCCACTTGGTCCGGATGATGTGCTCGTCGATCGAGCGTTGGGCGAACCGGTCGGTCAACCAGCGCAGTGTCATCGGCGCCGACATCGGATGCAGCAGCATGTGCTCGCTGAACAAGTCGCGATGGTAGGTCACCTGCGCGCCGCCCGCCGAGTACGTGTGCACCAGGTCGTCGATGTCGTCGACCGCGATCACCGAGTCGTTCACCGCCTGGACGATCAGCACCGGCAGATCGGGCACCGCCTTGCCCAGTTTGATGTTGTCGAAGACGTACTGGACCTCGGGCGTCGCCAGGATCTCCTCCAGCGGCGGGTGCACGAGGTCGTCCATATCCGTGCGGAACAGCCGGACGACCGCCTCGGCGGTGGTCATCCGCTCCAGGCTGCGCAGCAACGCCAGCCCGTCCTCGGTGGCGTTCTGCTCGATGACCCGGTTGAGGTCGGGATAGGTCTTGGCCAGCGCGGACACCACCATCGCCGGCAACGCGGCCAGGTAGGAGCCGTTGAGCCGGCGGAAGGTGTGGCCGAGGTCGCCGACCGGCGACCCCAGGACCGCGCCGACGATGTTGAGTTCGGGGGCGTAGTGCTCGTGCACTTCGGCCGCCCACGCGCTGGCCAGTCCACCACCGGAATAGCCCCACAGGCCGATCTGGCTGTCGTCGGCCAGGCCGAACCGCTCGAAGGACAGCGCCGCGCGCAACCCGTCCAGCACGGCATAGCCGGGCTCGTACGGGGCGCCCCAGATACCGCCCGGGCCCTCGTGGTCGGGAACGGACACCACCCAGCCCTCGGCAAGCGCGGCCGCGACCAGCAGGTACTCCAGCTGCGGCAGCGAGCCGACGGCTTTGGCGTGCCTGCGCATCGCGTAGGAGGGGAAGCAGCGCGAGGCCACCGCGTCGATGGCGCATTGGTAGGAGACGATATTGCGCACCTGATGCTGGGTGTGGCCGCTTGGAATGAGCACCGTGGTGACGGTGGCCTGCGGCAGCCCATTGTGGTCGGTGGTCCGGTACAGCAGCTGGGTGGCCCGCACGCGCTGCGGGATCAGTCCGAGAAAGCCCAGCTCGACGTCGCGGGAGCGGAGTACGGTGCCCGGCTCGGCGTGTTCGTAGCCGGACGGAGGTTCGTAGAACGGGTCATCGGCCGGAAGCGCGGGATGCGCGCCGCGCTCGAACTCCTGGTGCGGGGCGCGGCCGATCCATTCGGGGCTGGGGACCCCGGCACTTACCGGATGCATTCCGACCTTTCTACCTTAAGAAGGATCTAAGAATCCAGTCCGACTCACCCTGGGGGCCGCAATGCGGCAAACTCGTCGGTCACCCGCAGCTGTGAGTCGGTGAAGCGATACAGCGCCGCCGGACGGCCGCCGCTGCGGCCCGGATGGGCCGTTGTTCCGGTCGGGGTGATCACGCCGCGGCGGGCCAGCACGCGCTGCAGATTGGTCGCGTCGACCTGGTAGCCGAGGGCTGCGCCGTAGATGTCGCGCAGCGTCGAGAGCGCGAATTCCTTTGGTGCCAGGGCGAATCCGATGTTGGTATACGACAGCTTGGCGACCAGCCGGGTGCGGGCGTACTCGATCATGGGTCCGTGGTCGAAGGCCATCTCCGGCAGGTCGCTCACCGGATGCCATCGGGTGTCGGCGGGTAGCTCCGGGGTGGCGACCGATGGCACCAGGCCGAGGAATGTCGAGGCAATCGTGCGAACGAGGGGGACCCGGCCGGGGTCGGAGAAGACGGCGAGCTGTTCGAGGTGGGCGATCTCGCGGACGTCGACCTTCTCGGCGAGCTGCCGGCGCACCGAACTGGTGAGGTCTTCGTCGGTGCGCAGCCGGCCGCCGGGCAGCGACCACTTGCCGCGTTCGGGATCCCGGCCGCGCTGCCATAGCAGCACGTTAAGGGCCGGTTTCCGGGAGCTGACGTCGCCAACCTGGAATACGACGGCAAGCACTTCGTGTTCGGTGCTAGTATGAGGCACGTTTTCGATTGTAAGTCGAAAACCTCGGACGCAAGACAGGAGGCGGAAAAATGACCGTCTTGGATCGTGCCGATACCAACGGCCTCGCCGCCCGCATCACCGATGGCCCCGGTGGTTACACCGGCGTGGACGGCGACGAGGAGTGGGCCGCCGAGATTCGCCGGCTGGCCTCCTTGCGCAACGCGACCATCCTGGCGCACAACTATCAGCTGCCTGCCATTCAGGACGTCGCCGACCACGTCGGCGACTCACTGGCGCTGTCCCGGATCGCCGCCGAGGCCGACGCGGACACCATCGTGTTCTGCGGGGTGCACTTCATGGCCGAGACGGCCAAGATCCTCAGCCCCGACAAGACCGTGCTGATCCCCGATCAGCGCGCAGGCTGCTCGCTGGCCGACTCGATCACCGCCGACGAGCTGCGTGCCTGGAAAGACGAGCACCCCGACGCGGTCGTGGTGTCCTACGTCAACACGACCGCCGCGGTGAAGGCGCTCACCGACATCTGCTGCACGTCCTCCAACGCCGTCGAGGTGGTGGCCTCCATCCCCGCCGACCGCGAGGTGCTGTTCTGCCCGGACCAGTTCCTCGGCGCCCATGTGCGCCGGATGACCGGTCGCACAAATGTGCACGTCTGGGCAGGCGAATGCCATGTGCACGCGGGCATCAACGGCGACGAGCTGGCGGATCAGGCTCGCGCCCACCCCGACGCCGAATTGTTCGTGCACCCCGAATGTGGCTGCGCCACATCGGCGCTGTACCTCGCCGGTGAAGGAGCCTTCCCGTCGGACCGGGTGAAGATCCTGTCCACCGGCGGCATGCT
>JAEZIA010000504.1 GCA_023416315.1 Actinomycetes bacterium
GACCGAGGCCCTCCGGATTCTCCAGGTGAGCATCGCCGAGGGCAGGCACCGGTCCGACGATCGGCGGCAGGTTGATCGGCTCGACGCCGGTGGCATAGGCCGCCGCCCAGCCGAGCACGTTCTGCGCGTAGGCCATCGAGTTGTTGTAGCGCAGGATCGCGGTCAGCACCTGCGACTGGTTGCGTAGGTTCAGTCCACCGCTGCACAAGTATCGGGCCGCGGCCAGCGCCGCGTCGTAGACGTTCTGCGGGTCGGCCTTGCCGTCGCCGTCACCGTCGGCGGCGTACCGCGACCAGGTGCCCGGAAGGAACTGCATCGGGCCCATGGCCCGCGCGTAGACCGGACGCCCGGCCTGCACGGTCTGCACGATGACCTCATTGCCGGCCAGCGTGCCGTCCAGCGACGGGCCGTAGATCGGGCTGATCGCGGTGCCGCGCGAGTCGGTGGCCCCGCCGTTGGCGTGCATGGACTCGATGCGGCCGATGCCGGCCAGCAGATTCCAGCTCAACCCGCAGCCCGGCGCGGCCACGGCCATCTTCTGTTCGGCATTGCGGTAGGCGGCCAGCGGCACCGCGGGGATGCGCATCGATCCCATCGAGCTGACAACCATCGCCGGCGGTGGAGCCGACGGCGTGGCTGCCGCGAAGTGAAAGTTGGTGGGCTGCTTGGTCAGAGCGACGACGGTCGGCCCGGAGGTGTCGGCTTGCGGCGACACCGCGGCCAGCGGCATGACTTGCGTGCCGACGACCGGCGCACTGGGAAAGTGGGGTGTGGCACCCACCGCGCCGGCGAGCACGACCGGGGTGAGTACAGCAACTCCGAACGCAGGCTTCTTGAGCATCCGGCTGACGCGGAGTCCTCTGCCCACTCGTCCGTCCTTTAGCGAAAGCATGCCCTTGTGAACCAAGTCACCATACATAGCTTTGAGACCTCAGTGGTATCCAATGGTCACCTTTGTCACGAAGTTCCCTTTTTGGATTTCCGCTCGGAACCGTCCTTGGACTTGGCTGCGCCGTCGGCGCGCAGCGATTCCAGCAACTCGCGCACCTCTTCGAGTTCGCGGCGCAGATAGTCGCGGGTGGCGACTTCGCCGACCGCCAACCGCAGCGAGGCCAGCTCGCGGGCCAGGAACTCGGTGTCGGCCTTCGTCTGCTCGGCGCGCCGGCGGTCCTCCTCGAGCGAGACCCGGTCTCGGTTCTCCTGTCGGTTCTGCGCCAGCAGGATCAGCGGCGCGGCATAGGCGGCCTGCGTGGAGAACGCCAGGTTGAGCAGGATGAACGGGTACGGATCCCACTGCCAGGCCACGGCGAACAGGTTCAGCGCGATCCAGACGATGACGATGATCGTCTGCCAGGCCAGGTAGCGCCCGGTGCCCAGGAAGCGGGCGATCGATTCGCTGAACCGGCCGACCGCCTCCGGGTCGACGTTGAACGACAGCCGCCGGGAGCTGCGGGGAGTGTCGAGCCGCTGACGCGCAGACAGCTCGCTCATGTCTTCCCCTCTGTGCTGGTCACCGGTTCGGACAGTTGCGGGTCTTCCATGCTTTCCCGCCAGTCGTCGGGCAGCAGATGGTCGAGGACGTCGTCGACGGTCACCGCGCCGAGCAGATGGTTCTCTTCGTCGACCACCGGACCGCAGACCAGGTTATAGGCGGCGAAGTACCGCGTCACCCCGGCCAGCGAGGTGTTCGGGCTGCAGCTGGGCAGGTCGGTGTCGACGATGCCGCTGACGAGGTTGGCCGGCGGCTCGCGCAGGAGCGCCTGCAGATGTACGCAGCCCAGATAGCGGCCGGTCGGGGTGGCGGTCGGGGGCCGCACGACGAACACCAGCGACGCCAGCGCCGGCGTCAGGTCGGGGTCGCGAACGCGGGCCAGCGCCTCGGCGACGGTGGTGTCCGGTGCCAGCACCACCGGGTCGGAGGTCATCAGACCGCCTGCGGTGTCCGGCGAGTGGCTCAGCAGCCGACGCACCGGCTCGGAGTCCTCGGGGTCCATCCGGCGCAGCAGCACCTCTGCCTCGGTCGGATTCAGCACGCCGAGCAGGTCGGCGGCGTCGTCGGGGTCCATCGCCTCCAGCACGTCGGCCGCGCGTTCGGTGTCGAGTTGCAGCAGCAGGACGGTCTGGTCGTCCTCGGGCAGCTCCTGCAGGATGTCGGCCAGCCGCTCGTCATCGAGCGCGTTGACCACCTCGGTGCGGCGCTTGGCGGGCAGATCGCGGATCGCGTCGGCTACCTCGATCGGGCGCTGACCCTCGAACTGGTGCAGCAACTGGGCCACCCCCTGACCCGGCATCGACAGCGCCGAGGGGGTCAGCCCCTGCACGTTGTGCCAGTCCACCACCTGGATCGTCGAGCGCCGGCCCAGCCTGCGGTGGCTGCGCACCGCGACCCGGGTGACCACCCAGTCGCGCGAGCGGGATTGTTCGATACCCAGGTCGACGACGATGACGTCCATACCGGCCATCTGCGGAAGCTCGGGATCGTTGACCCGGACCCGGCTGTCGAGCACCTGGCCGAGCACCAGAACCTCGCCGGGACGCTGGGCGAACCGGCGCAGCGAGACGTTGCCGGTGTTGAGCGTGACCGCGTTCGGCTCGATCGCGGTGACCCGCAGGATCGGCACGAAAATCCTTCGGCGAGTGAGCAATTCGACCACCAGGCCGAGCACGCGGGGCTGTTGGCGGACAATGCTCATACTGATCACGACATCGCGAACCCGGCCCAGGGACTCACCGTCCGGCCCGAGCACGGCCAGCCCAGCCAGCCGTGCCGCGTAGACCCTGTTCATCGACGCCATGAGTCAAAGGGTAGGAGTGTAACCGTGGAGAACGCCTATCGACCCCGTAGAACGTGTCTGTCAGTTCCGGGCAGCAGTCCCAAGATGATCGAAAAGGCCAAGGGATTGCCCGCCGATCAAGTGTTCCTCGACCTCGAGGACGCGGTGGCGCCAGATGCCAAGGCGCAGGCCCGCAAACAGGTCGGTGCGGCATTGGCGAGCCCGGGCTGGGCGGGCCAGCTGCGCGGTGTCCGGGTCAACGACTGGACGACGCCGTGGACACATGCTGACGTCATCGACGTGGTGTCCGAGGTCGCCTCCGCGCGCGACGGCCACCTCGACGTGATCGTCCTGCCCAAGGTGACCGACGCCAGTCACGTCCACGCACTGGACCTGTTGCTGACCCAGCTCGAACTGACCCACGGTCTGCCGGTCGGGGGCATCGGCGTCGACGCCCAGATCGAAGATGCCAAGGGACTGGCCAACATCGATGCGATCGCGGCCGCGCCACGGGTGCAGGCGCTGGTGTTGGGTCCGGCGGACCTGATGGCCAGCCTGAACATACGCACGCTGGTGGTGGGTGAGCAGCCGGAAGGCTATGACGTCGGTGACGCCTACCACCACGTATTGATGACGATCCTCGTCGCGGCCCGCGCGCACGGCATCGCCGCGATCGACGGGCCGTATCTGAAAGTGCGTGACGTGGCGGCATTCCGGCGGGTGGCCGGGCGCGCGGCGGCGCTGGGCTACGACGGCAAGTGGGTGCTGCACCCCGACCAGATCGAGGCGGGCAACGAGATCTTCAGCCCACGCCAGGCCGAATACGACCGTGCCGAGCTGATTCTCGAGGCCTACGAATGGCACACCTCGAAGGCCGGCGGTCTCCGCGGGGCGGTGATGCTCGACGACGAAATGCTCGACGAGGCCAGTCGCAAGATGGCACTGGTGATCGCGGGCAAGGGACGGGCGGCCGGGATGCAACGCCGGGGTGAGCGGTTCACGCCACCGAGCTAGAAGGTCGGATTGTCCGCCGATCCCGCCACGACGAGGACGACGAAGAGGATGTAGAGCACGATCAGGGCGATGACCACCGCGCCGATGGCCACACCGGCGACCGCCAGCCCGAACCCGTCCTGCCCGGTGCGTTTGGTTTCCCGCATCGCGACGATCCCGAGGATGATCCCCGCGATCGACGGCAACCCGCACAGCACCAGACCGGCGATCGAGGTCACCAATGCCGCAATGGCTTTGCCGTTGGTGCCCGGCGGTTTGGTCGGCCGGTACGGGTCGTAGGGATCGCCGGAAACGGGATAGCCGGGATAGCCGGGATAGCCGGGGTAGGGGGCACCCGGGTATCCCGTCGGCGGCGGATAGGGGGCCGGGTATCCCGGCGGCGGCATCGGGGGATAGTGGGCCGGATAGTCGACCGGGGCGTAGGGATCGGCGGGCGGCGGTAGGCCCTCCGGATAGGGGGGATTGGTCATCAGCGCCAGGCGTAGATCGCCCAGATCATGCTGATGATCAGCGTCGCCACCCCGACCACGATGCCCGCGATGGCAAGGCCGTACCCGCCCTGATGGGTGCGCTTGATCTGGTTCAGCGCGATGACACCGCAGACGATTCCGACGATCGAGCCGATCCCGCACAGCAGACCGATGACCGACGCCACCAGTGACGAGATCGCCAGCGTGTTGGTGCCCGACTCCGGGGCCGGGTAGCCGTAGCCACCCTGGTAGGGCGCCGCGCCGTACTGCGGGGGCGGGGGCGGCGGATATCCGCCACCCGGCGGGGGCGGGAACGACGACGGCTGCTCGGCGTAGCCCGGGGCGCCATACGCGCCGGGGGACGGCGGCGGGTAACCCGGCTGCGGGCCGTAGCCCGGTGGGGGATAGCCGGGCGCACCGTAGCCGGGCGGCGGCGGCGGGTAGGCACCCGGTGCCTCGTAGCCCGGATATGGCGGTGGCGTCGGCTCGTAACCCGACGGGGCGTCGTACCCGGCTGACGTCGGGCTCTGCTCAATGGGCGGGGCCTCGTAGGTGCCCTCGGAGGGGCCCTGTTCGCCCGCATTCTGCGGCTTTTCGCCGGAGTCACCGCCGGAAGCTGTCATGCTGTTCAACCTAGCGGATGTGCAGGTGGCGCGGGGCTGGCTTGCCGTTGGGGCACCAACACGGGCGGCACCGCGTTGATCAGACAGCACCGCGCCGTGCGCGGGAGGATACACGCGACAAACGCCGCGGAGGACAGGAGAATGAGCAGATATGACCAGCCCCTTCCAAGGTCAGAACCCCGGTGGCGCGGCCCCCGCGTCGCGTCGCGGGCCCGTCGGTCTGCCCACCCCACCCAAGGGGTGGCCGATCGGCTCCTATCCCACCTATGCCGAGGCGCAGAAGGCCGTCGACTATCTGTCCGACGCGCAGTTCCCGGTCCAACAGGTGACCATCGTCGGGGTCGATCTCATGCAGGTCGAGCGGGTCACCGGCCGGCTGACATGGCCCAAAGTGCTGGGCGGCGGTGTGATCACCGGAGCCTGGCTGGGTATTTTCATCGGGTTGGTGCTGGGCTTCTTCAGCCCCAATCCGTGGGCCTCGTTGATCACCGGTGTGGTCGCCGGCGTCATCTTCGGCTTGATCACGTCGGCCGTTCCCTATGCGATGGCGCGTGGGACAAGGGATTTCAGCTCCACGATGCAACTGGTGGCGGGCCGCTACGACGTGCTGTGCGATCCGCAGAGCGCCGAACAGGCGCGGGACATGCTGGCGCGCTTGAAGATTTGAGCCCCTGATCGGGGCGGATGCGGTCACGATCCGGCCGCATCCGGCGTGGGAGTGTTGCATATCACGGCGCCGGGGTTCTACGGTTTGGCCGCGGGGCTTTGCCCTGCCGTGATGCAGCGTGCGCTGAGCGCGGACAGTTGCCCACGTGTCGAGAAGACGGGAGGCGGTTGCGGATGGCTTGCCCAGGCGCACGCGCTCGGCGGGTGGGCGCGGCCGCGATCGCCGCTTTGACCACCGCATCGTTGGTGTCGTCCTGCGGCTCCGGTGACCAGGGGCTGGTGGTCAGCTTCTACACCCCGGCCAGTGAGACGGCGACGTTCACCGCGGTGGCCAAGCGCTGCAACTCCGAACTCGGTGGACGCTTTCGCATCGAACAGCGCAGCCTGCCCAAGGCCGCCGACGACCAACGGCTGCAGCTGGCGCGCAGGCTCACCGGAAACGACCGCACGCTCGACGTGATGGCGCTCGACGTGGTGTGGACCGCGGAGTTCGCCGAGGCCGGCTGGGCGTTGCCGCTATCCGATGATCCGGAAGGCCGGGCCGAGGCCGACGCGACCGACAATACGCTGCCGGGTCCGTTGGAGACCGCCAAGTGGCAGGACAAGCTGTTCGCCGCGCCCGTCACCACCAACACCCAATTACTCTGGTACCGAGCGGATTTGGTCGCGCCTCCGCCGGACACCTGGGACGGCATGGTGGCCGAGGCCACCCGCCTGCACGCCGAGGGCAAGCCCAGCTGGATCGCGGTGCAGGCCAAGCAGTACGAGGGCCTGGTGGTGTGGTTCAACACGTTGCTGGAAAGCGCTGGCGGACAGGTGCTTTCCGACGACGGAAAGCGGGTCACGCTAACCGACACCCCGGAGCATCGGGCGGCGACGGTCAAGGCGCTGCAGATCATCAAAGCGGTGGCCACCGCGCCGGGCGCGGACCCGTCGGTCACCCAGACCGACGAGGGCACCGCACGGTTGGCCCTCGAGCAGGGTAAGGCGGCCCTGGAGGTCAACTGGCCGTTCGTGTTCGCCTCGATGCTGGAGAACGCGGTCAAGGGCGGGGTGCCGTTCCTTCCGCTGAACGACAAGCCGGAACTGGCGGGCAGCATCAACGATTCCGGGACCTTCTCGCCGACCGACGACCAGTTCACCGTCGCCTTCGACGCCGCCAAGGAGGTATTCGGGTTCGCGCCGTACCCCGGGGTGGTCCCGGGCCAGCCCACCCGCGTCACGCTGGGCGGGCTGAACCTCGCGGTGGCCAAGACCAGCCGGCATCCGGCCGAGGCGTTCGAGGCCGTGCGCTGCATCCGGAATCTGCAGAACCAGAAGTACACCTCGATCGAGGGCGGGTTGCCCGCGGTGCGCGCGTCGCTGTACGACGACCCGGAGTTCCAGAAGAAATATCCGCAGTACGCGATCATCCGCGACCAATTGACCACCGCGGCGGTCCGCCCGGCGACGCCGAACTATCAAGCGGTGTCCACCCGCATCTCGGCGACCCTGGCCCCGATCACCGCGATCGATCCGGACAAGACCGCCGATGAGCTCGCCGAGCAGGTGCAGAAGGCGATCGACGGAAAGGGGTTGATCCCGTGACCGCCGCGATCCGCACTCCGGCCGATGCTGCGGCCCGCAGCGACGACCGCCGGTCCCAGCGCAAGCTGGCCTACCTCTTGATCGCCCCCGCGGTGATCCTGATGCTCGCGGTGACCGCCTATCCGATCGTGTACGCGCTGTGGTTGAGCATGCAGCGCTACAACCTGGCGAGCCCGGCCGATACAAAGTTCATCTGGTTCGAGAACTACCAAACCATCTTGACCGACCAGTACTGGTGGACCGCGTTCGCGATCACCCTGGTGATCACCGTGGTCTCGGTGGCCATCGAGTTCGTGCTGGGCATGGCGCTGGCACTTGTCATGCACCGCACCATCTTCGGCAAAGGGTTGGTGCGGACCGCGATCCTGATTCCGTACGGCATCGTGACGGTTGCCGCGTCCTACAGCTGGTACTACGCGTGGACGCCGGGCACCGGCTATCTCGCGAATTTGCTACCGGACGGCAGTGCGCCACTGACCCAACAGATTCCGTCGCTGGCGATCATCATTCTCGCCGAGGTGTGGAAGACCACCCCGTTCATGGCGCTGCTGCTGCTGGCCGGTCTGGCGCTGGTACCCGACGATCTGCTGAAGGCCGCCGAGGTGGACGGTGCGGGGCCGTGGACCCGGCTGCTGCGGGTGACGCTGCCCCTGATCAAACCAGCGATCCTGGTGGCGCTGGTGTTCCGCACCCTCGACGCCTTCCGCATCTTCGACAACATCTACGTGCTCACCGGCGGTGCCAACGACACCGCATCCGTGTCGATCCTGGGTTACGACAACCTGTTCAAGGCGTTCAACCTCGGCCTCGGGTCGGCGATCAGCGTGCTGGTGTTCATCTCGGTGGCGATCATCGCGTTCATCTACATCAAGCTGTTCGGTGCTTCGGCGCCGGGCACGGACAACGAGGTGCGGTAGATGTCTGATCGGATCGGCACGCGGCGGGCGGTGAGTTGGGTCGTCATCGACGCGCTGGTGGTGATCTACGCGCTGTTTCCGGTGCTGTGGATCCTGAGCCTGTCGCTCAAGCCGACATCGACGGTCAAGGACGGCAGGCTGATTCCGTCGGAGATCACCTTCGACAACTACAAGGGGATCTTTCGCGGCGACGCGTTCAGTTCGGCGTTGATCAACTCGATCGGCATCGGTCTGATCACCACGGTGATCGCGGTGGTCATCGGCGGGATGGCCGCCTATGCGGTCGCGCGCCTGGAGTTCACCGGCAAGAAGGCGTTGATCGGTGCGGCGCTGCTGATCGCGATGTTCCCCCAGATCTCGCTGGTCACACCACTGTTCAACATCGAACGCCGACTCGGGCTGTTCGACACCTGGCCCGGGCTGATCATCCCCTACATCACGTTCGCGCTGCCGCTGGCGATCTACACGCTGTCGGCCTTCTTCCGGGAGATCCCGTGGGACCTGGAGAAGGCCGCCAAAATGGACGGTGCCACACCGGCGCAGGCGTTTCGTCGGGTGATCGCGCCGCTGGCAGCGCCGGGCATCGTGACGGCAGCCATCCTGGTGTTCATCTTCGCGTGGAACGACCTGCTGCTGGCCCTGTCGTTGACCGCGACCAACGCCGCGATCACCGCGCCGGTCGCGATCGCGAACTTCACCGGCAGCTCGCAGTTCGAGGAACCGACCGGTTCGATCGCCGCAGGGGCGATGGTGATCACGGTTCCGATCATCGTGTTCGTTCTGATCTTCCAACGACGGATCGTCGCCGGGCTGACCTCCGGCGCGGTGAAGGGGTAGCGAGGGTTCTATGGCCGAGATAGTCCTGGACCATGTCAGCAAGAATTATCCGGACGGCGCAGTCGCCGTGAAGGACCTGAGCCTGACGATCGCCGACGGTGAGTTCGTCATCCTGGTGGGGCCGTCCGGATGCGGAAAGTCGACCACGCTCAACATGATCGCCGGTCTGGAGGACATCAGCTCCGGCGAGCTGCGCATCGGTGGTCACCGGGTCAACGAGAAGGCCCCCCGCGACCGCGATATCGCGATGGTGTTCCAGTCATATGCGCTCTACCCGCACATGACCGTTCGGCAGAACATCGCGTTCCCGCTGACGCTGGCCAAGCTGAAGAAGGCCGAGATTGCCCAGAAGGTTGAAGAGACCGCGAAAATCCTTGATCTGACCGAACTTCTGGACCGCAAACCCGCACAGCTGTCCGGCGGTCAACGTCAGCGGGTGGCGATGGGCCGGGCAATCGTGCGGCAGCCCAAGGCATTCCTGATGGACGAGCCGCTCTCCAACCTCGACGCCAAGCTGCGCGTGCAGATGCGCGGCGAGATCGCCCGGCTGCAGAACCGGCTGGGCACCACCACGGTGTACGTCACCCACGACCAGACCGAGGCGATGACGCTCGGTGACCGGGTCGTAGTGCTGCGCGCCGGTGAGGCGCAGCAGATCGGCACGCCTGCCGAGCTCTACGACCAGCCGGCGAATCTGTTCGTGGCCGGGTTCATCGGCTCGCCGGCGATGAACTTCTTCCCCGCGACGCTGCACGACATGGGCCTGCGGCTGCCGTTCGGCGAGGTCACCCTCAGTCAGGATGTTCAGGATGTGGTGGCCCAGCATCCCAAGCCCGCCAACGTGATCGCCGGTATCCGGCCGGAGCACTTCGAGGACGTCGCATTGCTGGACGCCTATGAGCGCATCCGTGCACTGACCTTCGAGGTGACCGTCGACCTCGTCGAGTCGCTGGGCGCCGACAAGTACGTGTACTTCAAAACCTCTGGCGACGGCGCCAAGGCGGCCCAGCTCGCCGAATTGGCCGCCGACACCGGGGCCGGTGAAAACGAGTTCGTCGCACGGCTTTCCGCGGAGTCGAAGCCCGCCATCGGGCAGACGATCGAGCTGGCGTTCGACACTACCAAGATGCAGATCTTCGACGCCGACAGCGGAGTGAACCTCACCATTCCGCCCGCTCAGTGACGCAGCCGCTGGACTCGGTCCGCGCTCATGTGCGCGGGCACTTCGCCGACGCCGGGATCGATGCCGAACCGGACTCGGCCAGTGTGACGTTCCTCGGGCTCGAACGCATCGAGGTGTTGCGGTTCGGCCCGGACCCCAACGGGGTGGCTCACTATGTGACACTGGGCTGTTCGCGGCATCCGATGACCGAGCCGACCGCCGGTATCGCCGACCCACTGCACGGCCCGCGAGCCGAGGTGGTGCTCACCCTGCGCGCGACCGCGCCCACCCCCGGCCTGGCACGCAGCCTGGCGGTGGTCGCGGCGACACCCGCCGTCGAAGGGGTCGTGTTGGTCGCCGGCGCGCTGATCGACCTGTCCGCGCCGTTATGGGAGGGTGCTGCGTTCACCGCTGTGCTGCTTGGTGATTCGGACATCGCCGAGCTGCCTCTGGCGGCACCCCGCGACCCGGTTCACTTTCTGAGCGCGGTGCCGCTGACCCAGAACGAGGCGGCCTGGGTGCGGCTCAAGGGTGCAGACGCCATGCGTCAGGCGTGGCTCGACGACGGGGTCGACGTGCTGGACCCGAATCGTGGTGCCGCCCAGCCGGGTTAGTTCACAGCCAGTGATTGCGGCGGAAATTGTGATACAGGAATCCGCACACCGTGAGCATCAGCAGCAGCACCGCTGGATATCCCCACGCCCATGTCAACTCCGGCATGTGCTCGAAGTTCATGCCGTAGATGCCCGCGATCATCGTCGGGACCGCCGCGATCGCCACCCACGAGGAGATCTTGCGCATGTCGACGTTCTGCTGCATGCCGACCTTCGCCAGCGCCGCTTGCACCAGTGAGGACAACATGTCGTCGTAGGAGGCGATCCGATCCGCGGCCAGGGATTGATGGTCCTGCACGTCACGCATGTAACGCAGAATCTCCTTGGACATCAAATCCTTGAAGTCGGTGTTGAACCGGCCGAGCGCGACGGTGAGAGGCGATACCGCCCTGCGCAATTCGACGACCTCCCGCTTGAGCAGATAGATCGGTTCGATGTCGGTCTTGGTCAACGGCGAGAACGTCTCGGACTCGATGTCGTCGATATCGCACTCCATCAACGCGGTGACGTCGCGGTAGGTGTCGACGACGTGATCGGCGATGGCATGCATGACCGCGAACGGCCCCAGCGCCAGGTGGTCGTGCTCGTTTTCCAGGTACTTGCGCAGACCCGCCAGCCCGGTGTGGTCGCCGTGGCGGACCGTCACGACGAACTCGGCGCCGACAAACACCATGATCTCGCCGGTTTCGACGATCTCGCGGGCCAGCGCCACCGATTCGTGTGGCACGTACGTCACTGTCTTGAGGACCAAGAACAAGGTGTCGTCGTAGCGTTCCACCTTGGGTCGCTGGTGGGCGTGCACGGCATCCTCGACGGCCAGCGGGTGAAGGCCGAATACGTCGCCGACCGCCTGCATCTGCTGGTCGTCGGGCTCGTGCAGGCCGATCCAGACGAACGCCTTCTGCCCGCCGGACTGCATCTCGCGGACCTTGGCCAGGGCTGCGGCGTGCGTGTACTTGCCGCTCAGTCGCTCGCCGTCGACGTAGATGGCGCAGTCGATCATGGCGCGTGCGACGGGGACGTGGATGCGCTTGGCGTCGGGCCCGGATCGGGAGCCGAGCAGGACTTGTGGTCGTGCGCGGAACGACGGCATCTGGCGACCTCCCCTCCCGCGGACGGGTGAGGCCCCGTTGGGCCCGTGTGAAAATGCTACGCGCCAGTAGCGTTCCGGGCGTGCTTCACTGCGGGGGAACCCTGCCCGGTGAGGTTTCCGGGGCGAGTACCCTGACGCCGTGTCCGAAATGGTGAGTACCCCCCGCGTCGTCATCGACGACGAAGAGATCTTCGCCGCTCACGTGGGCGGAAAGCTGTCCGTCGAGCTCAAGGCGCCGCTGGACACCCAGCGCGCCCTGTCGATTGCCTACACCCCGGGCGTCGCCCAGGTCAGCCGTGCGATCGCCGCCGATCACACCCTGGCTGCGCGCTACACGTGGGCCAACCGCCTGGTCGCTGTGGTCAGCGACGGCACCGCGGTCCTCGGCCTCGGTGACATCGGCCCCGCGGCGTCGCTGCCGGTGATGGAGGGCAAGGCCGCCCTGTTCAAGACGTTCGGCGGCCTGGACTCCATCCCGATCGTGCTGGACACCAAGGATCCCGACGAGATCGTCGAGACGCTGATCCGGCTGCGCCCGACGTTCGGTGCGGTCAACCTCGAAGACATCTCCGCGCCGCGTTGCTTCGAGATCGAGCGGCGCGTCATCGAGGCGCTGGACTGCCCGGTCATGCATGACGACCAGCACGGCACCGCGATCGTCGTGCTCGCGGCGCTGCTGGGCGCCACCAAGTTCCTCGACCGCGACATGCGCACGCTGAAGGTCGTCATGTCGGGCGCGGGAGCCGCGGGCGTCGCGTGCACCAACATCCTGCTCGCCTCGGGCGTCTCCGACATCACCGTGCTGGACAGCCAGGGCATTGTGCACGCGGGCCGTGACGATCTGAATTCGGTCAAGGCCGAGCTGGCCACCCGGACCAACCCGCGTGGGCTCACCGGTGGGATCGCCGAAGCCCTCAATGGCGCGGACGTGTTCATGGGGGTGTCGGCCGGTCTCGTTCCCGAGGAGTTCATCGCGACGATGGCGCCTGGCGGCATCGTGTTCGCGATGTCCAACCCGGATCCGGAGATCCATCCGGACGTGGCCCGCAAGTATGCGGCGGTGGTAGCGACCGGGCGCAGCGACTTCCCCAACCAGATCAACAATGTCCTGGCCTTCCCTGGCGTGTTCCGCGGTGCGCTGGACGCCGGTGCCCGGCGCATCACCGAGAAGATGAAAGTCGCGGCAGCGGAGGCGATCTTCTCGGTCGTCGGCGACGATCTGGCCGCCGACCACATCGTGCCGAGCCCGCTGGACCCGCGGGTCGGACCCGCGGTGGCCGCGGCGGTGGCAGCGGCATCCGAAGCGTAGGCTGAACCTGTTGAGGCCGACGATGTTTCGCCGGCTGATGGCGGGACTACTGGTCCTGGTGGCGGTGGCCTGCGGATCGCCGTCACCCGGGCCGTCGGTGGCGGTCGGCGCAACCGCCGACCCGGAGTCCACCCTGCTGGCCCAGCTCTACGCGGCGGCGTTGCGGTCCTACGGCAGCGCCGCGCACGTGCAAATCGTCGATCAGCCATTGCACGCCTTGGACACCGGCGAGGTCAGCGTGGTGCCGGGGTTCACCGGTCGGCTGCTGCAGACCTTTGCCCCCGGCACGACGCCGCGCTCCGATTCACAGGTCTACCGTGCGCTGCTGGGTGTGCTGCCTGAGGGCGTGGCCGCCGGTGACTACACCACCGCCGCCGAGGACAAGCCCGCGCTGGCGGTCACCGAGGCGACCGCGGCGGCGTGGGGCAGCCGCGACCTGACGGCGCTGGTGAGTCACTGCGCCGGGTTGCGGATCGGGGCCGTCGCGCATGTGCCTGGTCTGCCGACGACGATCGGAAGCTGCACACTGCCGCCGGCGCGCGAATTCCCGGATGCAAAAACGATGTTCGACGCCTTGCGGGCGGGGGCCGTCACCGCCGCATGGACGGGAACCGCCGAGACCGGTGTGCCCAGCGACGTCGTCGTGCTGGCCGACCGCAAGCCGGCGCTGGTGCTCGCGGAAAACATCGTGCCGCTGTACCGGCGCAACGAACTCGATGACCGGCAGGTGCGTGCGATCAACGAACTCGCCGGTGTGCTCGACACCGGCTCGCTGGTCGACATGCGGACCCACGTCGCCGAAGGCCGCGACCCGCGCACGGTCGCCGAAGAGTGGCTATCGGCACATCCGTTGGGGCGCTAGGGAACTCAGCGCATCGGCGGGGCGAGCTTGGGCAGCACGGTGGAAAACAGCTGCTGATAGCCCGAGCCGGTGATCCGCACGATAACGTCGAGGATCTTCGCGTCGGCGCCGACCAGCACCCGAGCCTTGTTCTTGCGGACGGCGTCGAGGATGATCTCCGCGGCGCGCTCCGGGGTGGTCCTGGCCAGCTTCTTGTCGAAGGCCTTGGCCATCGCGGCCTGGTCGAGCCCCTCGGCGACGGTGGAGTTGCGGGCGATCGCGGTCTTGATGCCGCCGGGGTGCACCGTCGTCACCTTGACGGGGTGCTTGGCCAGAATCATCTCCTGGCGCAGTGCCTCGGTGAATCCGCGCACCGCGAACTTGGCGGCGTTGTAGGCGGCCTGGCCCGGCACGGAGAAGATCCCGAACAGGCTGGACACGTTGACGATGTGGCCGTCGCCGGACTCGATCAGGTAGGGCAGGAAGACCTTGGTGCCGTTGACGACGCCCCAGAAGTCGACGTCCATCACCCGCTCGATGTCCTTGAACTGGCTGATCTCGATGTCACCGGAGTATGCGATACCGGCGTTGTTGTAGATCTGGTTGACCTTGCCGAAGTGTGCCTTCACGCTGTCGGCGTAGGCAGCGAAGGCCTCCCGCTCGGTGACGTTGAGCCGGTCGGCCTTGACCTCGACGCCGATGGCCTTGAGGCGTTCCTCGGTGACGGCCAGCCCCTCGGTGTCGATATCGCTGATGGCCAGTTTGGCGCCCGATCGGCCCAGCTCCATCGCCAGTGCTTGACCGATGCCCGACCCGGCTCCGGTGACAACCGCTACCTTCCCGGCAAACCCCTGCATGGACGGCTCCTCGAGTTGTTAGACGTGTGTTGAATGCGCTTAGGCTATCGGGTGGGCACCCCGCGGGTAACAGCGGGTTGCCCGGGCGCGATGCTTACATCATGACGTTTCGCCGTTTTGCCGGCGCGGGCGCGGTTGCCGGATTGGCCGCCGGCGCCATCGCGCTGGCTGCGCCCGCCCAGGCCGACACCACCGCCGACGACTTCCTGGCCGCCTTGAGCAGTGCCGGCATCACCGGGATCGACCCGGGCCAGGCCGTCGAGATGGGGCAGTCGATCTGCCCGCTGCTGGCCGATCGCAGCCAGAACACTGCCGACATCGCCTCGACCGTGGCCGACCGGCTGGGCCGCCCGCTGGGGCCGGCCACCATGTTCACCGGGCTGGCGGTCTCGTTCTTCTGCCCGCGCGCGGTCTCGGACCTGGCCAACGGCAACTCGCCGATCCCGCTGGACCTGCTGAACAACTTCGGCTTCTAGCTGCGCGGCCTCGACTGTGGGCCTCATGCACGCGAAAGTGCGATTTTGCGTGCATAACCCCCACAGTCGACGGCCAACCCACCCCTAGGCGAACGCCTCGTCGATGATCTCCTGCTGCTCGACGGCGTGCACCTTCGACGAGCCCGACGACGGCGCCGACATCGCACGCCGCGAGATGCGCTTGATCCCGGTCAGCTTCTCCGGCAACAACTCCGGCAGGGTCAGGCCGAACGTCGGCCAGGCACCCTGGTTGGCCGGCTCCTCCTGCACCCAGAAGAACTCCTTGGCATTCGGATAGGAGTCCAGCGTGTTGCTGAGCCGCCGCTTGGGCAGCGGCGCCAGCTGCTCGACCCGGACGATCGCGACGTCGTCCCGCTTGTCCTTGTCCTTGCGGGCCACCAGCTCGTAGTAGATCTTGCCGCTGGTCAACAGGATTCGGCTGACCTTGTTGCGGTCGCCGTCGCCGTCTGTGTAGGTCGGCTCCTCCAGAATCGACCGGAACTTCTGCTCGGTGAAGTCCCGGATGTCGCTGACGGCAGCCTTGTTGCGCAGCATCGACTTCGGCGTGAACACGATCAGCGGGCGGTGTACCCCGTCGAGTCCATGCCTGCGCAGCAGGTGGAAATAGTTCGCCGGGGTCGAGGGCAGCGCGATCGTCATCGAGCCCTCGGCCCACAGTTGCAGGAACCGCTCGATGCGGCCCGACGTGTGGTCCGGGCCCTGGCCCTCGTGGCCGTGGGGGAGCAGCAGCACCACATCGGAGAGCTGGCCCCACTTGGCCTCACCGGAGCTGATGAACTCGTCGATGATCGACTGCGCGCCGTTGACGAAGTCGCCGAACTGCGCCTCCCACAGCACCAGCGCATCGGGGTTGCCCACCGAGTAGCCGTACTCGAAGCCCACCGCCGCGTACTCCGACAGCGCCGAGTCGTACACCAGCAGCTTGCCGCCGGTCGGCGTGCCGTCCGGATTGATCGTCAGCAGGTCCAGCGGCGTGAACTCCGCGCCGGTCTTGCGGTCGATGATCACCGCGTGCCGCTGGGTGAACGTGCCGCGCCGGGTGTCCTGCCCGGACAGCCGGATCAGCTTGCCTTCGGCCAAAAACGATCCCAGCGCCAGCAATTCGGCGAACGCCCAGTCGACCTTGCCCTCATAGGCCATCTCGCGGCGCTTCTCCAGCACCGGCTTCACCCGCGGATGGACATTGAAGTTCTCCGGGAACGACAGGTGCGCATCACCGATGCGGGCCAGCAGCGACTTGTCCACCGCGGTGGTCATGCCGCGCGGGATCATCTGGTCTTCCTCGACCGACTCGCTGGGTTCGACCTCGTGTTTCTCTAGGTCACGAACCTCGTTGAACACCCGCTCCAGCTGACCCTGGTAGTCGCGCAGCGCGTCCTCGGCTTCTTTCATCGAGATGTCGCCGCGGCCGATCAGCGCTTCGGTGTAGGTCTTGCGCACCCCGCGCTTGGTGTCGATCACGTCGTACATGTACGGCTGGGTCATCGACGGGTCGTCACCTTCGTTGTGCCCGCGACGGCGGTAGCACAGCATGTCGATGATGACGTCCTTCTTGAACTTCTGCCGGA
>JAEZIA010000034.1 GCA_023416315.1 Actinomycetes bacterium
GAACGGCCGAGTTCGACCACCGGGGTGTCGGCCGCCGTCAACACGGCCGGGTCGGCGCCGCGGAAGCCGAAGACCGCCTGATTCGGGTCCCCGGCAAGCAGAGTCAGTTCCGCGCCGGCCGCCAACACCCGAACCAGCCGCGCGGCCTGCGGGTCGAGATGCTGGGCGTCATCGATGAGCAGCAAGCGGATTCGGGACCGTTCGGCCGCCAGGAGTTCAGGATCGGATGCCAACGCCTCCAGGGCCGCCCCGACCAGTTCCGCCGCGCCGAGCGCAGGCACCGTGGCCTGCGGTGCGGCGGTGCCGACGGCTGCGCGCAGCAGCATCACCTGTTCGTACTGCTGGGCGAACCGGCCCGCGGCCGCCCACTCGGGCCGCCCGGACAGCCGGCCGATGCGCTGCAGCGCCAGCGGGTCCACACCCCGCTCGGCGCAGCGGGCCAACAGGTCTCGCAGTTCGGTCGCGAACCCGGCGGTGGTCAGCGCGGGGCGCAGCAGCTGGGGCCAGCGGGAGGACGACGCGTCGCCGTCATCGAGGTCCCCGGCCAGCAATTCGCGGATGATGCCGTCCTGCTCGGCGCCGGTAACCAGGCGCGGCGGCGGGTCACCGGCCCGAGCGGCGGCCTGCCGCAGCACCGCGAACGCGTAACTGTGCACCGACCGAACCAGTGGTTCGCGCACCACCGCGCGGCACGGCTCGCCCGAGCGCGCCGCCAGCAGCTCGGCGGTGAGCTTGCTGCGGGTGGCCGCCGCCAGCCGGCCCGAACCCGTCAGCAGCAGAACCGATTCCGGGTCGGTGCCTGCAGCGATGTGCGCGGCGGCCGCCGCAACCAGCAGGCTGGTCTTGCCGGTACCCGGCCCACCGACGACCCGGACCGTGCCCCGCAGCTCCGGGCGCAGCACGTCGGCAGGCTCGGTCACCGGGGCCAGCAGTGCGGTCGTCATGGCAGGTATGTCACCAGAAGCCTCCGACAAAAATCACTCCCGGGCCCCTTCGCTCCTGCCCTCCGAGAACGCGAACTGGCAGCATGAGACTCGTGACCCACGATCTTCACGTCCACCGCTTCGGCCCGGCCGGGCCCATCCAGCTGCTGGCGCGACATGGTCTGACCGGGCACGGCAAGCGCTGGCGGAGGCTGTCCGAGCAGCACCTGCCCGAGATCACCATGGCCGCACCCGATCTGATCGGGCACGGCCGCTCGTCATGGTCGGCGCCGTGGACGATCGATGCCAATATCGCCGCCCTGGCCACGCTGGTGGAGAACGAGGCCGACGGGCCGGTGCTGGTGGTGGGTCACTCGTTCGGCGGCGCGATCGCACTGAATCTCGCTGCCGCGTGCCCGGATCTGGTGTCCGGGCTGGTGCTACTGGACCCGGCGATCGGACTGGACGGGCAGTGGATGGCCGAGATCGCCGACTCCATGCTGGCCGCACCCGACTACCCCGACCGCGACGAGGCGCGCACCGAGAAATTCAGCGGGTCCTGGGCCGACGTCGACCCCGCCGAACTCGACGAGGACCTCGACGAGCATCTCATCGCCCTGCCCAACGGCCGCTTCGGCTGGCGGATCTGTGTCCCGGCGATGATGTCGTACTGGAGCGAACTGGCCCGCGATATCGCGTTGCCGCGCACCGGAACTCCGACGACGCTGGTGCGCGCGCAGTGGACCGACCCGCCGTATGTCAGCGCCGGCCTGATCGACGGCCTGGCGCAGCGGCTCGGCGACGACTTCACGCTGCTCGACTTCGACTGCCTGCACATGGTGCCGCACGCCAAACCGGAGGAGACCGCGAAGGCCATCCGGGATCTATTGGATGCCCGCTAGCGATGGCCCCGGTCACCGACGAGCAGGTCGAACGGGTGCGCGCGCTGGTGGCGTCCATCCCGGCCGGCCGGGTGGCGACCTACGGTGACATCGCCGCGGCCGCAGAGCTTTCCAGCCCACGTATCGTCGGCTGGATCATGCGTACCGATTCCTCGGACCTGCCGTGGCACCGGGTGATCACCGCCTCGGGCCGTCCCGCCGCGCATCTGGTGACCCGTCAGCTCGAACTGCTACGCGCCGAGGGTGTGCTGGCCGACGACGGCCGGGTGAATCTGGCGCACACGCGCCACGAGTTCTAGAGCACCAGCCGGATCAGCGCCGCGGTACGCGCCAACCCAGGGAACGCGGCCGCCGTCGAACGCGGATGCAGGGCATGCACCGCGAGCCGGAAGATCAAGGCGCGCAACAACATCTGCGGCCATTCCGGCAGCGCTTCCCACCGTTCGATCAGACCGTCGTCGGCCTCACCCCAGGCCAGTGCGTCGACGACGACCACCCCGGCCGCCCACGACGCCGGCCGCCAGTACGGCGTGATGTCGGTGATGCCCGGCGCGGCCGTACCGGCGAACAGCACGGTGCCGTACAGGTCACCGTGGACCAGCTGATTCGGGCTCTTGGTCGGTTTCCGCAAACCGGCCAGCTGGTTGATCAGCTCCACCGACCGCTCACCGTCGGCCGAGCCCGGCGCCACCACCGCCCCGGGCGGCAACGAGTGCAGCGGACGGTCCTCCCACGCCGCGCGGTCGGCGGCGATGAACACGTCGACGTCGCTCCACGGCGCGACCGGCGCCTGGGTCAGGAACCGGGGCCGCTCGAGTTTGGCGGTGGCCTCATGTAACCGCACCCCGGCCGACACGACCTCGTCGTGTCGCGGCTCGGGAGTACCGGCGACGAATGTGTCTGCCCGCCAACCCGAGACCACATAGCGCCCATCGGTCGACCGGACCGGCCGCGCCAGCCGGACTCCGTCGACGAACAACGTCTCGCGGGCCTTCGCCGACCAGGCGGCCCTGGCGTGGTCGGCGATCACCGACAGCACCACCTCGCCGCACTTGAAGCCGCCTTCCCAGCCCGCGCCGAGCGGTTCCGGGTCGTGGCCCTTGAGACCGAACGCCGCCAGGACATGCTCAGGCGGGCGCTCTTCACTCACCCCGTCAGCCACCCCGACAGCCTAAATTGTCGCGACGCAAAGTAGCCGTCAGTAGACCACCATGTCGGGATCGATTTGCTTCGCCCACGCGACGATGCCGCCCTGAAGGTGCAGGGCATCGGCGAAACCCGCCTTTTTCACCACCGCCAACGCCTCCGCCGAGCGAACCCCGGTCTTGCAGTACAGCACCGGCGTGCGGTCGTGCGGCAGCTTCGTCAGGCCCTCGCCGGACTCGATCACCGACTTCGGGATCAGCTCGGCGCCGCTGATGTGATTGATCTCCCACTCGACCGGTTCGCGGACGTCGATCAACGCCAGCTTCTTGCCGGAGTCGAGCAGCTCGCGCAGCTCACGCGGGGTGACGGTGGAATCCTGCGCGGCCTCGGTGGCCGCGTCGGACACCACGCCGCAGAACGACTCGTAGTCGATCAGCTCGGTGATCTTCGGCGTCTCGGGATCCTTGCGGATCTTGATCGTGCGGTAGGTCATGTCCAGCGCGTCGTACACCATCAGCCGGCCCAGCAGCGTCTCCCCGATGCCGGTGATCAGCTTGATGGCCTCGGTGCCCATGATCGAGGCGATCGACGCGCACAGAATGCCCAGCACGCCGCCCTCGGCGCAGGACGGAACCATCCCGGGCGGCGGCGGCTCCGGGTACAGATCGCGGTAGTTGAGGCCCAACCCGTCCGGGGCGTCCTCCCAGAACACCGAGGCCTGCCCCTCGAACCGGTAGATCGAGCCCCACACGTAGGGCTTGTGCGCCAGCACCGCGGCGTCGTTGACCAGGTAGCGGGTGGCGAAGTTGTCGGTGCCGTCGAGGATCAGGTCGTACTGCTCGAAGAGCTGCACCGCGTTGTCGGGCTCCAGGCGCTGCTCGTGCAGCCGCACGGTGACCAGTGGGTTGACCTCGAGGACGGAATCACGGGCACTCTCCGCCTTGGACCGGCCGATATCGGACTGGCCGTGGATGATCTGGCGCTGCAGATTGGATTCGTCGACCACGTCGAACTCGACGATCCCGATGGTGCCGACGCCGGCCGCGGCCAGGTACAGCAGCGTGGGCGAACCGAGCCCGCCCGCACCGATCACCAGCACTCGGGCATTCTTCAGACGCTTCTGCCCGTCCACCCCCAGATCCGGAATGATCAGGTGGCGGCTGTAGCGCGCAACCTCGTCGCGGGTGAGTTCGGCGGCTGGCTCGACCAGCGGCGGTAACGGTGACACCGGCACTCCTTGAATTGGCAGGGCCCGACGGACGATCACCATCCATCTCAACAGCTGGCCAAAGCAACGGCAAACACCGGCGAATGCTTCCCGCGACCCGGGCCGACGGTGCGTGTCGGTCCGCGGACACGCCGTTACGGCGAGCATTCCGCGCACGCTCGCGGCCGCAACCTAGGCGATCGGATACGGCCAGGGGTTGAACCGGCAGGTCTTGCCGTCGGCCTTGACGTACTCCGGGTCGAACCGCGAGGCGTCGTCGTCGGAGGTGGAGAACGTCTGCTGCATCATCACCGGCGCCAGCCCGCCGTTCTCGTCGCAGGGCTCGTGGTGCTGGTAGCCGATCGCATGGCCGACCTCGTGGTTGATCAGGTACTGCCGGTAGGAGCCGATATCGCCCTGGAACGGCACCGCGCCCCGCACCCAACGGGATTCGTTGATGAACACCCGCGGCTGGGCGTCGGGCCCGTAAGCCGGGTTGTAGCAGGACGACTCCAGCGGGATCTCGTAGCCGCAGCCTTCGCGCACGGTCATCGGCGAGGTCAGCGACACCCGGAAATCGGGTTTGACGTCGGGGGCATCGACCCGCTCGAAGGCGAACTGCGGATTGTGAATCCAGCTCTTGGGGTTGGCCAGCGTCTCGCTGACCATCCGGGCGAATCCCTCGTCCCCGCCGAACGGTGCGGTGTCGATACCGTCTTCGACTTCCACGGTGTAGGTGAACGTCTTGGCGGTGCCCTCACCGACCTTCGGCGTGGCGCCGGGCACCAGGTGCCAGGTCTTGGCGCCGGCCTCGGTGAACGCCCCGCCCTCGGGCAGGATCCCGGTGGGCAGGTTGGCGTCGAACTCGGTCAGCCCGCGCGGTGGCGCGCCGATGATGGCGGTGCCGCTGGATCCGATCGTCGGCGGTCCTTCGACCTCATGCTGGGCGGTGTTCTCGACAGCGGGGGCAGCGGTTCCGGTGATCGTCTGGTACAGCACCACGCCGGTGACGACGACCAGGACCGGCAGGGCGTACGCGCGCCATCCATAGGTGGCGATGAACCGGCCGAGCCAGGTCTGTTTGCGCCATTGGCGACGCTGATCGCGGTTGGATCTGGGCCGGCCCGACTCGTTCGCCAGGGGGTCGCGCAGCGCGCGCAGCGGCTCCCGCCACTCGTTGCGCAGCACTGGCACACGACCGCCGCCGCGGTGCCCCGGGTCGTAGGTCACCGCCCCAGGATGGCACAACAGCCGAACAGCGGAGTTCCGGCGCGCCCGTACGACGCCGAGCCCGCTACGGGCCAGTAACCACGGCCTGGTAGTAATGTCGATTCGACGGGGCTGGCAGCGCGGGGGCTCGGGCGCCCAGCCACACCACCAGATTGAGGACTCGATGAGCGATCTCGCCGACACGGCCGAGCGGAAGTCCGCTCGAACGGCCAATGGCGACCGTCCCGCCACCGCCCCGCGGCGCGGCAATCGCCTGCCCCGCGACGAGCGGCGAGGTCAGCTATTGGTGGCGGCCAGCGAAGTTTTCGTCGACCGCGGCTATCACGCGGCAGGCATGGACGAAATCGCCGACCGCGCAGGTGTGAGCAAACCTGTTCTGTACCAGCACTTCTCGAGCAAGCTCGAGCTGTATCTGGCGGTGCTGAACCGGCACGTCGAGAACCTGGTGTCCGGCGTCCGCCAGGCCCTGCGTACCACCACCGACAACCGGCAGCGGTTGCGCGCGGCGGTGCAGGCCTTCTTCGACTTCATCGAGCACGACGGCCAGGGCTACCGGCTGATCTTCGAGAACGACTACGTCACCGAGCCGCAGGTCGCCTCGCAGGTCAAGGTGGCCACCGAGTCGTGCACCGACGCGGTGTTCGATCTGATCAGTCGCGATTCCGGATTGGATCCGCACCGCGCCAGGATGATCGCGGTCGGCCTGGTGGCCATCAGCGTCGACTGCGCGCGGTACTGGCTGGACGCCGACCGCCCGGTCTCCAAGGAGGCCGCGGTCGACGGGACGGTGCACTTCGCCTGGGGCGGACTGTCACACGTCCCGCTGACCCGCAACTAGCGGCTACGCGCCTGCCGGTCCGGCGGCGATGCCGAAGCCGACGCGGCGCACATCGGCGACACCGATCTCGACATAGGTGATCTTGGCGGTCTGCACCAGGAACCGGCGTCCCTTGTCGTCGGTCAGGCTGAGTACATCGGGGCCGTCCTTGGCGAACGCCGAGGTCACCAGCTCTTCGACCTCAGCGGGCGTCTGGGAGCTGCTGAACACGAGCTCACGCGGACTGTCCGTGACACCGATCTTGACCTCCACGC
>JAEZIA010000197.1 GCA_023416315.1 Actinomycetes bacterium
CGGTACTTCTATGAGAGCTTCGCCGACAAGGACGAGTTCGTCGCCGCGGTGTTCGATTGGGTGGTCGCCGACCTGGCCGCCACCACTCAGGCCGCAGTCGCGACCGCCCCGGTGGAGGCACAGAACCGGGCCGCCATGGCCAATATCGTGCGGACCATCGAGCTCGACCCGCGGGTTGGAAGGCTGATGTTCAGTTCGCAGCTGTCCAACGCAACCGTGGTCCGCAAGCGCCAGGAATCCGGCGCGTTGTTCGCGATGCTGTCGGGCCAGCACGTCGAGGGTCTGCTGCATCGTCCCGCCAACGACCGGATCAAGGCGTTCGCGCACTTCGTCGTCGGCGGCGTCGGCCAGACGATCAGCGCGTGGTTGGGCGGTACGATCACGCTCACGCCCACCGAACTGGCCGATCAACTCACCGCGATCATCGACGAGCTCGGTGACCCGCGACTGTTCCGCGACTAGCCCGCCGTTATCGGTAGCTTGCGGTCGGCCGCGGTCTTCGGCGGTATCGCGGCCTCGCTTTCGGTGAATTCGCGCGTCCAGCAGGCAAATTCAAGAACGATGCCGTCGGGGTCGGTGAAGTAGAACGACCGCACGTATACCCCCGGGTGAAGCTCGCGCGTCGACCCACGGGGGCTGTCGTCGTGGTTGAGCACAGGCCCGACCCGCACGCCCTTCTCCTTGAGTCTGCGGCGGTATTCGTCGAACTTGTCCTCCGGGACATGAAACGCCAGGTGGTTCATCGAGCCCACCGCGCTGACAATCGAGCCCAAGCCGGGCAGCGCTGCGGGGATGGTGCTGCCCGCCGTGCCGTCCGGGGCCTCGGCGAACCAGAAGAACGCCACGCAATCGCCGTTGCCTGCGTCGAAGAAGAAGTGCTGGCCCATGCCGTCCGGCAGATCCAGCGACTTGACCAGCGGCATACCCAGCACATTCGAGTAGAAATCGACGGTGCGTTCCATGTCGGAACACACCAGCGCTACATGGTTGATGCCCCCGAGCTCGAACTCCGGGTTGGTGTTGTGCGGCTTGATCACGGCGTGCCCCCACAGATTCCCTGGTCGACTCTCTGAACCGAACCTAACACCGGATTCAGGCGTGCACATCGACGCCGGCGAATATCGTCTATGAGCGATCTATCGCCGAGGAGGCCACCGAACATGCCCACTCCCGGAGTCGTTCGTGAGTTCATCGGGGTTTCTTCCCCCACCGCACGGCGGGCCGGCGCCGGCGGACACCCCTGCCAGGGCCTCTACCACCGGGGCGTGGGCCGCAAACCGAAGGTCGCCGTGATCGCGACCCACTATCAGATCGATTTCTCCGAGCACTACCTCGCCGATTACCTGGCCACCCGCGGCATCGGCTTCCTCGGCTGGAACACCCGCTTCCGCGGATTCGAGAGCAGCTTCCTGCTCGACCACGCGCTGGTCGATATCGGTGTCGGCGTGCGCTGGTTGCGCGATGTGCAGGGCGTGGAAACAGTTGTACTGCTTGGCAACTCGGGTGGAGGTTCATTGATGGCGGCCTACCAGTCCCAGGCGGTCGATCCGAATGTCACACCACTGGAGGGCATGCGGCCCGCCGCGGGGCTGACCGAACTCCAGCCCGCCGACGGCTATATCGCCAGCGCCGCCCATCCCGGCCGTCCGGACGTTCTGACGGCGTGGATGGACGGTGCCGTCGTCGACGAGAACGATCCGGTACCCACCGATCCCGAACTGGACCTATTCGCCGAGCGCAACGGGCCGCCATTCTCGCCCGAGTTCGTGGCCCACTATCGCTCCGCGCAGGTCGCACGTAACCACGCGATCACCGATTGGGCCGAGACCGAACTCAAGCGGGTGCAGGCCGCCGGCTTCTCCGACCGGCCGTTCACCGTGATGCGTACCTGGGCCGACCCGCGCATGGTCGATCCATCCATCGAACCGACCAGACGTCAGCCCAACCTGTGCTACGCCGGTGTTCCCGTGCAGGCCAACAGGTCCGCGCGCGGTATCGCCGCGGCCTGTACGCTGCGCAATTGGCTTGGCATGTGGAGCCTCAAGACCGCCCAGACCCGCGCCGAACCCCACCTGGCCCGGGTTCGCGTTCCGGCGCTGGTGATCAACGCCGAGCAGGACACCGGGGTGTTCCCGTCGGACGCCCAGCGCATCTTCGACGCGCTGGCCAGCAGCGACAAGACATCCTGCGCAATCGACACGGATCACTACTTCACCACACCGGGAGCGCGCAGCGAGCAGGCTGACACCATAGCGAAGTGGATTGCCAAGCGGTGGCGTTGAGAGTACTGGCACATTTCCTACCCGGTGAGAACGTTCTGGATATCGTTGCGCCGGAATCGGATTGGCTCGACATCCGGTGGTGTCACGAAGACGACGACGAGACGCTGTACCGGGAGCTACCCGAGGCAGAAGTGATCTGGCATGTGCTGCGCCCGCTCACCGGAGACGACCTGCGCCGCGCGCCGCGGCTGCGCCTGGTGCACAAGCTGGGTGCGGGGGTGAACACCATCGACGTCGAGACGGCCAGTGAACTCGGGATCGCCGTGGCGAACATGCCCGGCGCCAACGCGCCGTCCGTTGCCGAGGGAACGGTGCTGCTGATGCTGGCCGCGCTGCGCCGGCTTCCCGCATTGGACCGCCTCACCCGGCAGGGCCGGGGCTGGCCCACCGACGCCGGCCTGGGCGAAACCGTGCGCGACATCGGCAGTTGCACTGTCGGATTGGTGGGCTACGGCAACATCGCCAAACGTGTCGAGCAGATTGTGCTTGCCATGGGCGGCACCGTGCTGCACACCAACACCGCCGACGACGGCGCCGACACCTGGCGTCGCCTCCCCGACCTCCTCGCCGAATGCGACATCGTCAGCCTGCATCTGCCGCTGACCGCTGCCACCGACAAGCTGATCAACCGCGCGGCGCTGGCGGCGATGAAGCCGCATGCGTTGCTGGTCAACACATCTCGCGGCGGAGTCGTCGACGAAGCGGCGCTGGTCGAGGCATTGCGTGACGGCCGGCTGGCTGCCGCCGGACTGGACGTGTTCGCCGCCGAGCCCGTCGACCCCGACAACCCGCTGCTGCGCCTCGACAACGTCGTCGTGACGCCGCATGTCACCTGGTTCACCGCCGACACGATGCGCCGGTACCTCGCTCACGCCGTCGACAACTGCCGCCGCCTGCACGACGGCAACGACCTGATCAACGTCGTCAACGGGAGGCAGGATGGCAAGCGCGACGGTCGATGAGCGGTCGCTGGAGACCCACACACTGCGCAAGGTCATCATCCGCGTCGTGCCGTTTCTGATGGCGCTGTACTTCGTCAACTACCTCGACCGCACCAACCTCGGCATCGCCAAAGCCGACATCAGCGAGCACCTCCAGCTGACCGCGAGCATGTTCGGGTTGGCGTCGGGCATCTTCTTCATCGGCTACGTCCTGGTCGAAGTGCCGTCCAATCTCGCCTTGGAGCGCTTCGGCGCCCGCCGCTGGCTGGCCCGCATTGCGGTGTCGTGGGGAATCGTCGCGGTGGCAATCGGATTCGCGCCCAACGCCGCCACCCTGTTGGCATTGCGGTTCCTGCTCGGCGTGGCCGAAGCCGGCCTGTTCCCGGGCGTGATCTTCTACCTGACCCGGTGGTTCCCCGGCGCCTACCGGGCGCGGATAGTCGCGATGTTCATGATGGCCAGCCCGGTCGCCGCGGCCATCGGAACCCCGGTAGCGGCATGGCTGATCCAAGCCGGCGAAGGCGTGTTCGGACTGGCGGGCTGGCAGTTCATGATGATCGGCGTCGGACTGCCGGCGATCGTCCTCGGCATCATCTGCTGGTTCTATCTGACCGACCGACCCGCCGAAGCGCACTGGTTGCAGAGCGACGAACGGCAATGGCTGACCGACGTACTGGCCGCTGAAGAACGCGAGGTCGCAGACACTTTCGACTTCCCGCTGCGCCGCGCGCTGACCAGCCCGCGGATCTGGCTGCTGTCGCTGGTGTATTTCGGCGTCGCCTACGGGCTGTACGCGCTCGCGTTCTTCCTGCCCTCGATCATCGCGGACTTCAAGAAGACCTTCGAGGTGCACCTGTCGATTCTGCAGGTCGGCCTGATCACTGCGGTGCCCTACACCCTGGCCGCGATCGCGATGTACCTCTGGTCACGGCACGCGGACCGCAAGGCCGAACACGTCTGGCACGTCGCCATCCCAATGGGGTTGGGCGGCTTGGCCATTCCGGTCGCGCTGTATCTGGACAGCCCGCTGTTGGTGATGATCCCGGTGTGCATCACCGCGATGGGAGTGTTCAGCGCAATCCCGAGCTTCTGGGCTTTGCCTGCGCAATTCCTCACCGGGGCGGCGGCTGCGGGTGGAATCGGCCTGATCAACTCGGTCGGCAATCTCGGCGGGTTCGCGGCGCCCTATGCCACCGGAACGCTCAACCAGTTCACCGGCAGCGACAAGGCCGGGATGTGGGCGGTTGGCGTCATCATGCTGATCTCGGCGGTCGTGGTGGTGATCCTGCGCGCCACCCCCGACCAGGGTGGACGACCAACCGGGTAACGTCGCTCCCAACCGACCGGTTATTTGGCACCGTCTGATCTGTCGTAGGAGGCGCGACCATGCCCATCGCGATCACCCCGGAGCACAACGACCTCGCGGACTCGGCGAAGTCCCTCGTCGCACGGGTGGCGCCCTCGGAGGTCCTACACGAGGCGCTGGAGAACCCGCTATCCAATCCGCCGCCGTACTGGAGAGCGGCCGCCGAGCAGGGCCTGCACGGACTGCATCTGGCCGAGGCAGTGGACGGTCAAGGCTTCGGCCTGCTGGAGCTGGCGATCGTGATCGCGGAGTTCGGCTACGGCGCGGTGCCCGGGCCCTTTGTGCCGTCGGCGATCGCGAGCGCGCTGATCTCGGCCCATGATCCCGGCGCGACGCTGCTGAGCCGGTTGGCCTCGGGGGAGGTCATCGCCGCCTGCGCCCTGGAGTCTGGCCTGACCGCCACCCGCCAGGATGACGCCTTGGTGATCCGTGGTGAGGCTCGATCGGTGCCCGCTGCCGAGCAGGCCTCAGTGCTGGTGCTGCCGGTCGCCATCGACAGCGGTGTGGAGTGGGTGGTCCTGGAGGCCGCCGACCTCGAGATCGAACCGGTCACCTCGGTGGACCTGTTGCGCCCGGTGGCCCATGTCCGTGCCAACGCCGTCGAGGTCGCCGACGACCGCGCGCTGACCAACCTCACGCAACCGGCCGCTCGGGCGATCATCACCACGCTGCTGTCGGCGGAGGCGGTCGGCATCGCCCGCTGGGCCACCGATACCGCCGCCGCCTACGCGAAGATCCGTGAGCAGTTCGGCCGCCCGATCGGTCAATTCCAGGCGATCAAGCACAAGTGCGCCGAGATGATCGCGACCACCGAGCGGGCCACCGCCGCGGTGTGGGATGCCGCTCGCGCACTGGACGAAGCCGCGGAAAAGGATTGGGACAACGCGGCAACCGCGTACGAGTTCGCCGCCGCCGTGGCCGCCAGCCTCGCGCCGGCGGCCGCCCAGCACACCACCCAGGACTGCATCCAGGTGCACGGCGGCATCGGTTTCACGTGGGAGCACGACACCAACGTGTACTACCGCCGCACGCTGGGCCTCGTCGCAGCATTCGGGCGATCCAGCGAATATCCGCAGAAGGTGTTCAACACCGCGACCAGCACCGGCATGCGGGCGGTCAAGATCGACCTGGACCCCGAGACCGAGAAGCTGCGCGAAGAGATTCGCGCGGAAGTCGCCGCACTGAAGGCGATTCCGCGCCAGGAGCGCAAGGCCGCGATCGCCGAGGGCGGCTGGGTGCAGCCGCACCTGCCGAAGCCGTGGGGCCGCGCAGCCAAGCCGGTCGAACAAATCCTCATCGCCCAGGAGTTCACCGCCGGACAGGTCAAGCGCCCGGCGATGGGCATTGCGGCCTGGCTTATCCCGTCGATCGTGGCGTTCGGCAACGACGAGCAGAAGCTGCGCTTCCTGCCGCCGACGTTCCGCGGCGAAATGATCTGGTGCCAGCTGTTTTCCGAACCGGGCGCCGGCTCGGACCTGGCGAGCCTGACCACGAAGGCCACCAAGGTCGACGGCGGCTGGCGGATCACCGGGCAGAAGATCTGGACCACCGGCGCCCAGTACGCGCAGTGGGGTGCGTTGTTGGCACGGACGAACCCGAGCGCGCCGAAGCACAACGGCATCACCTACTTCCTGCTCGATATGAAGGCCGAGGGGGTCGAGGTCAAGCCGTTGCGTGAGCTCACCGGGCACGCGATGTTCAACACCGTGTTCATCGACGACGTGTTCGTGCCCGACGAGCTGGTGCTCGGTGAGGTGGACCGCGGCTGGGAGGTCAGCCGCAATACTCTGACAGCCGAACGGGTTTCGATCGGCAGCAGCGAGCCAGGGTTCTTGGCGAACCTCGACGGTTTCGTGAAGTTCGTCAGCGATGGCCACTTCGATCAGATCGGCCACCACCGGGCCGGGGAACTGATCGCCGAGGGGCATGCCGCCAAGCTGCTGAACCTGCGCTCGACCCTGCTGACTCTGGCCGGCGGCGATGCGATGCCGTCGGCGGCGATCTCGAAGCTGTTGTCGATGCGCACCGGACAGGGGTATGCCGAGTTCGCGGTGTCGTCATTCGGGATCGACGGCGCCATCGGCGATCCCGAACAGCTGCAAGGCAAGTGGGCGGAGTACCTGTTGGGCAGCCGGTCGACCACCATCTACGGCGGCACGTCCGAGGTACAGCTGAACATCATCGCCGAACGGCTGCTCGGCCTGCCCCGCGACCCGTAGGGTCCTTCGCGAGCAGACGCAAAATCGCCTAAATCGGCGCCGGACTGAGTGAGTTTGCGTCTGCTCGTCATAAGTTCACTTCGAGTGTGCGGGTGCATACGCTGTTCGCGGCGTGTTGAGTATGAAACCGCACATTCGCCTCAGTCACCCCCGCGACCCGTAGGCGCCCAGCGCGCGCGGGCTACTGGATCTCGATCTGGCGCAGCTCCCGCTTGAGGATCTTGCCGGTCGGGTTGCGCGGCAACTCGGAGAGGAACACCACCTCGCGCGGAACCTTGTAGCGCGCAAGGTGTTCGCGCACATAGTTCTTGACCGCATCCTCGGTGAGTTGGGCCTCTTCGCGCAACACGACGAACGCCCTAAGCCGCGCGCCCCAGTCAGGGTCCTCGACGCCCAGTGCGGTCGCCTCGACAACGTCGGGGTGACCGCTGATCAGATCCTCGACCTCGGCCGGGAAGACGTTCTCGCCGCCAGAGACGATCATCTCGTCGTCGCGGCCGCTGACGAACAGCAGGCCGTTGTGGT
>JAEZIA010000222.1 GCA_023416315.1 Actinomycetes bacterium
AGGCGATGATCGCGTGGGCGACCATCCGGATGCCCATCGGCGACAACGACGGCGCGCCGGCCAGGGTCGACTCGCGGCTGAAGATGTAGTGCTGGGTCAGGGTCCAGTCGCAGCCGCCGTACTCCACCGGCCAGGCCGGGGCGGCCCAGCCACGTTCGTGCAGGAGCGCCTGCCAGGCCATGCTGGCCTCATGCTCGGCGTAGACGCTGGTCATCAGCCGGCCGGCCTGCCGCAGATCGGGCGTGAGCTTCTCATCGAGAAACGCCCGTACCTCGTCGCGGAACTCGAGATCCTTCGCCGACCACGACAGGTCCATCTGCTGTTCCTCCATCTGCGCACGGCCGTTCTCAGAAGTACCGTAACCGGTCGGTTTCACCGCGTGCGCGCTGGGTGTCGATAATTCTGCGCTCTCGGGTTTGAGGTTCCAAGACCCGGGGAACAGGTCTCGAGGACGCCGGCGGGCGTCCCCACAAACGTGACACTGAGAGGCCCGGTCCCTGCACAAGGGACCGGGCCTTTCGTCTGGGTCAGGAGGTGGGCGAGGCGCCCAGGACGCGCTGGATGTCGGGCTTCATCGCCTGAAGCTGGCCACCCCAGTAGCCCCAGCTGTGCGTGCCGTTGGGCGGGAAGTTGAAGACGCCGTTGCGTCCGCCCGCTGCTTCGTAGCGAGCCTGGAACGCGTGGGTGGTCCGGATCGTGGCGCCCTCCAGGAACTGAGCGGCGATCTGGGCGTTGCCCAGCCCGGCGTCGAGGTCGGTCGGGTTGCCGTTTCCGCTGTAGACCCAGATCCGGGTGTTGTTGGCCACGAGCTGCCCGACGTGCAGCATCGGATCGTTGCGCTGCCAGGCCGGGCCGCCGAACACCCCCCACATGTCGAGGGCGTTGAATCCGCCCGCGTCGGCCATCGCGATCGAGACCAGCAGCGGCCAGCTCTGCGCCGAGAGGTTCAGGAAGCCCGACAGCGAACCGGCGTAGACGAACTGCCCGGGATGGTAGGCGGCCAAGATCAGCGCGGCGCTGCCGGACATCGACAGCCCGACCACGGCGTTGCCGCTGGGGCTGACGCCCTTGTTCGCCGAGAGCCAGGCCGGCAGCTCCGAGGTCAGGAAGGTCTCCCACTTATAGGTCTGCGTGGTGCCGTTGCCCGTCGCCGGCCGATACCAGTCGGTGTAGAAGCTCGACATGCCGCCCACCGGCATCACGACCGAGACGCCGGAGTCGTTGAACCAGGAGAACGCGCCGGTGTTGATGTCCCAGCCACTGCGGTCGTCCTGGGCGCGCAGGCCGTCGAGCAGATACACGGCCTTGGCGCCGCCGCCCTGGAACTGAACGGTGATGTCGCGTCCCATCGACGGTGACGGCACGCTGAGGAACTCGACCTCGGCGGCGTGCGCCAACGGGGGTTGCGCGGCGACGGCGCCGGCGACGAGCAGCGGAGTGAAGGCGGCCGCGACCGCCCGAATAATCCCCCGACTGCGTATCTTGCGAAATGGGCTCATGAGTGGTCCTGTTCTGCAGTCGTCATCCCCCGGACCTACCCGACCTATCGGAGGCGGTGAGCCATCAGTTACGTCAGCGACAGTTCGGTTGACCTTCTCCTGCGCGACACCGCCTTGGTGCTCGACCGCGCGGCCGGGCGGGTGATCGTCGGTCTGACCGGTCCGCCGGGGGCGGGCAAGTCGACGACGGCGCAGGCGGTGGCGGCGTCTTTCGGCGACGCGGCGTATCTGCCGATGGACGGCTTCCACCGGTCCAACGCGGAACTGGACCGGCTGGGGCGCCGCGACCGCAAGGGCGCGGTCGACACGTTCGATGCGGCCGGTTACGTCGCCGCGCTGCGGCAGGTGCGCACCGGCTATCGGCGGAAGGAGGTGTCGGTGCCGGGCTTTGATCGCGGCCTCGACGAGCCGGTGCCTGCCCGCCACGTCATACCCGCGAACTGTCGGCTGGTGGTCACCGAAGGCAACTATCTGGGTGTGCCCGAGGGCGAGTGGGCCGCCGTCCGCGGGTTACTGGACAAGCTGTACTACGTGGACTGCCCACCAGCCGTTCGACGAGAACGGTTGGTAGCGCGCCACATTGACGGCGGGCGTACACCCGAGGCGGCCGCGGCGTGGGCCGAGGACGTCGACGAGCGAAACGCTGCGCTGATCGCGACGACGCGCACATACTGCGATCTCGTCGTCGTCGGCGGCGGCTGCTAGCAGCAGCGGGCGCCCGGGTTGGCGTCCTGCTGCTCGTGCCGCATCCGCCAGTACTGCGCCTCGCTGAGCACCGGCTCGCCCGGATGGGTGCGAGCCCGGTGCTCGAGGTATCGGGGGTAGTGGCTGTCACCCATCAATGCGCCGACGTACCAACGGATTTGGCGTGCGGCGCGGCTAGCGCGTCCCATTGCTTCTGCACCTCCTTCTCGGCAGAGGTGGAGATCAGGCTGGCTGGGCCGAAGATCTTCGACGGCACCGGGGCGTCGTCGGTCAGCGGCAGGCCGCCGCCGCGAATCGAGCGCAGAGCCATGGCCACACCGGCGAGGAACACGATGATCACCGCGACGGCGAACACGATCGACAGCGTGCCCTGGATGAAGGTGTTGCGGATGACGGCGTGCAGCTGATCGACGTTCTTGGCCGAACCGAACGACGTCTTGCCCGCTTCCAGCGCGGCGCGGTATTGGAAGTGCTGGGTCCAGTAGCCGAGCTTGGGGTCACCGGAGAAGATCTTCTGCCACGACGCGGTGAGCGTGACCGTCAGGTCCCACAGCAGCGGGACCGCCGGGATCCACGCCCACTTGAGCAGACCCTTCTTGATCACCACGACGGTCACCACGGTCAGGGCGATCGCGGCCAGCAGCTGGTTGGCGATGCCGAACAGCGGGAACAGCGTGTTGATTCCGCCGAGCGGATCGGTGACACCCATCAGCAGGATGGAGCCCCAACCGGCGACGACGAGCAGGCTGCAGATCCAGGCCCCGACCCGCCAGCTCGGGTTGCGCAGCCGCTTGAGCGGGCCGCCGAGGTTGGCCAGTGCGTCGGAGAGCATGAATCGGGCGACCCGGGTGCCGGCGTCGACGGTGGTCAGAATGAACAGCGCCTCGAACATGATCGCGAAGTGGTACCAGAACGCCCGCAGTCCGGGGCCACCGAAAACCTGGTGCAGCACTTCGGACATGCCGAACGCCAGCGTCGGTGCACCGCCGGTGCGGGAGATGATCGACTTCTCGCCCACACTTTCGGCGGCCTCGGTGATTTCTGCCGGAGTGATCGGCGCACCCGACAGGCCGAGGCCGTTGACGTAGTTGGCGGCGGTGTCGGCGGTCGCGCCGGTCTGCGCAGCCGGTGCGTTGATCGCAAAGTACAGATGCTGGTTGAGGATCGCGGCGGTGACCAGCGCCATGATCGCCACGAACGACTCGGTGAGCATGCCGCCGTAGCCGATCAGCCGCATCTGGCTTTCCTTTTCCAGCAGCTTGGGTGTGGTGCCCGAGGAGATCAGCGCGTGGAAACCGGACAGCGCCCCGCAGGCGATGGTGATGAACAGGAACGGGAACAGGGAACCGGCGAACACCGGACCGGAGCCGCTCTCGGCGAACGTCGACAACGCCGGGGCCTCCATGACCGGCCGGGCCAGCAGGATGCCCAGCGCCAGCAGCACGATGGTGCCGACCTTCATGAACGTCGACAGGTAGTCGCGCGGCGCCAGCAGGAACCACACCGGCAGCACCGAGGCGGCCAGGCCGTAGATGATGATGCACCACGACAGCGTCACCTTCGACAGCGTGAACCAGTCTGCGCCCCATTCGGTTTCGGCGACCCAGCCGCCGCTGACCACGGCCAGCAGCAGCAGGGCGACACCGATCAGGGAGATTTCGGAGACTCGTCCGGGTCGCAGGAACCGCAGGTAGAGCCCCATGAAAATGGCGATCGGGATCGTCATCGCGATGGAGAACACGCCCCACGGGCTTTCGGCGAGCGCGCCGACCACGACCAGCGCGAGCACCGCCAGCAGGATGACCATGATGGCCAGCACGGCGATGATGGCCGCGGCCCCGCCGACAGCGCCGAGTTCGTCGCGGGCCATCTGCCCCAGTGAGCGCCCGCGGCGGCGGGTGGAGATCGCCAGCACCAGATAGTCCTGGACGCAGCCGGCGAATACCGCGCCCACGATGATCCAGATGGTGCCGGGCAGGTACCCCATCTGCATGGCCAGGACCGGGCCCACCAGCGGGCCTGCCCCGGCGATGGCGGCGAAGTGGTGACCGAACAGCACCCGCCGGTCGGTGGGCATGTAGTCGGTGCCGTTCTCGAATATCTCGGCAGGAGTGGCGTGCTCGTCGCGCGGCCGGACGATCTTCATCTCGATCAGCCGGGCGTAGAACCGGTATCCGATGACGTAGGTGCAGATCGCCGCGATCACGAACCACACCGCGTTGACGGTCTCGCCGCGGAAGAACGCGATGATCGCCCACGCGATCGCCCCGACGACGGCGATGGCGCCGAAGATCAGCTTGTGCCGGAGCGTGATCGGTGACCGGTCGATGATCGCCACCGGCGGCAGGTCTGCTTCGGTGCGGATAAAGGTGATCTCGCCCCTGGTCTCTTCGATGTGTTCCGACGGCGTGCCAGTCGGTGCAGCCACAGTGCTCTCCTTGACGAACGTGCGGTGTCAGGTCGTGCGGTCGATCCTTTCACTGACAGGTTTCTCCCAGTGGGAGAACGCGGGAAAGGCGGGGCCCTATTCGGCCCGATCGTAGAAGGCGCGGACAGTGTCGACGGTGTCGGCTTCGGCCGGGATCTTGTCGTCGCGGTAGCGCAGCACCCGAGCGAACCGCAGCGCCATGCCGGCCGGATATCGGCTGGAGCCCTGCACGCCGTCGAAGGCGATCTCCACGACCTGCTCGGGACGCACCGGGACCACGTAGGAGTCCAGCGGTCCCGTCGCGAGTTCGGTGAACCGTGCGGTCTGCCACTCCAACATCGCGTCGGTCATTCCCTTGAACGTCTTGCCCAGCATCACGAAGTCACCGGAGTCCGGATCGCGGGCGCCCAGATGGATATTGGACAGTTTGCCGGTGCGCCGCCCCGACCCCCACTCCACGGCCAGCACCACCAGATCCAAGGTGTGCACCGGCTTGACCTTCAGCCAGCCCGCGCCCCGACGGCCGGCCTCGTAGGCAGAGGACGGGGATTTGGCCATTACGCCTTCATGCCCGGCGGCCAGCGTGACATCCAGGAACTCTTGGGCCGCAGCCGCATCCGTGGTCGCCAGCCGATCGACCCGCTGACCCGCAGGCACGATCGCATCCAGGGCGGCCAGCCGCGTGTGCGTCGGCTCATCGAGAAGATCGACACCGTCGAGGTGCAGCACGTCGAAGAAGAACACCGACAGCGGCTGCGCCGACCGGGCGGCGGTCACATCAGTGGTCTTGCCGAATCGCGACGCGGTGACCTGGAACCGGTGCGGGCGGTTGTCGGCCCGCAGGGCGATGGCCTCCCCATCGGCGATCAGATCGGTGACCGGGAGTGCCAGCGCCGCCTCCACCACCTCGGGCAGCCGCGCGGTCACGTCGTCGAGGCTGCGGGTGTACACCGTGACGTCATCGCCCGCCCGGTGAATCTGCACGCGGGCGCCGTCGAGCTTGGCCTCGAAGATCGCATCCCCACCGAGGCGGTCAAGGGCATCGGCCACGCCGGTCGCGGTTTGGGCGAGCATCGGGCCGACCGGGCGACCCACCGTCAGCGTGAACTCGCTGAGCGCGTCGGCGCCACCGGCCAGGGCCGAGGCCGCCACCGTGGGCAGATCGCCGCCGAGCATGGCGGCGCGGCGCACCGCTGCGGCGGGTAGGCCGGCCGCCTTGGCGACGGCGTCGGCCATCACCCCGGTCAGCGCGCCCTGACGCAGTTCACCGCCGAGCAACCGGCGCAGGAACAGCTGCTCGACGTCGGTGGCGGCGCTGAACAGGCCACCGAGCAGTTCGGCTCGCCGGGCCTGGGAGCCCTTGCCTGCGACCCCGCCGATCTCGGTGAACGTCGCGTCGACCGCCGGCACGGTCAGCGACGACTCGGCCGCCGGTGCCGGCAGCGACCGCAGCGCAGCCCAGCCCACGCCGATCTGTCGCTGCGGGAGTTCGCCGGAGAGCCAGGACACCACCACCTGCACCACCCGTGGCTCGGCTAAGCCGGTGAGCAGCTCGGCGATCCGGGCCACCTTGGCCAGCCGCGACGAGGTCGCCGACACATCGGCCGAGGCGGCCGCGACATCGCCGAGCAACATGTCTCCAGGTTGGCACGGCATGCCGACAACTCCGCGCCGCGTCAGCCAACCTCAAAGGACACCGTGTGCCAGCCCGTCGCACCGTCGGGCGCCGGGGGTGCCTCGTCCTCGGTTTGCACCGCGCCGGTGTTGTCGGTCGCGCGCACCGTGATCGTGTGGAATCCGCCTTGGGTCGCGGTGTAGGGAAAACTCCACAGCCGCCAGGTGTCGCCGGAGTAGGCAGCGCCGAGTTGCGCAGACTGCCACGGTCCGTCATCGATGCGTACCTCGACGGCCTTCACGCCGCGGTTCTGCGCCCACGCCACCCCGCCGAACGTCACCGGCCCCTTGCCGACCTTCTGCCCGTCGCGCGGCACGTCGATGCGCGACTCGGTCTTGATCGGGCCGCGCTCGGACCACCCGAGCTTGCTCCAGTAGGCCTTGACCCGGTCGAAGCGGGTCAGCTCCAGGTCGACCACCCATTTCGTGGCCGAGACGTAGCCGTACAGACCCGGCACCACCAGCCGGGCGGGATAGCCGTGTTCGACGGGCAGCGGCACCCCGTTCATCCCGATCGCCAGCATCGCCTCGCGCCCGTCGGTGAGTGCCTCGACCGGGGTGCCCGCGGTGAACCCGTCGATCGACGTCGAGAGCACCATGTCGGCATCGGCGTGAATTCCGCTGGCGCGCAACAGGTCGGCGACCCGGTAGCCGGTCCAGGTGGCGTTGGAGATCAGATTGCCACCCACCGGGTTTGAGACGCAGGTCAAGGTGACGATCTTTTCGATCGGCTCGAACTTCTTCAGATCGTCGAAGGTGTAGGTGACCTCGCGGTCGACCATCCCGTGGATGCGAAGCCGGAAGTCGGCCCGCGACAGCTGGGGGACGCTCAACGCGGTGTCGATGCGGTAGAAGTCACCGTTGGGAGTGATGAAGCTCGGCAGCGTCACACCGCTGGGCGTGACGTCGGACGGAACCGGGGACGGCGGAGGGGCCGACGGCAAGGCGAAACTGTCGCGGTCGCCGGACACCGAGTTCAGGCGTCGGGTGATGACGGTGCCGGCCACCCCGCCGAGCAGGCCGAGGCCGACGAAACCGAGGGTGGCCAACGACAACCGTCGTCCGGGATCCACGTCCGCGTCGGAGGACCCCGCCGCGTCGCCGGTGGCTGTGCCCTCGCTGATCCGGCCCGAGGTCAGCAGGCGCAAGGTGGCGATCCCGCAGGCCGCCCCGAGCACAGTCGGAATGATGTCGACCGGGCCGGCGCCCGGCCGGGTCAGCACCGCGACACTGCCGATTACGGCAGCGGCCACAAATGCCAGCGTGCCCACCGGAACCCGGGACCGCTCCCAGATCGCGGCGGTGGCCGCGATCGCCGCAACGACCACGATCACCGCCACCGACAGGAACAGCTTGTCGGCCGTCCCGAAGGTGAGGATTGCCCATTCCTTCACGGGTCCGGGCGTCACGTTGATGACCGCGGTGCCGACGGCCGTGCGCGCGTCGGCGGCGGGGGAGAAGAAAGCAGCCGTCAGTTGCACGACGCCGAGGGCGACGGCTGCGGCCGCCACCCCGGCGCCCATCCGCAAACCGACCGTGGAACTGGCCATGCGAGCCAACCTACCGCTGGGTAGGCACCCTTGGTCATTACCGATCGGTGACGAGCGGTAACGTGCGTACCGGCTTGGGCGCCACCGGGGTGTCCCCGCGACTGGAACAGCGAACTGTAAGCCGCACGGGAAGCCGTGCCGGCGCCGAACGGACAGGAGTATCGGATGGAGATCTCGGGCAAGAAGGTCGTCGTCGTTGGCGGTGCATCGGGCTTCGGCCGGGCGAGCGCTGAGCTGCTGGCCTCGCAAGGCGCCAAGGTGGCGATCCTCGACCGCGAAGGCACCGACGGCCCCGAGGTCGCATCCGGCGTGGGCGGGCCCTTCCTCCCGGTCGACGTCACCGACTTCGCGGGTACCGAGAAGGTGCTGGCCGACGCGGTCGAGCAGCTCGGCGGCCTGCACGTGGTGCTGACCACTGCCGGTGGCGGCGTCGCCGAGAAGACGTTCGGCAAGAACGGCCCGCACGCCCTGGAGACCTTCCAAAGCACGATCAACCTCAACCTGATCGCCAGCTTCAACATCAGCCGGCTCGCCGCCGCGCACATGGCCAACAACGAGCCCGAGGACGAGGAGCGCGGCGTCATCATCAACACCGCCTCGATCGCCGCGTTCGAGGGCCAGATCGGCCAGGTCGCCTACACCGCGGCCAAGGCCGGGATCGCCGGGATGTGCCTGACCATGGCCCGCGACCTGGGCCCGGTCGGCATCCGCGCGCTGGCCATCGCGCCGAGCCTGTTCGCCACCGGCCTGACCAAGGGCATTCCCGACGAGTTCGCCAAGGCGCTGACCAAGGACGCCGCCTTCCCGAAGCGCCTGGGCCGGCCCGAGGAATTCGCCAAGCTGGTCGCCGCGATCGTCGACAACCCGATGCTCAACGGCCAGTGCATCCGCCTCGACGCCGGACAGCGGTTCGCCCCCAAGTGATCCGGGCGCCTCACCCCGGCCGCGACGGCCTGTGGTAAGGCATTAGAGCAATGGGCACCGCCGCCTCGAGGAGGATCCGATGGGTATCGCACTGACCGACGACCACCGTGAACTCAGCGAGGTGGCGCGCTCATTTCTGAGCACACAGAAAACCAGAGCGGCGGCGCGCGCACTGCTCGCCGACGATGCGCAGGAGGCACGCCCGCCGTTCTGGAATGAACTCGCCGCGCTGGGCTGGCTCGGACTGCACGTCGACGAGCAGTACGGCGGTTCGGGTTTCGGCCTGCCGGAGCTCGTGGTGGTCGTCGACGAACTCGGCCGCGCAGTCGCACCGGGTCCGTTCGTGCCGACCGTCGTCGCCTCAGCCCTGCTGTCAGCGCTCGGCAGCCACGAGCAGAAGGCGCGGTTGCTTCCCGGTCTCGTCGACGGATCGCGCACCGCCGCAATCGGATTCGGTGGTGACATCACAGTCACCGATGATGTCGCCAGTGGGGCGGCTGGTGTGGTGCTCGGCGCCGGACTGGCCGACTTGCTGGTGTTGACCTCCGGTTCGGACGTGCTGCTGGTGGAGCGCAGCGCCGATGGGGTCTCCGTCGAGCTGCCGGGCAGCCTGGACCGGTCCCGGCGCTCGGGCCGGGTGTCACTGAGCGGGGTGTCGGTGGCCGGCAACGTGCTGGCCGGGGCGCGCGGGGTGGCGGTGGCGCTGGCCCGCACGCTGTTCGCCGCCGAGGCCGCGGGCGGGGCGTCGGACTGTGTGGATACCGCGGTCGAATACGCCAAGGTGCGTGAACAATTCGGCCGCACCATCGCCACCTTCCAGGCCGTCAAGCATCACTGCGCCGACATGGTGGTGGCCTCGGAGTCGGCGGTCGCCACCGTGTGGGATGCCGCCCGGGCGTTCGCCGACGATCCCAAGCAGTTCGAGCTCGCCGCGGCGGCGGCGGCGACGTTGGCATTCCCGGCCTATGTTCACAACGCGCAGTTGAACATTCAGGTGCACGGGGGCATCGGGTTCACCTGGGAGCACGACGCGCATCTGCATCTGCGCCGGGCGTTGACCGTGCAGGCGGTGTTCGGTGGGGACGGCCCGGTCACCGACGTGTTCACCCTCACCGATGCCGGCGTCACCCGGCCCAACAGCCTGGACCTACCTGCTGAGGCTGAGACGCTGCGCGCCGAGATCCGTTCCGATGCAGCAGAGCTCGCCAAGCTCGACGACAAGGCGCAACTCGACCAGCTGATCGCGACGGGCTATGTGATGCCGCACTGGCCGAAGCCCTGGGGTCGCGCGGCCGGCGCCGTGGAGCAGCTCCTGATCGAGGAGGAGTTCGCCGCCGCCGGGATCAAGCGGCCGGACTACGGCATCACCGGCTGGGTGATCCTGACCCTCATTCAGCACGGAACCCCCTCCCAGATCGAGCGGTTCGTCGAGAAGGCGTTGCGCAAGGACGAGATCTGGTGCCAGCTGTTCTCCGAACCGTCGGCGGGTTCGGACGCTGCAGCGG
>JAEZIA010000278.1 GCA_023416315.1 Actinomycetes bacterium
CTGCCCGCGTCGGCGAAGGTGAAGCTCGCCGGTGCCGACGTCGGCCAGATGGAATCGATGGTGGCGCGTAACTACACCGCGGTCACCACGATCCGGATCATGGACGGGGTGCGGCTGCCGCAGGGCAGCACCGCCGAATTGCGTTCGGCGACACCGCTGGGCGATGTGTTCATCGCGTTGAAACCACCATCGGATGCGTCGCCGACCACGCCGTTGCTGAAGGACGGCGACACCATCGGCCTGGAGTCGACGACGGCAGCAGCCACCGTGGAGTCGGTGCTCAGTTCGGCGGCGGTGATGGTCAACGGCGGCGCGGTGCGCAACTTCACCAACATCATCAACGGGTTGGGCAAGGCGACCGGCGATCAGGGGCAGGCGTTCGGCGACATCATCGACAAAACCAACGGCACGCTGTCCACACTGGTGGCGCGCTCGGATCAGATCTCGACGGCACTGACCGAAACCTCGCAACTGGCCAGGAATCTGGACGCCAAGAACCAGGCGCTCACCGAAGTGATGGCCGCGGCGGGCCCGGCCACCGACGCGCTGGCGGTCAACGCCGACACCGTCGCCGACGTCGTGCAGCAGGCCGGTGACACCAGCAAGCAGCTGGAGAAGTTCCCGTCGATCGCGGGCACCGATACCAGCGGCCGCAGCGTGATCGGCGACGCCAACACCATCGCCCGGTCGTGGAACGACCTGGTGCTGGCCCCGGATGCGAATCTGGCGGCGTTGAACCGGTTGATGCCGCCGTTCATCAAATCGACACCCAGCAATGCGATTTCGGTGCGGGCCAGCATCGACCGGCTGGTGCTCGGGTCAATCCCCGACATCGGATTCGGCGGCGACGTCGGATTCCACGGCCCCAAACGCTACGACTGGGCGCAGATGGTCGGCACGTTCAAGTACACGCTGTGGCGGTTGCAGCAGCGCGTCGTCGGCCAGGGCCCCGGCGTTCCGCAGGTGCCGGTGCTGCCCAGCCCCGACCAGCCGGGTGAGCTGATCGTGGCGCCGCCTACCCCGCCTCCCGGACCGGGGACGCCGCCGTGATCGACAAGGCCGCCGACCGGGTCGTGCGGGTGGTCGGATTCGGCCACCGGCACCGGTTGTGGCTGTCGACAGCGGGTTTGGTGCTGACTCTGGTCGTCGGCGTGGCGTATGTAATGGTCGGTGCGCTGCGGGTGACGCCGTTCGACTCGGCCTATCGGGTCACCATCCAGCTGCCGGAATCCGGTGGGCTGCTGCCCAATCAGGACGTCACGCTGCGCGGGGTGCCGATCGGGCGGGTGCAGTCGCTGGCGGTGACGCCCGAGGGCGTCGACGCGGTCGCGACCGTGCGGTCGGATGTGCGGATCCCGTCGGCCAGCCCGGTGCGAGTGTCCGGGCTGTCCCCGGCCGGCGAGCAGTACATCGAGTTCGCGCCGGAGACCGACGCCGGACCGTATCTGCAGGACGGCAGTGTCATCGCACAGAACAAGACGTCGGTGCCGGTGAGCCTGGCGCAGCTGCTGGCCAACGCGGACGGAATGCTGAAGCAGGTCGAGCCCGCCAAGCTCGAGCTGATCAAGAAAGAGCTGAGCCTGACCAATGAGGGTCCACGCAAGCTCGCCAACATCATCGACGGCGGCACGTTCCTGCTGTCCACGCTGGATTCGGTGCTGCCGGAGACCACGAGCATTCTCAAGACCAGCCGGATCGTGCTGACGACGGCCGCCGACAAGAACGCGGGCATCGAGGTGGCGACCGGGAACCTGAGCCGCACGTTCACCGGCGTGAACAAGATGCTCGATGGGTACCGCCGGTTGGTTGACCAGACACCGCAGACCTTTTCGGCCACCGACCGGTTGTTCGAGGACAACTCCGACACCATGGTCGGGCTGCTGGGCAGCATGGCCACCACGGCGCAGCTGCTGTACGTGCGGGTGCCCGCGCTGACCGCGCTGTTCCCGGACTACCGCGGGTCGCTACTCGACGCGCTGGGCAGCATCATGCACGACCACGGCCTGTGGGTGACCGCCGATGTGTACCCGCGCTACACGTGCGACTACGGGACACCGCGGCGGCCGCCGTCGTCGGCGGACTATCCCGAGCCGTACCTGTACACCTATTGCCGCGATGACGATCCCGCGGTGTTGATCCGCGGGGCGAAAAACGCGCCGCGGCCGGCCGGCGACGACACTGCCGGTCCCCCGCCGGGTGCCGACCTGGGCGCCACCACCGACCCCACCCCCCGGGGCCGTTACACGATTCCGACCCCGTACGGCGGCCCGGTGCTGCCGATCGAACCGCCGAGCTGAGGAGATTGCGGTGACTGTGGAAACTGAACCCGAAGTTGAGGACTCGTCGGTCGACGAAGCGGCCGTGGAGGAGACGGCGGCGCCCGAGGCGGCGCCCGAAGTGACTTCGGAGCGGCCGTCGCGGTGGCATCTGGTCCGGCGAGTGGTGTTGGGCGCGTTGCTCATTGCGCTCCTCGCGAGTTCGGGGTTCCTCGGCTGGCAGGCGTGGCAGGAGCATCGCGTCGACGTCGCGTCCCGCGATGCCCAGGCCGCCGCTGTGCGGTACGCACAGGTGCTGACCAGCATCGACTCCAACAACGTGGACCAGAACTTCGCCGACGTGCTCAACGGTGCGACCGGCGAATTCAAGGACATGTACTCGCAATCCAGCGCGCAGTTGCGTCAGCTGCTGATCGACAACAAGGCGAGCGCGCACGGCGTGGTGGTCGACTCGGCGGTGAAGTCGGCGACGGCGGACCGGGTCGTCGTACTGCTGTTCGTCGACCAGACGGTGTCCAACAAAGCCGCGCCCGATCCGCGGATCGACCGCAGCCGGATCAAGATGACGATGGAGAAAGTCGACGGCGCCTGGCGCGCAGGCAAAGTCGAACTGTCCTGATCATGCGCGCTTTCGTGGGGTGCGTGGCGGTGGCGCTGGCGATGGCCGGCGCACCGACCGCCGGGGCGTCCGCGCCGGACTTCTGCGGCAGTCTCGGCGCGGAGTGGGACGGCGCCTACTGCCACACCTCGGTGCTGTCCGAGCGCAAGGCCGTGCGCGACATCAAGGTGGCGGTACCGGGCGACCTGATCGACAACCCGGTGACCGGCCCGACCATCCGGGACTACCTGTCGCAGTTGGTCAACAACTGGCGCACCGTGGGGGTGCACATGGTGGCCGACAGCTTCGGTGAGGAGAACTTCCAGATCCTGCAGCGCGGTGACGTGCTCAGTGTGGTGTTTCATGAGGACTACCACGCCGATGGCCCCAAGTCGAACAACGCTTTTCGCACGTTCACATGGGACATGGGTCGCGGGGTGCGGTTGGGGTTGACGGATCTGCTGAAGCCGGGGACGGATCTCGGTGCGATCGCCACGCTCGGTGAGCCGTTCATTGTCGAGGCGCTGGATCAGGCGCCACCCGCGCATCAGCCCGGCACGTATCCGTTTGTGGCGGACCGGTGGGGGCCGGACAAGGTGTATTCGGGCGGCTATAAGGCGTGGGCGCTCTCGGGTGACGAGCTGATCCTGTACATGCCGGACTATCCCGTCGGGCATGACTCGCCGATCAACTACACGCCGGGCATCATGCAGTGGTCGATGGACGGCGGCACCGTGCAGGCGCACATTCCGTTATCCGCGTTGAGTTCGGTGTTACGGCCACAGTTCGGCGGAACGTGATCGC
>JAEZIA010000429.1 GCA_023416315.1 Actinomycetes bacterium
ACGCGTCGGACCCGATCTCCTGGTGGAATCCGAATCTGCTGTTCGCCGAACCGGATTGGTTGCGGGAGGCACGCGGGTACGACGTGTCGCCGGACATGTACTGGATTCCGATCGTGACGTTCCTGCAAGTGTCGGCGGACATGGCGGTCGCGGTCGACGTGCCCGACGGGCACGGACACCGTTACGTGCGCGACGTCGTCAACGCGTGGGCGGCGATTCTGCAACCGCCCGGATGGACACCGGAGAAGACCGACCGCTTGCGCGGGATCGTCACCGCGCCGGAGTGAGCTCCCTGAGTTCGGCCAGGACGTCAGCCTCGGCCAGCGCCTGATAGCCGCCGATGACGTCGGTGGCCCGGTGCAGGCCCAGATCCTGCAGCGCGGCCGCGGCCAGGCTTGAGGTGTAGCCCTGCGAGCACAGCACCACCCATTCGACGTCGTCGTCTTTCGCCTGAGGGAGCCGGGCGTCACTGGTCGGGTCGCACCGCCACTCCAGGACATTGCGTTCGATCACCAGCGCGGCCGGGGTCTCTCCTTCGGCGGCGCGCTGAGCCGCCGGCCGGATGTCGACGAGGATCGCACCGCGACGCAGCGCCGCCGGGACGTCCTGGGCGGCCAACCGGTGCAGTCGGCTCCTGGCATCGGCCAGGATGCGGTCGATGCGGCTGGTCATTCGGGCGCGTCCGTCAGTTCGGTGCGGGTACGACGCAGCGTACTGCGTTCGGTGACTTCGTAATACGACATCGCGGTCAGCGGCGGCGAATAGGCGTGCACACTGAGCGTCGCGGGCGCGGGTGCGGCCACTGTCGGCGCGCCGACCACATCGTGCACCCAGCCCAGCGGGAACGCCGCCTGATCCCCGGCGTCGAGGCGGCGCCGGTGCAAACGCTCACCGTCCCAACGGTATTCGTGCAGCGCACCGGAGATCACGGTGAGCGCGCCGAGCGATCCACCGTGGTCGTGCAGTTCGGTGGTGTGGCCGGGCACCCAGCTGATCAGCCAGACGTCGAGTTCGTCGTCGGCGTGCAACCGGGTGTACCACCGCTCATCGGTGGGCGGGCCGCCGGCGGGCAGCAGGTCGTTGAACCGGCCGCTGAGCACCCCGTCGGCGTACTGGTCGGTGGCGTGCAGCAGGTCCGGCAACCGCAGCCGCGTGGGTGCGGAAACCGCCGGGGCGATGGACGGGAAGGTGGCAAGGGAAAGGGCAGCGCCCGAGTACGGCATGACAAGGAACTTTCGTACGTTGCAGGGTCAACAGATGGGGGTCGGCTAGTACCGACAACACTCCCGAGACCTGGTCCGCTCCGTCATGGCCGCCAGTGTTGCATAGATTGACATCATGCGCTTGCACCGATGCCGCCCTCTGTCCCGCGCCGCGGTGTGTGCCGCGGGGGTGGCCGCCGTGCTGACGGCATGCTCGTCGGGCGGCGGAGAGCACACCGAATCCTCGGCACCGGCAACGTCGGGCGGCGAAACGTCGGCCACCGCGGCCGCGCCGTCGGACCCGATCGGCATCTCACCGGACGGGGTGACCACCCGGATCGACGTGCCCGCCGAATCGACCGAAGAGCAATATGCGCAGGCCTGCATGGCCACCAAGACGTGGATGGAAGCCACGGGCGGCGACCCGGCGGCGCTGGTCGAGCCCTTCCTCAAAGAGGTGCAGAGCAAACCCGACGCCGGCCCGGTGACGTTCAACAAATCCTGGGGCGAATTGTCGACGGCCCAGCAGGCTGCGGTGATCATCGCGGTTCGGGCCGCCGCCGAGGGTGGCTGCTGAGCCTTCCAATCACGGGTAGCAAAAGTCCCCGGCGCGGCGGATTACTGCCAACCGTCGCTCAGTTGCTGCCACTGGAATTAATTGTCTGACCTCGCGGTTTACCTCGATGTAATCGGTCGGCGCAACCGGCCGGAAGAGGAAAGCGAAAGAGGCAGGATCATCATGACCAAGTACGCGATCGCGGGCCTGCTCGGCAGCGCGATGAGCGCGGTCGTCATCGGGATGGCCGCCCCCGCAGAGGCCGCCACGAGCGGGTACGGAGATTCCCACGAGACCACAGTCGATTCGCTGGGATACACGGTCGGCGGCGACAAGCTCGGCGCCAAGGACGTGATCCAACGCGATTAGCCGGGGCGCGATGACGCGCACCACGGAAGGGCATCCCGAACGGGGTGCCCTTCCGCTTTCGATGAGCAGAATGGGAGCCATGGCCGACCAATCCCCGACCGGCCGGGTCGCACTGTCACTCGGCAGCGGTGGCGCACGGGGGTACGCGCACATCGGTGTCATCGACGAGCTCACCCACCGCGGCTACGAGGTCGTCGGCATCGCCGGCTCGTCGATGGGCGCCTTGGTCGGCGGTCTGCACGCCGCCGGAAAGCTCGACGAGTTCTCCGACTGGGCGCAGACGTTGACTCAGCGAGCCGTGTTGCGACTCCTCGACCCGTCGATCACGGCCGCGGGCGTGCTGCGCGCCGAAAAGATCCTCGACGCGGTGCGAGACATCCTCGGCGAAGCCACGATCGAAGCGCTGCCGATCCCCTACACCGCCGTCGCCACCGACCTGATCGCCGGGAAGTCGGTTTGGCTGCAGCGCGGCGCGGTGGACGCCGCGATTCGGGCTTCGATCGCCATCCCCGGCGTGATCAGCCCGCACGTGCTCGACGGGAGGCTGCTGGCCGACGGCGGCATTCTCGACCCACTGCCGCTGGCGCCGATCGCCGCGGTCAACGCCGACATCACGATCGCGATCAGCCTGTCCGGCCCGGACCCCGAGGCGTCCCACGACTCCGCCGCCGACGCCGGTGAACCCGGCGCCAGCAGTGAGTGGCTCGGCCGACTGCTGCGCAGCACGTCGGCGCTGCTGGACACCAACACGGCGCGATCGATCCTGGACACCCCCGCGGCCAAGTCGATGCTGAGCCGGTTTGGCACCAGTTCGGATGCCGAGGACGGCGAGGACTCCGAGCCGACCAGCGCCGACCAGCTGATCGACAGTTCGCGCGAAGTCACGATCCCCAAACTCGGCAGCTTCGCGGTGATGAACCGGACCATCGACATCGCGCAAGCCGCGCTGGCCCGCCACCAAATGGCAGCCTATCCGCCGGACCTACTCATCGAGATTCCCCGAACAGCTTGTCGCAGTTTGGATTTCCACCGCGCGGCGGAAATCATCGACCTCGGTCGGGAGTTGGCCGTCAAGGCGTTGGATGCCTACCGCCACGCCGGCCCGGAGATCATCATCATCCCAGAAACTCCGTGATCGCCGCAGCCACCCGGCGGCCCTGAACACGACCGGCCAGCGCCGACGGGATCCGGCACCGCGGGTCCAGCGGGTTGGGCCCGAACGCCTGCAGCGACGCATCGTCGGCGAAGACGGCGAAGCTCCGGGCACCGTAGGCGGCGATCTCGGCCGCCGTGCCGCTGCTGAACGGTGACGGCGCGGACTCGCTCGCGGGCACCAGCAGCACCGCCGTGTCGCAGTCCGCGGCCACGGCGGTGTGGATCGAACTGCTGACGCCACCGTCCATGTAGCGCCGGCCGCCGATGGTCACCGGTGGCCAGGTTCCGGGCACCGCGCAACTGGCGGCGACGGCGTCGACGAGCTCCACCCCGGACGACGCGTCGAACACCACCCGCTCGCCGGTTGCGGTGTCGATCGCGGTGATTCGCAGATCCCGGTCGGGCCAGTGATGGTCGGGCAGCCGCTCCTCGATGACCCGTCTGCGGACCGGCTCGGCGACGGTCGGGGTGTCCAGCGCGATGGTTCCGATCCGGCGCAGTTTCTCGGTCAGCTCGCCGGACTGCGCCATCGCCGTGAGGAACAGCGCGGAGATCGCCTCGATGTCGACCCCGGAGTCGATTTCCGCGGACGGCTCGGCGGTCTGCCGTTCGAAGAGTTGTTCCAGCGACAGCGAACTGCTGATCTGCGCGGCGACGGTCGCACCCGCCGAGGTCCCCACCAGGACGTCGGAATCGACCAGCGCCTGCGCGGTGTCGGGGGCCTCGTCGGAGATCCCGCGCAGCACGCCGGTCTCCCAGCCGATGCCGGCGATCCCGCCGCCTGCCAGAATCAGGGCACGTTTGGTGGTCACAGGGTGCGAGTCTGCCAGCCGGGTCGGAAGTGCTTACCGCCGAGGGTCGTTCAGCGCGACCCGCGGTAGGCGTGGGCGACCCGGGTGACGAACTGGTAGACGCCATCCTCGTCGGGAGCCAGCGGTCCGGGGCATCGACGCGGGACTGGACAGGCGTCCATGGCGAAGCTGCACTGCTCGGAGATGGCCGGGCGGATGTTTCGCGAGCTGCGAATGGAGCGAATCCGGGAGGGCACCAGCGAGATATCGACTGTGCGCTCAGATCCGCGACACGCCGCCGGCGGCGTATCCCCACGCACACTCGACGCAACCCTGCACCCTCACCGGGCGAGCTGCGGCGCCGCGCGTCCGGTGATCAGCGGCAGATCGAAGAAGCTGGCGATACCCGGCTCCGCAGCACACGTGGCGGCGACGGTGTTCACGCAGTGCGCGGCCGTGGCCACCACACCGGGGTTGCTGAGCAAGCCTTCCTCGACGCTCTCCGGTTGCCAGCCCTTGACGGTGACGAAGGTGTTCGGGTTGCCCCGGACCTCCATCTCGTAGCGCTCCCCCGCCGGACCGAAAGACCATGCGGGGTCCAGGTTTTCCTCACCCATCAGCCAGTTGACGGTAATACGCACGACGACCGTGTTGGTGACCACGGCATCCCAGTGGAAGCGCCGCCCGGCGACCTGCCCGGGTTCGATCACCCCGATCGGCGAGTCGATCGGCGCGGTCGCGACCGCCACCTCCTGGGAGGTGCGGATCTGCGGTTCAGCGGCAAACCCGAGGCGGTCGACGATCAGCCGGACCGATTGGAAGAAGCCGCCGTTGAGCAGTTTCTGCATCGGGCCGGTCAGCGCGCTCTCTGGCGTGCCGCCGAAGCCCATCACATGCCGCAGCACATCGGGGGCACCGTAGGTGCGCAGATCGGAGAACTCCTCGGCGCGCACATGCGTCACGCCGGTGGACATCACCGATAGCAGCAGCGGGAACAGTTCGGTAGCCGCACCCGGACCGATCCCGGCGCCATGCAGCGTGACGTTGCCCTCCCGGGCGGCGGCTTCCAGCGGGGCGGCTTCGGATTCGCTCGGATAGAACCAGCCGACCGGGCTGACGACGTTCTTGCCCGAACGCAGCAGCGCGGTCACCTCGTCGATATTCGGCAACAGCGGCGCATAGATCACCGCGTCGGCGTCCAAAGCCAGGATGTCGTCGATGCTGTCGGTGGCCGTCACCCCCAGCGGTTCGGTGCCGATGATCTCGCCGACGTCCTTGCCCGCCTTGTCCTTCGAATGCACCCAGCAGCCGGCGAGTTCGAGGTCAGGATGCTCCAGCACGCCTTTAATCGCCGCGACCCCGACTGACCCGGTTGCCCATTGCACGACACGCAACGTCATTGGTGCCCCTTCGCGCCGAGAAACTAGAACGTGTTTCAGCGGTCTACACTAGCGGGATCGTCAATGCGGACGGAAGGAAATCGCCATGCCGAACAGGGTGTTCGTGGTCGGGGTCGGAATGACCAAGTTCGAGAAGCCGGGCCGCCGCGAAGGCTGGGACTACCCGCAGATGGCCAACGAGTCGGGCACCAAGGCGCTGGCCGACGCCGGCATCGACTACGCGCAAGTGCAGCAGGGCTATGTCGGCTACTGCTCGGGTGATTCCACGTCCGGCCAGCGCGCACTCTACGAACTCGGCATGACCGGCATCCCGATCGTCAACGTCAACAACAACTGTTCGACCGGTTCGACGGCGCTGTACCTGGCCGCCCAGGCCATCCGGGGCGGCTTGGCCGACTGCACGATCGCGCTGGGGTTCGAGAAGATGCAGCCCGGCTCCCTCGGCGGTGGCGCGGAGGATCGGGAATCGCCGCTGATGCGCCACATCGTCGCTCTCAACGAGACCGATTCGATGACGTTCCCGGTGGCGCCGTGGATGTTCGGCGCGGCAGGCCGCGAGCACATGAAGAAGTACGGCACCACCGCTGAGCATTTCGCGAAGATCGGTTACAAGAACCACAAGCACTCGGTGAACAACCCGTACGCGCAGTTCCAGGAGGAGTACACCCTCGACGACATCCTCGGCGCCAAGATGATCTCCGATCCGCTGACCAAGCTGCAGTGCTCCCCCACCTCCGACGGCTCGGGCGCGGCGATCGTGGCCAGCGAGGCGTTCGTCGACAAGCATGATCTGGCCGGCCAGGCCGTCGAGATCGTCGGGCAGGCGATGACTACCGACTTCGCCTCCACCTTCGACGGCAGCGCCAAGAACATCATCGGCTACGACATGAATGTCCAAGCCGCTCAACAGGTTTACGACCAGTCCGGACTGGGCCCGGACGACTTCCAGGTCATCGAGCTGCATGACTGTTTCTCGGCCAACGAACTGTTGCTCTACGAAGCCCTCGGCCTGTGCGGTGAAGGCGAGGCGCCCAAGCTGGTCGACGACAACGACACCACCTACGGCGGACGCTGGGTGGTCAACCCGTCGGGCGGGCTGATCTCCAAGGGCCATCCGCTGGGCGCAACCGGCCTGGCGCAGTGCGCGGAGCTGACCTGGCAGCTACGCGGCACCGCCGACAAGCGTCAGGTGGACAACGTCACCGCCGCGTTGCAGCACAACATCGGGCTGGGCGGGGCGGCCGTCGTCACGGCCTACCAACGCGCCGTCAGGTGAGGTGGGTGACCCGGTAGGCGTCGTCGGCGTGCCGGGCCCGGATCGTCTTCTTGTCGTACTTGCCGACGCTGGTGCGTGGGATCTCGTCGACGAAGGTCCACCGCTCCGGTAACCACCACCGAACCACCTTGTCCGCTAGGAACGTTCGCAGTTCCTCCGCGGACACCTCGGCGCCTTCCTGAAGCACGACCGCGGCCAGCGGCCGTTCCTGCCAGCGCTCGTCGGGCACCCCGACCACCGCGGCTTCCCGCACCGCCGGATGGGCGATCAGGTGGTTCTCCAGTTCGACCGACGAGATCCACTCGCCACCGGATTTGATCACGTCCTTCGCCCGGTCGGTCAGCGTGATGTAGCCCTGGCCGTCGATGCGGCCCACGTCGCCGGTGCGCAGCCAACCGGACTGGAACTTCGACTCATCGGTGTTGCGGTAGTAGGAGCCGGTGATCCACGGCCCGCGCACCTCCAACTCGCCGACGGCCTCGCCGTCGTTGGGCAACACCGCCCCCTCGTCGTCGACGATGCGGGCTTCCACACCGCACATCGGCCGCCCCTGCGTGCCACGGATCTCCCAGATCTTGTCTTCCGGGGTGTTCGGCGCGGGCCAGGCCAGCGTCGCCATCGGCGAGGTCTCGGTCATCCCCCACAACTGGCGGATCTCCACACCGTATTGGTCTTCGAACGTCTGCATCAGCGACACCGGCACCGCCGAACCACCGCAGGCAACCAGGCGCAGCGAGGAGATGTCGTGGCCGGGATTGCGGTCCAGGTAGTGCATCACGTCGTTCCAGATCGTCGGCACCGCGCCGGCCACCGTCGGCCGCTGGGTCTCCATCAGGTTCACCAACGACTTGGCATCCATGAAGCGGTCGGGCAGCACGATGTCCGCACCGGCCATCAGCGCGGCGTACGGCAGCCCCCAGGCGTTCGCGTGGAACATCGGCACGATCGGAAACGCCTTGTCCCCGAAGCCCAACCCCATGGCGTTGCCCCCGCACACGCCCATCGAGTGCAGGTAGCTCGACCGGTGGCTGTACACCACGCCTTTCGGATGGCCGGTGGTGCCGCTCGTGTAACACATTGCGGCAGCGGAATTCTCGTCGATCTCCGGCCAGTCGAACTCGCAGGATTCGGCGGCAATGACCTCGTCGTAACGCACCACCCGCTTGCCCGACGCCTCCAACGGACCCAGGTCGCCGGCGCCAACGGCGATCACGGTGTGCACGGTTTCCATCTTCGGCAACACCGGCGCCAGGATCGCGGCCAGCGACAGGTCGACGATCACCACCTGGTCCTCGGCCTCGTAGGCGACGAACTCGATCTGCTCGGGGAACAGCCGGATGTTCAGCGTGTGCAGCACCGCTCCCATCGACGGCACCGCGACGTAGGCCTCCAGGTGTTCCTGGTTGTTCCACATGAACGTGGCGACCCGGTCGTCACCCTCGACGCCCAGGCGCCGCAACGCGTTGGCCAGCCGCCCGGCCTGTTGGCCGAGGTCCCGATAGGTGGCGTGCCGGTAGCCACCGTCCCCGGTCGCGGTGGTCACTGTCCGGTCGCCGTGGACGGTGACGGCGTATCGCAGGATGGCCGCGACCGTAAGCGGGAAGTACTGCATGGTGCTCTGCATAGGCCCGAATCTAGCGTGGCGAGCCGGATGGCAGGTCAGGGATGGCTTACCCCGTGAGTGCGACCGGCAGATGCCGGCGTCGACGGCCGCAGGTAGGCCCGACTGCTGAGGCCGTAACCGTGGTGGGTCCTTGACTACGGCCGCGGCCGGTTGTGAGCAACCTTGCGTGCGATGCTGACACCCATGGTGGGCAAATCGGTCGTGTTGTTCGTCGCCGCGGCGCTGCTCGAGATAGGCGGCGCCTGGCTGGTGTGGCAGGGGGTTCGCGAGCACCGCGGCTGGTTGTGGGCCGGGTTCGGCGTAATCGCTTTGGGCGCTTACGGTTTCGTCGCAACACTGCAGCCCGATGCGCACTTCGGCCGCATCCTCGCCGCCTACGGCGGGGTGTTCATCGTTGGCTCGCTGCTGTGGGGTATGGCCGCCGACGGCTTTCGTCCGGATCGCTGGGATGTGACCGGTTCGCTGATCTGCCTGGTGGGTGTGGCGCTGATCATGTACGCACCGCGCCACTGACACGACGAAGGCCCGGTCAGCACTGACCGGGCCTTCGCGCATCGAGCTACTGGTGCGACTCCTGTCGCTTCTCCTGGGCCTTGGCCTCGCCGCGGGCCTTCTCGGCTTCGGCTTCCTTGGCCGCCGCGTCGCGCTGTGCGTCGGCCTTGTCCTGCTGAGCCTTGCCCTCTTCGGTCAGGTCACCTCGGCCGGTGACGGTGCCGACGGCTTCCTTGGCCTTACCCTTGACGTCCTCGACGACGCCCTTGATGCCTTCTTCGGGTCCACTGTTATCTGCCATGGGTCCTCCTCAATAAATCTCGGTCAGGGCCAGTGCTTCGGGTTTCCCGACCCCGGTCGGGCTAAACAACTCGCCGCCGATGCGCTGGCGAGGAACGTTTTCGCGCGCAACAACGATGTACATGGAGGATCATTGGGCGGGAAAAGAGGAGACGTTCATGCGCACCGTATTTGCGCTGGCCGCGGCGGCGGCAGCGGGTGGCATCATCGCCGGACCGGCCGCGACGGCGTGGGCCGAGAGTGACGCACAGGCCACGATCAGCCAGTTGCAGAGCCAGGGTTACACGGTCAACGTCGACCGCATCGGCACCGGCCCGCTGTCGAAGTGCGTCGTCACCAATGTTCGCAACCCGCAGACCCTCACCCAGTGGGTGCCCTACGTCGGTCCGGGCCGCGGCGACGATCGCACAATCCTGGTGCCGGTGGTCACCAGCCAGACGATCTCGGTGTCGTTGGACTGCAGCGCGCGCTGACGCGCGGGCGGGTCAGGACGCGGCGGCGGTCAGTTGCTGTCGCGGCGCCGCCGGATCCAGCCGAACCGCGGTGACCGTGCCGGTGTAGTCGGCCGCGTACAACCGGTTGCGCACCGGATCCACCGCCAGACACGACAGCTGCGGCCCGATGACGATGCTGTCGACGATCTCGGTGGTGGCGGTGCACATCACCGCGATCTCGTCCCGGTCGACGATGTAGGCACACGCACCGCCGCGGCCGAGCACCAACTGCGTCGGCACACCACCCATCCCGATGGTGTCGGTGACCCGGGCGCCCGCGACGTCGATCACGTGGACGGCACCGCCGAGCTCGGCGTCCCAACCGGTGGCAAAAACGGTGCGACCGTTGGGCATAACCGCGATGTCACCGATCGAGCCTGCGACCGAAACCGCAGCCTTGACCGCACCGCTTTTGGTGTCGACGATTGCCAGCATGCCGCCGGCGGGGGTGGTGAGCGCCACGAACAGCCGGGTGCCTTCGGCGTTGATCCGCAGGGACTCGACCGAGGCGCCGGGTGCGGCCGGGATCGCGATGGTGCTGACAGCACCGGACTCGATGTCGATCACGGCGACGTCGACGGCATCGGCGGTGGTCCGCGCGACGTAGAGCAGATCGCCGGCCGGGCTCACAGCCAGGCCACCGACCGTCGCGTCGAACGTCTTGGCCGCCAACGCCGACCCGGTGCGGGTGTCGACGGCGACGACGGCGTCCTGCTCGTTGGACGCGGCGCTGACGTAGGCGCGATCGCCGACGATGACGGCGGCATACGGCTCGCTCAGGTTGTCGATGGTCGCGGTGACCACGAAGCGCGCCGTGTCGATCACGCACACCACGTCGGCGCCGTAGTGGGCGGTGACGAGGTGGCGGCCATTCGGGCTGACGGCGATGTCGCTGACGGGTCCGTGGCCGGCGGTGAGCGTGCGCACGACGGTCATGACCGGTGCGGCGATCGGCTCGGTCGGCGGTTCGAGTGCGGCGCCGTCCAACAGTTGCGGCAGCATGTCGCCGATCGGCGCCCGCCGGATCGTCGGCAGCGACGACAGCCACAAAGAGTCCTCAGCGGCAACCCGCTCCGCCACCGCAACACCGGTGACGTTAGACCCTTCTGTAACTCCCGTTTTGTTTGCCATGATCTCGTACCTCCGGCGGCCTGAACCCAGCCGCGCTTTATCTTTAGTGGTTTCTGCGTTACCTGGCGGTAACCGTCTTCGTCGAGTGTAGCGAGTGAATTCACGGAGAATTCGCGGCTTTTCGCAACCCATTACGAAGCGCCCCGAACATCTCAGCTGATCCTGAGACAGGGATCGTTATCAATTCGTTGCAATCCGCTCGACATCCGAGAAAAACTGCCCTTTAGCTGGTCTTTCACCGAGTTTCAAGATCACAATTTCGGCGCGGCGGCGCCGCCTCGGCTTAGATTTTCTTATCGGACGTGGGCCGAAAGAGGCATAAATCACAATGCCTCAGTTGCGTCTAAATTATTAAGGAAAGTTCTTAAGTTATTGGCCATGCTGGAGGGCCGTCGCGAGGTGGTACGGGCGGTGGTGATCTTGACCACGAATAAGTTCGCTGATGGGCACGGTTAGCGAGTGAATCTCACCAATTCGCGGGTGGCCCAGATCACACCATCTGCTCGACGGTGTGGCGGTCGCGGACCGGGTCGGTGCCCAATACGTACGACGGCTCGGTGTGGTCGACGACGGTGCCGTTGGCGACCCGACGGCAGGCCTGCCGGAACTCCGGCAGTGGGTCGAGCGCGAGGTGTGCCCCGTTGAGGGCCGCCCAAGTCGCGGCGCGGCGGGCGGCGCGTTCGACCGGGTGGGGCGGCTGGTAGCCGAGCATCTGCGCCGCCCAGTCGGGCATCGAGTCGCGGATCGCCCAGTCGAAGAACTTGGCCTCCTGTGGAACGTCCGGGTTGTTCAGCA
>JAEZIA010000440.1 GCA_023416315.1 Actinomycetes bacterium
CCGGGTTGCCGACGCAGGCGACCCTTCTGCCACGGATTCACCGTGGCCGCTACGACCATAGGAGGTGATGAGGTTCCCATGCGTCCATACGAAATCATGGTCATCCTTGACCCCACTCTCGACGAGCGCACCGTTGCCCCGTCTCTGGAGACGTTCCTGAACGTCATCCGCAGTGACGGCGGTTCGGTCGAAAAGGTTGACATCTGGGGCCGGCGCCGGCTGGCGTACGAGATCGCCAAGCACGCCGAAGGCATCTACGCCGTTGTCGATGTGAAGGCCGAACCGGCCACCGTGTCCGAGCTCGATCGTCAGCTCAACCTGAACGAGTCCGTACTTCGGACCAAGGTGATGCGGACCGATAAGCACTGAGTCCGCTTCGGACTCACAATCCGCGTCAGTGGATAACCTCGCCGCGCGTCGGAGCCGTTACGTAGGCTTCGCGGTGAATCCATCCGCCTATGCCAGGAGGACCTTGTGGCCGGTGACACGACCATCACAGTCGTCGGAAATCTGACCGCCGACCCCGAACTGCGCTTCACCCCGTCCGGTGCAGCCGTCGCCAACTTCACGGTGGCGTCCACACCCCGGATCTTCGACCGTCAGACCAATGAGTGGAAAGACGGCGAGGCGCTGTTCCTGCGCTGCAACATCTGGCGTGAGGCGGCCGAGAACGTGGCCGAGAGCCTCACCCGCGGTTCGCGGGTGATCGTTCAGGGCAGGCTCAAGCAGCGGTCCTTCGAAACCCGTGAGGGCGAGAAGCGCACCGTCGTGGAGCTCGAGGTCGACGAGATCGGCCCGTCGCTGCGTTACGCCACCGCCAAGGTCAACAAGGCCTCGCGCAGTGGCGGCGGTGGCGGCGGCTTCGGCGGAGGCGGCGGTGGCGGTGGCTCCCGTCCGGCGGCAGCGGCCAGTGAGTCCAGCAACGACGATCCGTGGGGCAGCGCCCCGGCATCGGGATCGTTCGCTGGCGGCGACGACGAACCGCCCTTCTGATACCAACGAAAACCTTTGCGCGCCAGGGGCGCGCCACCAAAGAAGAACGAGAGAGATTGACCCATGGCCAAGACCAACAAGCGGCGTCCCGCACCGGAAAAGCCGGTCAAGACCCGCAAGTGCGTGTTCTGCTCCAAGAAGGGGCAGGAGATCGACTACAAGGACACCGCACTGCTGCGTACCTACATCAGCGAGCGGGGCAAGATCCGCGCCCGCCGGGTGACCGGTAACTGCGTGCAGCACCAGCGCGACATCGCGATCGCCGTCAAGAACGCGCGCGAGGTTGCCTTGCTGCCGTTCACCTCGGCGGCCCGGTAGAGAACGGAAGTACGACAATGAAGCTCATCCTGACTGCTGAGGTCGACCACCTCGGCGTTGCCGGTGACACCGTCGAGGTGAAAGACGGCTACGGACGTAACTACCTGCTGCCGCGCGGCCTGGCCATCGTGGCCACGCGCGGTGCGCAGAAGCAGGCCGACGAGATCCGTCGCGCCCGCGAGACCAAGACCGTGCGCGACCGTGAGCACGCCGACGAGATCAAGGCCGCAATCGCCGCGCTGGGTTCGATCCAGCTGCCGGTCAAGTCCGCCGTGGACTCGGGCAAGCTGTTCGGTTCGGTGACCGCCAACGACATCGTCGGGGCGATCAAGAAGGCCGGCGGGCCTAGCCTGGACAAGCGCACCGTGCAGCTGCCCAAGGCTCACATCAAGGCGACCGGCACCCACACCGTCGCTCTGCATCTGCACCCCGAGGTGAATGTCGACGTGACCGTCGACGTCGTGCCTCAGAGTTAGCCGACAGCGTCAATTCCCCGGGTGGTGGCCGTTCGCGGCCGCCCCCGGGGAATTGCTGTATCTCTGGCGAACACATTCTGGCGCGGGTGGCCCAGCAAATCTAACCAGCCGTTAACCTGGCGCATAACCTCCGGCAACACAACACGCCCGAGATCGCAACCCGGGCCGACACGCCGAGGAACTTGCCATCCACAACACAGCACCGGCGTTACCCTGCGTTTAGCTGGGCAGATAACCGAAAATTAGCGCTTGATCCACAGGTTCTCCCCAACGACTCAACACCCCTGTCCCCAGCTATCCACAAACCACTAACAGGTTGATGAACAGGCCCGGTTTGCGACGGCTCCAGCAACGTCTAGCGTGAGCCGTCGGCAGTGCGGATCATCATCGCGACGCCGAGTACTTGTCGGGGGTATGGGGTAGACCTCTGATAGCGCATCGAACATAGGTTCGACGGTTCAAGAGGAGGTGGGGGCAGCCACATGGCGGTCGTCGACGATCTCGGTCAGCCCGGGATGGATAGTCCTCCTCCTTCCGAGGACTTCGGCCGTCAGCCGCCCCAGGACCTCGCCGCCGAACAATCGGTGTTGGGCGGCATGCTGCTGTCCAAAGACGCCATCGCCGATGTGTTGGAGCGGCTGCGTCCCGGCGACTTCTATCGGCCCGCCCATCAAAACGTCTACGACGCGATCCTCGATCTGTACGGCCGCGGTGAGCCGGCGGATGCCGTCACCGTCGCCGCCGAGCTGGACCGCCGCGGGCTGCTGCGCCGCATCGGCGGGGCGCCGTATCTGCACACGCTGATCTCCACGGTGCCGACAGCCGCCAACGCCGGCTACTACGCCGGCATCGTCGCGGAGAAGGCGTTGTTGCGCCGGCTGGTGGAGGCGGGCACCCGGGTGGTGCAGTACGGCTATGCCGGTGCCGAGGGCGCCGACGTCAACGAGATCGTGGACCGCGCGCAGGCGGAGATCTACGACGTCACCGAGCGGCGGACCACCGAGGACTTCCTTCCCCTGGAAGATCTGCTGCAGCCGACGATGGACGAGATCGACGCCATCGCCTCGCAGGGCGGCATCTCCAAGGGTGTGCCGACCGGCTTCACCGAACTCGACGAGCTGACCAACGGGCTGCATCCGGGTCAGATGATCGTGGTGGCGGCCCGGCCGGGTATGGGGAAGGCGCTGGCGCTGGACACGCCGCTGGCGACGCCGACGGGCTGGACCACGATGGGTGAGGTCCAGGTCGGGGATTACCTGATCGGTGCCGACGGGCTGCCCACGCGCGTGGTCGCCGCGACCGACGTCATGATTGGGCGACCCTGCTATGAGGTCGAGTTCTCCGACGGCACAGTCCTGATCGCCGATGCCGAGCATCAGTGGCTGACCGAGACGCGGGCGTCGGCTGTGCGGACCACGCGCGAGATCGCGATGACGCTGTGTGCGACCCACTCGGTGACCAACACCAGGGCAGTCGTGGCCGAGGATCGGGTGCTTCCGGTTCCGCCGTACACCCTCGGTGTGTGGCTCGGTGGGGGAGTCGGCGCCGCCGATCCTGAGATCGTGATGCGCGTCGAGGCCGACGAAGTGCGCATCCCTGCCGAGTATCTGCGTGCTTCGGAAACGCAGCGGCGGGCGCTGCTGGCCGGCCTGTTGGACTCTGGCGGAGTTGTGACCAACGACGGGGGAGTCGAGTTTTCGGCGCCCGATCAGCAGTTGGCCGATGATGTCTTCGAGCTCGTCGTGAGTCTCGGTTACGCATGCCACCGGGATGCGAGCTCAACGGCTTTCATCCTGAACTTCGCCACCGACGATGTTGTCTTCGAGTTGCCGCGGAAAGCGCTGCTGCACAAGGAACGACGAGCCGACGGGAGGGCACGCACGTCGTCGCGGTTCATCACCGACGTGCGGCCGATCGGGAGCGTGCCGGTGCGGTGCGTGGAGGTCGATAACGCCGACCATATGTATCTTGCCGGCCGCGCGATGATCCCGACGCACAACTCGACGCTGGGCCTGGACTTCATGCGGTCCTGCTCGATCAAACACCGGCTGCCGAGCATCGTGTTCTCGCTGGAAATGAGCAAGTCCGAGATCGTCATGCGCCTGCTCTCGGCAGAGGCAAAGATCAAGCTGGCCGACATGCGATCGGGTCGGATGACCGATGACGACTGGACGCGGCTGGCGCGCCGGATGAGTGAAATCAGCGAAGCGCCTTTGTATATCGACGATTCGCCCAACCTCACGATGATGGAGATCCGCGCGAAGGCCCGCCGGCTGCACCAGCAGGCCGGCTTGCGACTGATCGTGCTGGACTACCTGCAGCTGATGACGTCGGGCAAGAAGGTCGAGTCCCGTCAGCAGGAAGTCTCCGAATTCTCGCGCCAGATCAAGCTTTTGGCCAAGGAGCTGGAAGTCCCGGTGGTGGCGATGAGCCAGCTGAACCGCGGACCCGAGCAGCGCACCGACAAGAAGCCGATGCTGGCCGACCTTCGTGAGTCGGGTTCGATCGAGCAGGACGCCGACATGGTGATTTTGCTGCACCGACCCGATGCGTTCGAAACCGACGACCCGCGCGGCGGTGAAGCCGACCTGATTGTGGCCAAACACCGTGCCGGACCGACCCGTACGGTGACGGTGGCGCACCAGCTGCACCTGTCGCGGTTTACGAATATGGCGCGGTAGTATGGCCGGGCAGCCGGGGAATCATCTGCTCGCCGTGGCGTACGCGACCACGAGTCAGCGGGTGCGTCCCCATGGCGAATCGTTGTTATCCCAACCGGGCGTACTACGCCTCACCCAAACTGGGGCGGTAATCAGCCGCCTCGGCCTCGGCGGCAAGCAATGTACCGAGCTCACCCTCCTGCTGGGCAACGAACACACCCATCACCTGCCGGCATACCTCCGGCACGCTGACCCCACGCAGTTGCGCAATACGGTTCAGCCTGAGCAGCATTGACGTAGACACGTGGAACTGCACAGCGTATTGACCGCACGAACCATCCTCAGGCGGAAGTCCCGGACCCACCACCACAGGTTCAGGCACCCCGTACTCGTCCAACTCGGCAGCCCGGGCTCGCTCGACAGCTCGACCACCGGAGCCGTCGCCAACACTGTCGCCCGGGTCCCGGAACTCCTCATGACTGAACAAACCCATTCCGCCCACGTTAGACCCCGCAGGATTGCCGGGCCGCGAACTACCCGACGCCGTTTGCGAGAGACCTCGGCAAGCGAAGCGGTACGGAGTCGTCGCGGACAGCCCGACCACACTCACTGACGTCGCGAACCGTTATCACCCCAACCAGACCCCTCCACCAGATCAGCAAAACTCCAGGCCGGCGCATTGTTGACCACCTGGTGAACATGCGCGGGGAACGAGAAGGGTGGAGCCTTGCGCGGGTTGGCCTGCGTATCGCGACCGATCGCCTCGGCGATGGCATAGCCCAGATTGTGACGCGGCCATGCAGCGTGCACGCGGTCGGCGAAACCGGCGGGCAGCAACTCCTTTTGTGCGCCAATGACATCCATGTCGATCCCGCCGTGGCAGACCGCATGCTCGGTGCCGAATCGGTGGCCCAGGCCGACGCTGGTGTGCAGTGCGATCGATTGCCACACGACCGTCACACGGTCCTCGGACAAGCCCTGCTCCCGCAGGAAGTGTGCGGCGGCGTCCGCGCCGTCGACTTCGAAACGCTGGTCCCCCTGTCCGTAGGCAGTAATGCCCAAGTCGTGCAGGATCGAAGAGAGGAACACGGTCTCCTCGTCATAATCGATTCCGCTCCGCAATCCCTTTGCGGCTGCGAGTTCGCGGCCGAACAGAAACCCCCGGACGCAGTGATTGTGCAAAAAGACCGGCGAGACACTCTCGGCGAGCGCGAAAGCCGCTGTGCAGATTGTGGAGTCGGGAAGGCTCCACTGTGCGGCGTGGCTGGTGCCGGCCGTCGAGTGTTGGGTGACCATGTACCCACTGTTCCCAACCGCCCGCGAGCCCGCCAGTGGCTAGCTGGACAACTACCGCACAGATCTGGACATCGGCGCGATTGCTCCAGTGGCGAAATCCCGTCGATACGTGGCCATCTGGATACTGGACCGACGCCACGATTCGTCCACGATCGCCACATGCGGTGGTGCCAGAGCATCACCAACCGATGAGACTCAAGCTGGAACTCGATGTCCACTTCGACGGCGACCGGCTCAGCGGACACTCGCGGGCCGGCCGCCTGCCGCGGTCGACTGTCATCGGCATCCGCCGCTGACCGCCAGCGTCCGCGGATTAGGAGGCGATCGCGAAGTTCGTGCGGGCGATCCGAGCGGCCGGGAGCCGGGGGTAGGCGCGCCCTGGCCCACTGCCATTTCCCGCCGGACCGGTACCGCCCACGGGGCAGCCTGCCCGTCGTACACAATGGATGAGGTGGACAACGGGACGGGCGTCGACACGAACGCGGTCGACCCATACATCCGTGTCTACGCTTCCCGGGTACACAACCTGAAAACCGTGGATGTCGCCGCCCCGCGCGACTCGTTCGTCGCGTTCACCGGGATATCCGGCTCCGGCAAGTCGTCGCTGGCGTTCGGGACCATCTATGCCGAGGCCCAGCGGCGCTACTTCGAATCGGTGGCGCCCTACGCCCGCCGGTTGCTGCTGCCGCAGGACGCACCGAAGGTCGACGACATCACCGGACTGCCCCCTGCGGTTGCACTGCAGCAGCGCCGCGGCGCCGCGACGTCCCGGTCCACCGTCGGTACCGTCACCACGCTGTCGAACCTGCTGCGCATGCTGTTCTCCCGCGCCGGTAGCTATCCGCCAGGAGCCACCGAGCGGCTCGACTCCGACGCCTTCTCCCCGAACACGACGATCGGCGCGTGCCCGCAGTGCCACGGTCTCGGCCGTATCCACGAGGTCACCGAACAGAGCTTGGTCCCCGACCCGTCGCTAACCATCCGTGAGGGCGCGGTGGCGGCCTGGCCGGGAGCCTGGCAGGGCCAGAACCTGCGCGACATCCTCATCACGCTGGGCTACGACATCGATAAACCGTGGCGCAAACTCACCAAGCGGCAACGGGATTGGATACTGTTCACCGAGGATCAACCCACCGTCGAGATCGATCCCAGCCAGCATCCGGTGACCGCGGACTACTACTACAACGGGACGTTCTCCAGCGCTGAGCGCCACGTCCGCCACACACTGGCCAACTCCCAAAGCGCGGCGATGCGGCGCCGCGTGCTGCAGTACGTACACAGCGCCGACTGCCCGGTGTGCGACGGCTCCGGGCTGCGGCCCGAGGCGCTCGCGGTGACGTTCGCCGGCCGCACCATCGCCGACCTGGTGGCGCTGCCGCTGTCGACGCTCACCGAAGTCCTTGAGCCCGCGGCCACCAGGACCGAGTTCGCCGCCGCCTACGAGTCCACCGAATCGGGGGAACAGACCGAAGTCGCGACCATGATCGCCG